>NZ_JBEEAB010000024.1:0-93393 GCF_040120725.1 Actinopolymorpha sp. B9G3 | reverse complement strand
CCCGCCCCCCCCCCCCCCCCCCCCCCCCACTACTCCGCATTGGAGGCAACCGATAGCGGCGGCGTGGGAGTCGACCCGCCTACCCGATGCAGGTCAGTGACCCCTGGGATCGGCGAAGGTTACCTTCATGACCGGGAAGTCCGACTTCAGGAACCCGGACGTGTGCGCGTAGGTGATGTACTGCACGAGCCCACCCCGTTCGGCGTACTCCGGGTGGACGAATCCCGCATAGCTGATCGAGCCGAGGCCCTCGCCCACCGCAGGCAGCGCGACACCGAGGAGCTTCGCCTGTGACCAGGGACCTTCGGGCCGGTAGGCCACCCGGTAGTGGATGTCGTTGCTCAACGGGACGCTGTAGATCGACATGAAGACGCGCAGGCGGGGATTCCAGTAGACTGAGGTTCCGGCGGCGCCACCGCTCAGAGTGTCGGGAGTGCCATCGGGCTTCGTACCCGCTGGCAACGGGACCGCGCACTCCAGGTCTGCCGACCACAAGTGCCGACACCTGGCACGGTCGCGATCGTCGCCGGCGAAGAATCGCCAGCTGGCACGGTCCCACACGGCCTCAGCCGGACTCAGCGGCACCCGGGCCAGCCGGCATTCCGATGCCAGGAAGCCATAGCAGCCGTACGCATAGAGGTAGCCGTGGTCGACCACCATCGCGGTGTCGTACCGGGCATCGGGCGTCGAAGGGACCCCGTCGGTCGGCCAGATCGCCGTGGGGATGTCGGGATCGGTCGGGTGCGCCACTGTCTGCCGCGCCCAGCCGTTGCCGTCCTTCTTTCCTTCGGTCCAGACCGCGACACCAGTACCCACACCGTCGAACAGCCACTCACGGCAGGCCTCGTTGCGATTGTCGATGTCGTCCTGCGTACATCCTGCCTTCAACGCGTGATAGCGCGTGATGAGGGCGTAGAACGCGAGAATCCGCTTGCGGTCGGGATCGGCGACGATCGAACCACCCCAGATCGCATACTCGTCACCGCACGCCATCCACGTGACGCCCGGCCCGGGCTGGCATCCGTCGGCGTCCGGATCGGTGTCGGCGTGCTCGTCGTTCCACGCCTGCTCCTCGGCGTTGAGGTCGATGAACTCCCGTGGGCCGCCCTCGCCACCGTCGTAGTCCCAGTCGCTGATGCTGTCGCCCATGTCGAGGTCGGTCGTCCCCGCGCCGGTGTTGGCGAGGAAGCTGTCGCCGTCGCCGTTCGGCCGGGTGAGGAACGTGTCACCGAACGACCAGTACGAAAATCGTAAGCCCTTGCCGTTGTCGTACAACGTGCTCTGACCGTTGTCATGCCCTCTGATGAAGTCGGGTTCGTCGAGCGGGCTGTAGAGGGTGCCGTCCTTGGCGGTTTCGTACCTCGGACCGTTGGCGAGCGTGACCACCGACTGCACCTCGGGCAGCGGCGGCACATCGTTACCCGGGTGAGCCACCCGCTCTCCGCTTGGATCAGCCGCGAGGCCGGGTTGGCCGGTGGCGGCGACACCGACCACCACGAGCATCGGGACGATGAGGAGAGTACGTAGCCGCGACGACAAGGGTCGGGGCGCACTAGACATGGGATCTCCCTCGGAGCACCAGAAGGTCAACACCGCGGCCAGCCGCGACGCAAGCGCGGTGCGTGCACTCTAGTATGGAAGTACCCCTTCCGTCAGACGTCAAGCCCGGATCCGGCCGCCCTCGCATCGCTTCCCACGACCGGCGGCTCTTCAGCTGATGCGCTCACTTGGGAGATCCCGATCAGTGGGAAGTCGTTGATCGACAGGATCGGTTGTTCGCCCGGCAGCAGGCCGTCTGACAGGCCTCCTTCAGTGACGAACAGGCCGTCACCCACCGGCCGCAGGTGCGAACGCCGACCGCCGTGGACGAGCAGTACCGTCGGCATCGGGCGCCGCATCGTTGGCGTACCGTCCGAACCAGTGGCCCCAGTGCGCTCGCTTGGTAGGAATGGCCCGTCCGGCACTTCAGCCGGTGAGCCCGCCAAAGCATCCGCCGAGGATGGCGTGCGGGTCGACGGCGTGCCCGGCGGCGTGTCGAAGAGCAGCGCGGAACGTCCGCCCCCTCCCCGGGTCGACGGAAGGGCAGGTGCAGCGCAGTGACGGGATCGGCTTCGAGCTCGTGGGTGTCGTCCAGCCCTGACGTATGGCTCAGCAGCTGCCGCAGGGTGACCTGCGGACCGTGGACAGGATTGGAGAAGGCGCACGCGGCCTGTCATCCGGATTCGTCGAAAGTGACGAGCCTACGCTCCACGGGGCGCAGGACGGCGGCCGCATACACCAGCTTGAACGACGGACACTGGAGCGGTTGCACGGCCATGACCACCAGCGTCGGCGACAACTTCCCCGGTGCTGGAGGACCCCTCTCCGACGGTGGCTGCCCGACCCCGGGTCATCGGCAACGGCTTGAGCGTCAGCCCCTGGAATATTTCCGCCGCGACAGCCTCGCGGATGTGAGCCACCCATCCGGGCGCCGGACCGGTCCCACGACGCTTGTGGAATCACTTGTGGTGCGAACTGGCGTCGAACCATGCACGTTCAGTGCACCCCTGAACGCCGGAGCGGTGGCATAGTCGCAGGTAGAACGCGTGGAGCACCTCGTCCAGAATCTTCCTAAACCGTGTGTCGCAGGTTCGAATCCTGCCGGGGGCGCCGTTGTGATGTCTCACGACATCCCGGACGGCCGAACCCAATAGTGGTGGGTTCGGCCGTCCGTTGTTTAGCGGGTGGGTCCGGGTGGTCGTCCGGTGCCTTGGTAGCGCTTGGATGTGTCGAGGACGAGTTCGCGGAGGAGCTCACCGGTGGCGGCGTCGATGATGCGGATGTCGAGGTCCTGGACGAGCACGAGGACGCGGGTTCGGGTGTGGGTTCGGCCGATGCCGATGGAGTACAGCTGGCCGCGGTAGCGCAGGGTGATGTTGCCGGCTTTGTCGATGCGGTCGTGTCGGAGTCGGTGGTGGGTGTCGTCGCGGCCGCCCTTTGTCGGGGTCGCTTTGGTCTGCTGGTGTAGTTGGTTGCCGGGGTGGCTCGGTGCGGCAGGGACCGGTGTGGCCGGTTGTGGTTGTAGGCGGCGACGAACTGGTCGAGTAGTGCCTGGAGGTCGGCGATGGTCCTCGGCTGGTCGGGCTGGGCACGCAGCCACTTCAGGCCGAGCGGCGAAGGCTGAGATCGAGCGGCTACGGGCCACGGTGACCGAGCAGGCGATCACGCTGCATCTGCGCGAAGGAAAATCGCGTTGGGACTCGTAGCCGGCCCAGTCCCGCCACGCGTGCACGCTGATGTGAAGGCCGGGTTGCTCGCCGTGGTCGACCACGCCACCGCTGGTGGCTGGTCGACCAGGCGGGCAGCCGCCAGCCTCGGCCTGGACCGTGCGCGGGTGCTGCGCTGGCAGGCACGAGCCGTCGAAGATCGGCTCGCTGACGCCAAGCCCGGACTCGACGTGCCGTTGCACGCACTGCTGGGTTGGGAACGCGAGGCGATCGTCAAGCTGGCCGAAGAGTGGGCCGAGATCGACCTGTCACACCGCAAGCTGGCTCACCGCGGCTCCAGACTCGAGCTGGTGCGCGTGAGCGAGTCGACGGTGCTGCGGGTGCTGCAAGCAGCCGGGATGCACCTGCTCGGCCCGCCCAGACGCGAACCACGACGCGAGCGCCGTTAGCGCTTGATCAGATCGAGGATGCCGATCATGATCTTGTTCCCGTCGTCACGCACCTGGGGCATCGTGGTGACGAGCTGCCCGGGATTGATCACCTCGATCGAGCCCCAGAACCCGTTTCCCGGCAGAAACACCCCGGGATCGCCGAATTCGCGGGCCTCGTAGTCTCCGAGGTGGATGTGCTGGCGTGAATCTCGGTTGTAGGCGAGCACGGACTCACCAGACGGGAACCGTGCAAGATACGGTGCCGCGCCGCGGAAGATGTTGTCCTGACGGTCGGCCGGTCCCGGCTCATCCATGCCCAATTTGTCCGGCCAGTTCTGCTTGGTGTAGGCGAAGGAGATCATGTAGCCGTCGGTGAGATGGGACTCCATCGCGAGCGCGATTCCCCCAGGTGTGCGGGTCTGGAGCGCGCTGGGCATCTGATCGGTGAAGATCTTGACTCCCGTATCAGAGGTGCGAACGTATTGCTGCGCCACTCGATCGGCGGCGTACGGGTAGTCGGTCACATTGGGGGTCCATGTCCGACCTCCATCGTGTGATCGGATGATCGCGACCCCGGTCGATCCCTTGGTGTCCTCCACAACCCGCTTCGGTGCGCTATGGGTGAAGTAGACCTGGACTTCACCCGTGGGGGTCTGATGGACGAATGGCTCCCAGTTGGCGCCGATGTAGATCACCTGCTCGGCATGCCAGGTCCGTCCATTATCGGTGCTGCGGCGCAGCATCAGCCCGTCAAGTTCCATATGGGTACTGAAGCGCTTGTTGGCCCGGAACGAACACACGGCGAGGACATCGCCGTTGTGCAGAACCCGAGCATCCGCGGTGGCATAGCACCTATCATCGTCTCCGTCGAGGATCTTGTGCGACGCGAACAGCAACTGTGGCTTGGCCCAGTTCTTCAGGTCACGACTGGTGCTCCAATACACGTTCCATGAGTGCTGAGAGCTCTGGTAGAAGAGTATGAATCGGCCGTCCCGCATCCGCTTGATCCGCGGGTAGTGGGCGGTTTGGGTGTCGAGGAAGTCGGCGTCGAGCTCAACGTACCTTGATTCGTCCAGCTCGAGCGATGCCGAGCGGCGAGAGGGTTCGGCGGCGTAAACCGGCCGGGCATAACTGCCGATCAGCGGTGCTCCGATCGCGGCGGCAGAGCCCGCAAGTAGGTGACGCCGGACAATCCTGCGTTCGGATGATGGCATGGCCAAACTCCTTTGTCGTAGACGCGATCGATCGAGAGAATTCAGCTGGGGAAAGGTCCCGTCGGGGGTGCATCGGGAGCCATCGGCGGCGGGAATCCTTCCGGCGGCGGGACCGGGCCAAGCAGCAAAGGGTCGTCGGTCTCGAGCATCCAGCGCTCCAGTCGCTCGGCCAGGTCGGCACGCACCGAAGCGGCCGTCGGGCAGTCGGCCAGATTCCGCACTTCGTGCGGATCGAACATGAGGTCGTGCAGCCGTACCGTCGGCAACTCCTGATCGAGCCAACCGGCGTCAACCCAGAGCGACTTGCTGCCCGAGGCATCCACATTGGGCAGGGTCGGCCGGTTCCAGTCGTTGAAGCGCTGGATGTAGAGCCATCGCTCGGTGCGGATGGCTCGCTCTGGTTGGTATGCGGCGTGGTAGGTGATCTCCGCGAACGTTTCCTCACGGATCTGGCGACCCTCCAGCGTGGGCAGCAGAGAGGTCCCCTGGAACCACGGCGGCGCGTCGATGCCGAGCAACTCGCACAGAGTCGGGAACACGTCGATCTGGCTGACGAGCGAGTCGATCGCGTGGCCGGCCGGCAGACCGGGTGCCCGCACCATCATCATCACGCCGGTTCCCGTTGTGCCCAAGGTGCACTTCATGTCCGGCATCGCGATTCCATGGTCGGTCGTGACCAGCACCACCGTGTTGTCGGCCAGACCCTCCTTCTGGAGTGTGTCCAGCACCGCCCCCAGCGCCTGGTCCACCTGCAGGGCAGCTGCGTGGAAGGACGCCATGTCGCTCCGGGTGATAGGTGCATTCGGCATGGTGGGAGCCGGGGCGGTCCACCGAGCATCACCGCCGGGATGACCGAAGAGCCAACCTGTGTCCCGCAGCGTGTGAGTTTCGTTCAGCCCGATGGAGAGGAAGAACGGCCGGTCGTGGTCGCGGCGAAGATAACGCAGTGCTGCGTCGCGATGCGCCGGTGCCAGCTTGTCTGTGACGGGCAGATCCTCGTGATAGCCGATGGTCTGCGTCGCTGCTCCGGGGCCCGTCGCCTCGTGCTGGACGCCGACCAGAGCCGACGTGTAGCCGTGTCGGTGCAGGGTGCGCACCAGGTGACGGTCGTAATCCTTGAGACGGTGTCCGCGGTGCGCCAGACCCAACATTCCCGCGGTATGGGCCCACTGGCCCGTCAACAGAGCAGCGCGACTCGGTGAACATGTCGGTGCGGCCGAGTGCGCATTGCGAAACACCACCGACTCCTCGGCGAACGCCTGCAGCCGCTGGGTGCGGATCGGCGCCCCGTAGGGCTGGATATATCGCCCCGTGTCGTGAGTATGGAAGTAGATGATGTTCGGATGGCCCACAGATGACTCCTCGGAAGATCAATCCATTAACGGGACTCGTCGGCATCGCAGTGATCCCGGGAATTCCGGATCCTTTTCAGCGTGAGGCCTCGTAGGCGGCGTACAGCTCTTCGGCGATCTTGTCGCCGCCGTCCTCCTTCCACTTCTTGACCGCGGCGGTCCAGGCTGACGGCGGCTTGCGGCCCTGAATGATGTCGTCGGTCACCGTGCCGATGTCGCGGCTGATCTGGCTGCCCTTGCGGTTTTCGGTCTCGGAATACATGCCGTCCACGGGATTGGCGAGCGCCTCGGGACAGATCTCCTTCATCGCATTGAAGCAATCCGTACTGCTGCCCTCCCTCTCAGGAAGGAAGATGGCCCAAGGGCCGTCGGCCTGGTACTGCAGGCCGAGCTGAGTCTCACTGAAGCCCTTGTCCGTCAGCACCGGCTTTCCGTCGGTGAGGGTGTGATCAACGCCGGGGATGCCGTACTTGCGGAACAGATATTCGCTGGTGCCGAACGGAGTGGCCAAATAGTTGAGGTAGGCCAGCAGGGTCTCCACCCGGTCCTCGGCCTTCTTGCTGATGGCGGTGACAGAGATCGTCGGTGCGCCCAGCCAGGTATGGCCGACGCCGGAGCCGTCGTGGGCCGGCGGTGCCATGATCGCGATCTCGCCCATCTCTTCCAGCGTCTGCAGATAGGCTGGCCAGCCGCTGAAGGTTCCCGGCACCAGCGGTCCCGATCCATTGCCGAAGCGCGTCTTTCGATCCTGGTTCTGGCCGGTGAACGCGTCGGGATGGATGTAGCCCGACTTCCACAGCTTCGCCAGGAGCGCGAGGGCCTCCTCTTGTGCCGGATGCTCCAAGGCGCTGACCAGTTTGCCGTCCTGCATGCTCCAATTGTTCGGAATAGCGAACATGTTTCGGACGAACTCGGTCGGCCGGTCGGCCAGGGCAAAACGGTTCCGGCGATTATCGGTCAACTCCTGGCAGAGCTGGACGAACTCGTCGGCGCTGCTCACCTTGGCCGGGAGCCCCTGTTGGCCCAGGATGTCCTTACGGGCATAGAGCACCATCGTGCTGATCGCGCCGCGCGGGATCGGGATGCCATAAATCTTGCCGTCGAAGATCGCTGAGTTCCAGCTGACCTCCGGCAGATTGGCCAGAAACGGATACTTCTTGATCTGGTCACCGGATAGGTGTGGCGTCAGGTCAACCGCCTTCGCTGCAAGCATCTGAGGCTTTTGCGGAACGCCGCCGATCATGAACAGCTCGCCGAGCTGGTCGCCGGCGACGGCAGTGGCGAACTTCTGGCTGTAGTCGACCGATGGCGTGAGGTTGATCTCGACCGGCGATCCGACCCGCTTGTTGAGTTCCTGCCAGAATTCGTTTCTGGATACCTTGGGTGGGATCGGAGTGTTGGTGTAGGTCATCACCTTGATCGGCTTACCATCACCGGGCGGCTCCGAGATCGCCTGCACCGGATCGGCGGGGTAGCGCTTGAAGGCGTCCGGGATGTCATACTCCGCGCCGGACAGATCGGGTTCGACACTCTCGTAGCGGACGTAAGCCGGCCGGACCTTCGACCTGGCAGCGGCGTCATTGGCTCGGGTGGCGCCGCCGCGGCCCTCGTTTGAGCAGCCGGCCACGGCTGCGGACAGTCCGAGTGCCGCACCGGCGCCGAACAGTGATCGTCGCGACAACCGCAAGGATTCGAGCTTCGTCATTTGTTCTCAACCTCTCGTTGGTGTCGTGGAGGATCGTCAGCCCTTGACGGCTCCGGTCAGGACGCCCTTGGCGAAGTGACGCTGGATGAATGGGTAGACACACAGAATGGGGATGACGGAGACCATCAAGATCGCCATCTGGATCGCGGTCTGTGGCGGTAGGACCTCGCCCGCCACGCCGAGGTCCTGGCCGCCGATCTCGACACCGTTGACCACGTAGGTGCGCAGCACCAGCTGCAGCGGCCACTTGCTGGCGTCGTTGATGTACAGCAGCGCGTGGAAGAAGCTGTTCCAGTAGCTGACGCCGTAGAACAGGCCGATCACGGCGACCACTGCCCTGGACAGCGGAAGTCCGATGTAACGGAACGTCTTCCACTCCGACGCCCCGTCGATCATGGCCGAGTCGAGCACCTCGCCCGGCAGCCCGACGAAGAAGGCCCGTACGACGATCACGTTGAAGGCGCTGACGCAGGTCGGAATGATCAACGCCCATAAGCTGTCCAGCAGACCGAACTGTTGGACGACCAGGTAGGTGGGGATCAGGCCCGGATTGAACAGAAGGCTCACCAGCACCAACATCAGCAGCGCCTTGTTGCCGACCGTACGGCGTCGGCTGAGTGCCCAGCCCAGAGTGCACGTCAGCGAGAGGGAGATCGCGATGCCGACGACGGTCACGAAGCCGCTGACCAGCAGAGCCTGGGTCACAGTGCCCCCGGCAAAGATCGACCGGTAAGCCGTCAGGCTGATGCCCTGCGTCGGGAACATCACGAATCCGCCGGCCTGGGTCACTTCCTGGGGCGTGGCCAGACTGGTCGAGATCACGCCGATGAACGGGAACACGACCAGGGAGCAGATGACAATCAGGAAGATGCCCTTGATCACCCGTTCCGGGCAGCCAGGTCGCGGCATCCCGTCGACCAGTGTGTGACCACGGCGCTGCGTTGCTACGAGGTTCGTCATCCGCGGTAGATCCCTTCCTCACCGAATCGGTGGGCGAGCTTGTTGGCGGCCAGCACAAGGCAGAGGCCGATCGCCCCCTTGACCAGCCCGACGGATGCCGCGACTCCCCAGGCGCCACCGAGGATTCCGTTGTTGTAGACGTAGGTGTCGAGCACCTCGCTGACTTCGGTGCCGACCGCGGGTTGTTGGAGGATGATCTGTTCGAAGCCGACTGACAGCGAGTCGCCCAGGCGCAGGATCAGCAACAAGATGATGATCGTCTTCATGCCCGGCAACGTGATGTGCCAGATCTGCTGCCAACGGTTTGCGCCGTCGACGGCGGTGGACTCGTACAGCGATCGGTCGATCTGGGAGAGGACTGCGAGAAACAAGATGGTGGCCCAGCCGGTGTCCTTCCACATCACTTCGGAGGTGAGCAGCGCGCGGAATGCGTCTGCGTTTCCGATGATGTGCAGCGGGTCATAGCCGTGGCTACGCAGCCAGTTGTTGATCATTCCGGTGCCGCCGAGCACTTGCTGGAAGACCGCTACGACGATCACCCAGGACATGAAGTGCGGCAGATAGAGGATCGACTGCACCAACTGCCGCAGTTTGTTCGACAGCAGCGTGTGCAGGACGATCGCGACGACGATCGGAGCCGGGAAGACGATGATGGTCTGGATCAGGGTCAAGATCAATGTGTTCTTGACCGCGTTCAGGAACTCAGGGTCCCCGTTGATGATGACCGTGAAGTTCTCGACGCCGTTCCAGGGGCTCTGACTGATGCCGAGGTAGGGCTGATAGTCCTGAAAGGCGATGATGTTGCCATACAGCGGGTAGTACTGGAAGGCGAAGATGACCAGCATCCCGGGGATTGCCAGCAGCAGCACCGGATAGTCACGCCTCAGCCGGGTCGTCAACGGTGTCCGTCGCCGCCGGATCACCTTGGGGCCAGAACTCGACTCGATCGTCTTCGCTGGCGGGCTACTCGGTCTGTTGATCGTCTGGCTACCGCCATTCGCCATTGAACACGTTCCTTCCGTCCACGCTGCCCGGCAGGCAGCGAACCTAAGGACCCGGTTCCACGGCATAGGCAATCAGCAGGAATCCGAACCGCCAAGGAGGTTGCGTAACTGAGCGGCCGGGGCCGCGACTTTGTCAACCTCCCGCTGGCGCAGCGAGGCGCGGGTGAGAACGGTGCGGTCGATGCCCGCGGAGGACCGGTGTCCTAGACGGGCCCTGCCGATCTCTGATCGGCGGTCCATACCCAACGCGGTTTGCCCACCTCGTCGATGACGAGATGACGTGAGGTGTCCATCAACACCAGTGCTGCCGCACCCAGAGGTTCCGGTCGGCGCAGTGTGCTGAATTGCAGTCGTACGGACTCTCTGGCCGCCGGCAGCGCACGTTGGTTCATCTCTGTCCGAATCGCGTCTAAGACCACCGCGCCGCATTGCCGGCTGAGCAGCCCGCCGACGATGAAGAGCGACGGATTCAGGATGTTGATCAAGGTGCTCACCGCCACTCCGACCTGGGTGCCGACGTTGGTGATGGCCCGTAGCGCGGCTGGGTCACCGCGCGTGATCAACTCGATGATCTGACTCGGGTCCAACTCGCCGTGGATCGGCCAGAGCATCCGCTGCATGCTGTCCAGCGAGGCGACTGTCTCGAGGCAGCCTTGATTCCCACAGCGGCAGATCTCACCGTGCGGATCGACAACGATGTGGCCGAGTTCCCCAGCGAAGCCGTCACGCCCTCGAATCAGTTGTCCGCCAGAGCAGATTCCGCCCCCGACATTGGTGTCGAGCCCGATCCAAATGAAGTCGTCGACACGATGCCCCTCTCCCCAGAGCCGTTCGGCCATGACCGCCAAGTTGCCATGATTGCCGACATAAACGGGAAGGCTGATCTTCTCTTGCAGCAACTCGCGTACGGGCGCATCGACCCACAGTTGGTGACAACTGGACGGTGCCGCTCGGAGTGTCTCCGGATCGATCGGCGCCGGGATGGCAAGACCGACGCCAAGGCACTCGCCGTGTACGTCGGTCGCCTTGTTGATCACATTGTGCACTGTGCGAGCCACCACCCCGAGTGCCTGGTGGATGTCGAGCGGATCGACGAGGGGGCAGTCAGACGACGCAACCACCACGTGAGCAAGGTCGGTGGCCAGACATCGAACATGGGCGTGGGTGATATTGACGCCGACGACGAATCCCAAGCCGGTGCGGAGTCGTACCGCACTGCCCGGGCGACCCATCCGAGTCTCGTGACTGTGCGGCGCCGGCGCCTCGGTGACGAGGTTCATCCGGGCGAGTTCGCCGATGACCTGCCCGACTCGGGTTCGGCTGATCCCCAAGATCCTGGCGAGATCCGCTCGAGAGGCCGGACCTGAGGTCCGCAGGGCTTGCAGAATCTGCCCGTCGGTGCTTCCCTCTCGCAGTGCATCCCGACTTCGCCCGACCGAGGCAGCCGGACGACCCAGGCTGGCGTCATTCAAGCTTGTCGCAGGCTTCGAGTTCGTCGGCGCTCGGACTGAACCGGATCCAGTCGAACGAGCCGTATACCTCCGGGGTGTCCTCGGGCCCTCGGTAGGCGACGGGGCCCACGTCGGTGGCTGACAACTCCCCCGCGGGGATCGGTCGCCCGAGGTTCGTGAACGTCTGCCCATCGATGCTGAATGACGCCGTCAGCCAGCCTCCGTTGTGAGTGATGCGCAGCCACACGGTTTCCGTCGTTTCGGGCGGTGCCAAGGCGGTGTCCTCCATGGTGTGCTGGTTGTTGCGTTCCACGCCGTTCTTGCGCCAGATGAAGTCGAATCGCTTGCCGGCGTGCACGTGCGACAGCGTGATCCTGGCCGAGTTGGCGTCGTTGCGCCGCACCAGGATGCCGGCCTGTTGGTAGTTCTTCTGCGGATCGATGGTCAGCTTCGTGGTGACCTCCCACGGCGTGTCCGGGACCGGCTGCAGGACGAGCGGTGCCGACGTCGAGTTGCCGGTGTAGGTCGGCACCTTCCAGACACCGTCAGCCACCACGGACCTGTCGAGGTCGCCGCGGACCGTCGTCGACCAGAGGGACCGGTCGAGCGTGTCACCGTCGAATTCATCCGATCCCGGCGCCGGGCACTGCTCGTACATCGGGTCTTCGGGGTGCGGGTTCAACGGATCACGCCACCCGTGTGGATCGATGACGGCGTGCGCGATCGTCCCGTGCAAGCGGTGACCGGTCTCGTAGAACAGATGGGTCGTGTCGCCGTCGCTGACGAACTGTGGGGACGTAGCGCGGCCTGCTTCGGGCGGAACCTGCTGCGGAATGTACAGCGGCTGCGGGTCACCGGACGTCCAGTTCATGAAGTCGAGCCGTCGGGCGAAAGTCGTGCCGACCGTCGACCCATAGACGACATAGGGCTGCCCCCTGTAGGTCCAGTAGTCGGCCGCCGTCACGTTGGCGCCTTCCTCCGCTCCGGGGGTGATGAGTGGTTCTGGCTGGACTTCCCACGACTTCCCATCGGGTGAGGTGGCGACATTGATGTCGCGGATGTTCGTGTCGTAGTTGGTCATGAAGAACATCGCCCAGCGATCGCGCGACTTCCGATCAGGATTGCTGAACACCCGCGCGTACCCCGCGGCAATGGCGTCGCGCCCCGGCTGCGCCTCATCGACCATGTCGGCAGTAACGGCCTCGTCGCCGTAGTCGAAGGTGACACCGTCGGTCGAGGTGGCGTACCGCGTCACCTTGTTCTCTCCGTGGAAGTAGAGGAACATCTTCCCCTCGCCGTCGTTCCACACCACGTCCGGTGACGACACGTGAGATACCGAGTAGTGCGGCTCCCAGACATTCGAGATCACCGGGTTGCCTTCGTAGTGCGTCCACGGTCCGTCAAGCGAGTCGCTGTACATCAGCTCGATCCCGCCGGGTGCATCGTGGGGGGCGAAGTAGATGTACCACTCGCCCAGCGGGTTCTCGAGATGCTCGCTCGCATGAAACACCGACGGGAAGATGAACTCCCCGTTGGGGTTGTGCGGCAAGGAATCGTCGAAGGGATCGATGATTGGGCCCGTCGAGGTGAAGATCGGGAGTTCGGCATCGTCGCCAGTGGCGGGCGCTGCCGTACTAGGCGCGGCGCCGACGCCGGTGACGGTCGCAAGTGCTGCGACCGTCACCCCGGTGAGGAGCCGGCGCACCGAGTTGAGGGATCTGACAGGCATGACGTGCTCCTTCAGTGCGTCAGTGCACGAGTAGGTGCAGAAGATGTTGCGATCGCAGCCTTGGACGCGCCCTCGCAGAAGGTCAAGGAACCTGATCGAACCTATTAGCAACCTCACGAGCAACCTCGTGCCGATCCACGCTGATAATGCGCCCTATCAAGGAGCCAGCCCGCCGGGGACGTGTTGGATCGACTCAACCTCGACCTGTTAATAATGCGCATTATCATCTTGCCTGCCTGACGTGACGGGCAACACACTAGCCCGCATGCCACGACGTCACATCACCCAGGCCAACGTCGCCGCAGTCGCCGGCGTCAGCCAGGCGACCGTGTCGTTCGTCCTGAACAACCGCACGCCGAGCGGCGTCCGGATCAGCGAGGAGACCCGCCAACGGGTACTCGACGCGATCCGCATCACTGGCTACGCCGCGAACCCGGCGGCCCAGCGACTCGCTGGCGGCCTCACCCAGATTCTCGGCGTCTTCACCTACGAGGCGACCTTTCCTCTCGGCGGACGCGACTTCTACGGACCGTTTCTCGTCGGCATCGAGCACGCGGCCGAGAAGCTCGGGGTCGACCTGCTTCTGTTCACCAGTGCGCGAGCCGAGGACGGACGCCGCCGCCTGACCCGCGACGGCTGGCACCGGCTCGGAATCGCCGACGGCTGCCTCCTTCTCGGACAGCACGAAGACCGGGGAGAGCTCCAGCACCTGCTGGATACCAACTACCCCTTCGTGTTCGTCGGCAAGCGCGGCAGTGAAGGCGGTCGTCTCCCCTATGTCGGCGTCGACTACGTGGCTGCGACCTCACGCCAGGTCAACCGGTTGGTCGAGCTGGATCACACTCGGATCGGCTACCTCGGTGCGCGCGCCACCGATCAACCGACGCTCGACCGCGTCGAGGGATACACCTCGGCGATGAAGAGCCACCGCCTCACCGCACGTTTCGTCGAACTCGACGATGTGACGGCCACGGCCGAGGAGATCATCGACCAGCGGCTGACGGCAGTGGTGGTCGCGCCGGAGAACTATCCAGAAGAGATCGCCGATGAGATCGAACGGCGTGGGCTCCGGGTCCCTAGCGATGTCTCGGTTCTCCTCCTCGGCCAGCCACACCACCCTCGGAGCGGAGGCCGCGCCTGGAGCGGCTTCTCCATCCCGCGCGAGGAGCTGGGCGCCCGGGCACTGCTACTCCTCCACCGGCTGGTCGCCGCCGAGAACGGCACCACGACCACCTCTGCAGGTCAGCGGCACCGCGTGACCGACGACGAACTCCACCAGATGCTCGAGTGCACCGACATCGACGGAGCCACCCTCGCTCCTCCCCCGACCCCATCGGACAACCACGCCAACACAGAAGGAACCGCGTGACACACCACGATCTGCAAACCGACCTTCTCGTCGTCGGCGCCGGACTCGGCGGTGTCGCCGCTGCTCTGGCGGCCGCCGACCGAGGTGCACGAGTGATCCTCACCGAGGAACACCCGTGGATCGGCGGTCAGCTGACCTCGCAGGCCGTCCCACCGGACGAGCACCCATGGGTGGAACGCTTCGGCGTCACTGCCCGCTACCGCGTGCTGCGAGACGGCATCCGCGACGTCTACCGCCGGCGCTACCCCCTCACCGACAGTGCGCGGTCCTGGTCGGAACTCAACCCGGGCGCCGGGTGGGTCTCGAAGCTGTGCCACGAACCGCGCGTCGCGCTCGGGGTGCTCGAGGAGATGCTGGCGCCCTACCGATCGGCCGGTCGAATCCGGATGATTGAGCGCGTCCGCCCAACAGCTGCCACAACCGACGCCGACCGGATCGTCTCGGTCACCCTCGCATCGGTCCTGGACGGCACCGAGACCACCGTGGCCAGCACCTACGTCATCGACGCAACCGAGACTGGCGAACTGTTGCCACTCTCGGGTACGGAGTACGTCACCGGTTTCGAATCGTCCCGGGAGACGGGTGAACCGAGTGCGCCCGAGGTCGCCGAGCCCGACAACGTACAGGCGCTCAGCGTCTGTTTCGCAGTCGAGCACGTCGACGGTGACCACACCATCGACAAGCCGGAGCGCTACGACTATTGGCGGGCGTACACGCCGGGACCGTGGAACGGCCATCCCATGGTGTCGTGGACCGCTCCCCACCCACGAACCCTCGAAATGGACGTCCGCTCGTTCACGCCAAATCCGGGTGACGATGCTCGCGCCGTCGTCGCCGACCAGTCGAAGAGCCCCGGTGACGGCAACCTGTGGCTGTTCCGTCGCATCGCGGCGCGCGACCTGTTCGCCCCCGGTCACTACGTCAGCGACATCTGCCTGGTGAACTGGCCGAGCATCGACTACTTCCTCGACCACGTGCTCGACGTCCCGCGCGACGTCGGGGAGGCGCGGATCGCAGACGCCCGACAGCTGAGCCTCTCGATGCTCTATTGGATGCAGACTGAAGCACCCCGAGGGGACGGCGGCCAGGGTTTCCCCGGCCTGCGGCTGCGTCCCGACGTTATGGGGCATGCGGATGGGCTCGCCCAAGCCGCGTACCACCGGGAGTCGCGCCGGATCCGAGCAGTCACGACTATCACGGAGAACGACGTCTCCTACGCCGTGCGCGGAGATGCGGGCGCGACGCAGTACGAGGACTCCGTCGGTATCGGGATGTACCGCATCGACCTGCATCCGTCGACCGGTGGCAACACCTATATCGACGTACCGTCCACGCCGTTCGAGATCCCCCTCGGCGCCCTGCTTCCGCAACGGATGACCAACTTGCTGGCCGGCAACAAGAACCTCGGGACGACCCACATCACCAACGGGTGCTACCGACTGCATCCCGTCGAATGGAACATTGGCGAGGCCGCCGGTCACCTCGCCGCCCATTGTCTGGCCACCGGACGCACACCGCATGTCGTCCAGGCCAAGGCCGACCACGTCGCCGACTTCCAAGACGAGCTCAGCACGGCCGGTGTCGAGCTGCGCTGGCCCGACGGCGCCTACCCCTACTGACCGCGGAAGCTCAGTCCCAAGGAGCACAGATGTCACCCCGAATCCAACAGGGCATCGCCGGCGCTGCAGCGCTGGCTGCCACGTTCGTCCTCGCCGCCTGTGGTGGTGGTGACGAGGCGCCGTCGGGCGAGCCGCACAAGCCGTCCGAGCCCGTCGACTTGCGTATGACCGTCTGGACGGCCGAAGACGCCCACTTGTCCCTGTTCCAAAGCATCGCGGACGATTACGTCAAGGAGAACCCGGACCTCGTCTCGAGCGTGAAGTTCGAGCCGGTGCCGTTCGAGGACTACACCACCAAACTCACGACTCAGATCGCCGGCGGTAATCCCCCGGATCTCGGCTGGATCTTCGAGTCCAACGCACCGGAGTTCGTCCAAAGCGGCGCATTGGTCGACCTGACCCCCTCACTCGAATCCGCCGAGGGGTACGACATCGACGATCTGATCCCGAGCACGCTCGACCTCTGGAAGGACGGCGACTCGCTCTACGCCTACCCGTTCTCCAACAGCCCGTTCGGCGTCTTCGTCAACGAGAGCCAGATCAACGCCGCTGGCCAGACCGACCCCGCCAAGCTGGTGAATTCCGGCAAGTGGACCTTCGACAACGCTCGCGACATCGCGGCTGCGACCGCTGAGGACTCCGGCAAACAAGGCCTGATCGTCCGCGACTTCGACTACAAGTTGTGGGAGAACCTCGCGACGGTGTGGGACGGCTGGGGTGCGGCTCCCTGGTCCGACGACGGCTCCGAATGCACCATGGCCGACTCCGAGATGGTCGACGCCATGCAGTGGATCCACGACGCCGCATTCCAGCACAACGCGATGCCCGGCCCGGGCACGACCGCCGACTTCTTCGCCGGTGACGCCGCCATGACGATCACCCAGATCAGCCGTGCCTCCGAGCTGGACGATTCCTTCAAGTGGGACCTCCTGCCCATGCCCGCCGGTCCCGCCGGTCAGCAGAACGTCATCGGGCAGGCAGGCATCGGTGTGTTCGCCCAAGGTGAGCACCCGGACGTCGCCGCCGACTTCCTCGCGTTCTTCACCAATCCGGAGAACACCAAGAAGCTGGCCGCGTACTTCCCGCCGCCGCGTGCGTCGTTGATGAACGCCCAGACCCTCGCCGATGCGAACCCTCTGCTCAGCAGGGAGCAGTTGCAATCGGTCGTGGTCGACGGGATCAAGGACAGCGTCACCAAGCCCTCGCACAAGAACTTCGCGAAGTTGCAGGAGACCGTCCGTTCCGAGCTCGACGCCATGTGGACTAAGGACGCCGATGTCAAGGGCGTCCTCAACGACACCTGCTCGGCCATCCAGCCGCTCCTGGAGGAGTGACGAGTGCGGTTGTCAGTCGGGTCGACATCGACCCTCGCACGCCGCGATTGGACGGCCGGCTACCTGATGGTTGCGCCGGTCGTCCTCGGGGCGCTCGCGTTCGTGGTCGCTCCCCTGGTGATGGTCGTCTGGTACTCACTGCACGAGTGGAACGTCCTGGGCAACACCTTCAAGTTCACCGGGGCGGACAACTACGAACGCCTCCTCTCCGACCCCGGCCTGCGATCGTCCCTGCTGGCCAGCCTCTGGTTCTCGATCGGCTTGGTGGTTCTGAACGTCACCCTGGCGCTGTTCCTGGCCGTCCTGTTGAACCAGAAGCTGCCCGGGACCACCACGTTCCGGACGTTCTTCTTCTCGCCGGTGGTCGCGTCCTTGGTGGCCTGGACGATCGTGTGGAGCTTCCTGCTCCAGGCCGACGGCGGCGTCAACGGATTCATGTCGACGATCGGGATCGATGGCCCCAACTGGTTACGCAACGGCCCCACCGCGATGATCTCGGTGATCGTGGTGCAGGTCTTCAAGAACGTCGGCCTCAACATGATCCTCTTTCTGGCAGCCCTGCAGAGCGTGCCCGGGGACCTGCAAGAGGCGGCGCGGTTGGACGGTGCGGGTGCCTGGCGACGCTTCCGATCGATCACTCTGCCGTTGATCAGTCCGACGATCCTCCTGGTGTCGATCATCACGATCGTGGGGTCGCTCGAGGTGTTCGCGCAGATCGATGTCCTCACCGGTGGCGGTCCGGGCAACTCGACCACGGTGCTCGTCTACTACCTCTACCAACAGGCATTCAAGTTCAACGAGTTCGGATACGCGAGCGCCATCGCCGTCTTGTTGTTCGTGATCGTCCTGGTCCTGACCCTCATCCAGTGGCAATCCCGTAAAAAGTGGGTCTTCCATGAAGTCTGACCTCATCGACCCGCCGACCTCGCCGGAGCAGGCGCCCACGCCGGCGAGCTCGGCCACCTCCGTCAGCTCGGCCAAGCGCCGTCCCCGTGGGCGATGGACGCGGTGGGCCCTGGTGGCGGTGCTCATCGTGATGAGCATCCCGTTCGTGTTTCCGACGTGGTGGATGATCACCTCGAGTCTGAAGCCGATGAACGAGATCCTCCGTGCGGTGCCGACCATCTGGCCGCACCATCCCACCTTCGATGCCTACCGTGAGGTGTTCACGCGGCAGCCGTTCGCCCAGCAGTACTGGAACTCGCTCTACATCGCGGCCCTCGTCACCCTCGGCACGATCCTGGTTTCGTCGATGGCCGGCTACGCCTTCGCGCGGATCAAGTTCCCCGGCGCCAATGCGCTGTTCGTCCTCGTGTTGGCCGGGCTCTTGGTGCCGGCCGAGGTGACAATCGTGCCACTGTTCCGGATCGTCAACTCACTGGGACTGATCGACACGCACTGGCCCTTGATCGTCGTCCCGATGTTCGGCGCGCCGAGCGTCTTGGCGACGTTCATCATGCGGCAGTTCTTCCTGGCCCTCCCGACGGAACTGGAAGAGGCCGGACGCCTGGACGGTCTCGGGCGGTGGGGACTCTATTGGCGAGTCGCGCTCCCGCTGTGCAAGCCCGCGATCGCGGCCGTCACGATCTTCACGTTCTTGAAGTCCTGGAATCTGTACCTCGAGCCGATCGTGTATCTGTCCAGCAAGGACAAGTTCACCCTTCCGCAGGCGCTCACCCAGTACGTAGATGCCTACGGCGGCCCGATTTGGAACGTACAACTCGCGGCCACCACCCTCACCGTCGTACCGGTCCTCCTAGTGTTCCTCTTCGCCCAGAAACAGTTCGTCGCGGGCCTCGCCCACACCGGCCTCAAAGGTTGACGCCGAGTCGGCACAAACACACCCCAGAAACCGCCGAGTGAGGTGTGTCTGAGTTAATACCGGCTGATCCTGGCGATGCGACCAAGCCCAGTGTCGCGTACGCGACGTCTCGCCGCGGCGGGCCTGCCCAGAACCGCCCGACAGACGCCACCGCATCGTACGAGGGACAGGTCGCGATGGTGGCCAATCGGTACCCCGAACAGCTCGAACAGCACGTCAGGTGGATAGAGCAGAACTGGGCTCTCTTCGGCTAGAGCCGGCGCCGCCATGAGCCAAGGGACACCGGGTTGAGACGATCGTGATCGTGGATGGCGAGGACGTCGCGTCAGGGTCTCCCGTCACGGACACCAGCACAACCGAATGACGTGCGAGCACCACGTACACCAACTCATCGCCTCGCTATCTCTCCCGTTCCAGATTCCCCGCCCGATCACCCCTGTGGTCAGCCGAGACGGCCGTACCGGCATGCTCACCACCGTCGTCGCTGGCGAGCACCGCAGCGACGTTCCGTGGCACACCGCGGGCCGGACCACTGCGGGACGTCCTGACTGCATTTGCCCGCGCCAAAGATGTTCGGCGGCTCCCAAGCCCCCGCGCCTGGTGCGGCGGCGCCCACTGGCCCAACCTCGTCCGCCACACCCTCGCCCCACGGCTCCCGCGCGAATGCCGCGCCGTCGCTGAAGCAGTCGTGGACGCAGTCCTCCAAGCCGAAGCATCTGCAGACACGGTCCACCTGGTCCATGGCGATTTCGGACCGCACAACGTGCTATGGCACGCCGACCAGGTAGTCGGCGTTCTGGATCTCGACCACGCCTGCGCCGGTGACCCAGCCATCGACGCAGCCTCGCTGATCAGCTTCTTCGGCGCCGCACAGGTAGCTCCGATCGTCGACCGCGCCATCCTCGAGCGAGCGATGATCCACCGGGCCAGCCTGACCATTCAACTCGCGGCGGCCGCCGAACTCCTCGCCGACACCGGCCTACGAGACCACGCCCTGACCAACTTCGTCACCCGCCACCAGGCCGGTACCCTGCACGATCCCGGAGGATGGCAACCACACTTAGACCGTATGTAGTGACTGCTCGCCGGATGGACTGGTTGCTGGCCGGGGGCCTCGCTCACGCAATCTCGTGGGTTACCGAGCGCGTGTTTCCCGTGCTTGGCCTTTCCGACATGTGCGAGGAGGCCCCGGTGTTTTGTGAGCGTACGAGTGTCGGGCTGGATGTGCACGCCCGGTCGGTGGTGGCGGCGGCGATCGATGGGCAGACCGGGGAGGTGTTCAGGGCGGCGCGGTTGACGCCGTCGCATGCGGATGTGTGCGAGTGGGTCGGCAGGCTGCCGGGTCCGTGCGCGGTGGTGTATGAGGCTGGGCCAACCGGGTTCGGGCTGGCCCGTGCCGTGGCGGCGGCGGGTGGCGGTGCGAGGTGGCGGCAACCTTGAACCTGACCCGCTCCGCGAGCAGCTCCAACAGGCCCGCCCGCTCGGCCCACCCCATCACCGGCACCAAGCCCGCACACGGCACCAGGCTCTGATCATCGAAGGTCGGCGTGGCCCGTGACCATCCATGAGATAGTTGCACTGACAGTGCCTTCCGATGCAGTGAAATCAGGAACTCGACACTCCCGATTCTCCCTGCACAGAAGGCACTTTCCCCGTTACCCGCGCCGAACGATCAGCTACTCGTCCACGGATCGAGGCTTAGATTCGGTCGACCGTCGCCTGTGCCAGTGCGAGAACTCTCTCGGCGGCACCCACCCTCGCATGGTCCACGAACGTGCCGTCTTCTAGTACATAGGTCGCCTGACCGGCGGTGCGGGCAGCCCGCATTCGGTCGAGGAGGTCGCGGGCGCGGGTCACCTCGGCTGGGTCTGGGCGGAATGCCGTCCTGATGATCGGCAGCTGGGACGGGTGGATGGCGCACCGCCCCACGAACCCCGTCTGCCGAGCTGCCCGGGTGGATGCCGCCAAGCCTTCGTCATCATGCAGGGTGGTGTAGACCGACTGCGCCGGAGGTGACAGCCCCGCGGCGCGGGCGGCGACGACGACGCGGCCGCGCGCCCAGGCAAGGCCCACGTCGTCGGTCACGCCGAGGTCAGATCGCAGGTCTTCCTCACCCAAACCGATGGAGACCATCGACGGGTCAGCTCCCGCGATCTCGAAGGCACGCTCCACACCCAGCGCCGACTCGAGGAGTACGTGCAACCTGCGGTGAGTCCCACCGGCGAGGAGCGCCACCACGTCCCAGACCGCGGACGGCGATTCAACCTTGGGCAGCCGTACGTCCACATGCGCGGGCAGAGCCCTCACGGCGATGAGGTCCTCCCGGCCCCACGCCGTGTCGAGCGGATTCACCCGCACCTGCACCGCACGGTTGGGATCGCCGGTCAGGTCGCGTAGAGCCATCCGAGCCGCCGCCTTCGCCTCAGGCGGCACGGAGTCCTCGAGGTCGATGATCACGACATCGGCGTCGCTGGCAAGGGCCTTCTTGACGCGATCTGGTCGGTCGCCGGGTACGTACAGGAGCGTCACGCTCAGCCGAGGCGGCGAGGTCATATGACTCCCTTCTCACGCAGCCCGTCGATGGTGTCGATGCTGTCGATGCCGAGCTCACGCAGGATCTCGTCGGTGTCCGCTCCATGGGCGCGACCTGCCCACCCGATCCGGCCGGGGGTCTCCGACAGGCGGAAGAGCACGTTCTGCATGGCGAGCGGCCCGAGGTCGGGGTCGTCGACACGGTGGACGGTGCCCAGCGCGGCGTACTGCGGGTCCGCGCTGATGTCAGCGGCGTCGTACACCGGTGCGACCGCCGCCTCCACCCGCTCGAACGCGTCGACCACCTCGTCGCGCGTGTGCCGGCTGATCCAGCTCGCGACCGCCGCGTCGAGCTCGTCGGCATGCGCGACCCTGCCGGCGCCGCTTCCGAACC
This sequence comes from Actinopolymorpha sp. B9G3, assembly GCF_040120725.1. Taxonomy (NCBI): domain Bacteria; kingdom Bacillati; phylum Actinomycetota; class Actinomycetes; order Propionibacteriales; family Actinopolymorphaceae; genus Actinopolymorpha; species Actinopolymorpha sp. B9G3. Next base: position 71,271 of record NZ_JBEEAB010000024.1, on the reverse strand, counting down.
ACTCCTCCTCGATGAGTTCGGCCCGGTCGACCAGGCGCATCACTCGTTCGGCGATGCTCTGCGCGCTCGTCGAAATGGCCACCCACCGGCCGTCTGAGGTCTGGTAGGTGTTGCGAGGCGCGTTGTCGCTCGATCGATTGCCGCGCCGTTGCGGCACCGTCCCGAGTTGGTCCCACCGGCTGATCTGCGGCCCCAGGATGGACAGGATCGGCTCGATCAGCGCCATGTCGACGACCTGTCCTCGTCCGGTGGCCGCACAGGAGTGCAGGGCGACCATCACGGCGTACGCGGTCGCGAGCGCGGCCACGCCGTCAGCGAGGCCGAACGGCGGCAACGTCGGTGGTCCGTCCGGCTCGCCAGTCATCGCGGCGAACCCGCTCATCGCCTCGGCGAGGGTCCCGAAGCCGGGTCGCCTTCGGTACGGACCCACCTGACCGAAGCCCGTCACCCGGGCAAGGACGAGGCCGGGATGGAGCGCGTGAAGGTGTTCGGGACCGAGGTTCCAGCGTTCGAGCGTGCCCGGACGGAAGTTCTCGATGACAACGTCGGTCGTGGCCGCCAGGCGCCGGAAGATCTCCTGCCCCTCAGGCCGCGACAGGTCGAGCGTCATCGCGCGCTTGTTCCGTCCCAGCGTCTTCCACCACAGATTGTGGCCGTCCTTCGCGACTCCGTGACCGCGAGCGGGGTCGGGTCGGTGCGGGTGCTCGATCTTGATGACATCGGCGCCGAAGTCGCCGAGATACATCGCGGCCAGCGGGCCGGCGAAGAGCGTGGAGACGTCCAGCACGCGAATTCCGCTGAGTGGTGCAGTCGTGCCGTCGGTTGGGTCCCTCATGACATCTCCGCTTGCCGTCGCCTACCCCTCAAGGAGCCGGCCGAAGTCCCGCTCAGCTCGGGCCCGCCGATCGGCGTCGGCCTTACGGATCCGGACGGCTAAGGTGGCGAGATCGGCGGCAGGTGCCTCCAGGTCGGTCCGGCTCGCCCTGATGACCGCCTCCACGAGCGCGTCCGGCACGACCTTGCGTCCGCCGAGAGCGCCGGCCAACGCGCCACCCATGCTGGCGATCGAGTCGGCGTCGCGGCCGTAGTTGACTCCGCCGTGGACGGTCCGCTCCCACTCTCCGCCCGCGATGACCAGGAAGCCGAGGGCGAGCGGGAGCTCCTCAATGCTGTGCAGCCGGCTCGGCCGGCGGGCGCCGAGCCCTTGGTCGCGGTAGGTGTCTGCGACGGTGTCGTAGGGACGGACGGCGGCGCGGAGCACCCCGGACTCGATCGCCTCGGTCCAGTGGTCCACGCGGGAAGCAGCCTCGGCCACGGCTTCGATCGCCACCCGGGTGCCGTCCTTGGCGAGCCGCAGTGCGGTGCCGACCACGGAATCCACCGTGGCGTCGGGGACCATCGCCGCCGCGACCGCGGCGGCGAACACTCCTGCGGCCTCCCGACCGTACGACGACTGGTGGGCGCCCGCGATCTCGATCGCCTCGGCGTAGGCGGCGTCCGGGTCGGCAGCGTTGATGACCCCGACGGGCGCGACGTACATCGCCGCTCCGCAGTTCACGGCGTTGCCGACACCTGCCTCCCGCGGATCGGCGTGGCCCCAGTGCAGGCGGAGGGCGAGATACTTCTCCGCGAGGAAGACCCGATGGAGCAGCAGCGTCTCCGTCTCCAGCTCGGGCACCCAAACCTTGTCGCCGATGAGACGCGGCACCAGCCGCTCGGCGATGTCGTACGCGTCGAGGTGGTCGCCCTTGTCGAGGTAGACCTGCACGAGCAGGTGGGTCATCAAGGTGTCGTCGGTGATGTGCCCGTCGCCCTTGTGGTACGGCGCGATCGGGCGTGCGGTGCGCCAGTCGTCGTGGTACGGCGGGACGATCCCCCGGACCCAGCCGTCCCACCGCTGTCGGATCTGGGCCGGCGCCAGCCCCTCGGTGGGTCCGCCCAGTGCATCACCGACCGCGGAGCCGACCAGGCAGCCGGCGGCCTTGTCATGCAGGCTCCCCGTGGTCACGCGCGAACCTCCGCTCGTCGGGTCGCCGCGCCGACTAGTCCGGCCACGATGGCGTCCCGCATTGTGCCCGCTAGGGCACGTACGCACACGCCGGCAAGCTCGGGCGGCGGCTCCGGGAAACCGACGTCGCCGAACACCGCACCGGCGACAGCACCGGCGAGCGGCACGAGCGCGTCGGCATGCCGTGGATGGGCGAGGGCGCCGAGCAACAGCTCCGAGCCATCCCTTGCCGTACGCAGATGTGCGAGCAGCAGGCCCAGCGTCTCGGGAGCCTGGTTCGCGTACCCGTAGACATGGTCGACTGCCTCCCGCTCCAGCCGGGCCGCCAGCGCCAGCGGCCCTACGCCGGCCTCGCTGACCGCCAGCGACTCGGCGACCGCCAGGCACTCGGCGACGACCGCCGCGCACCAACTGTCCACCGGGAGCTCGGCCCGCGCCCGGTCGATCGCGGCATCCCGCTCAACGCCGCCGACCAGGCCGGCGACCAGTGCGGCCGTCGCGCGACTCGCCCACACTCCGTCGAGGGCATGCGTGACCTCGGCGTCGCGCGCGGCCAGGGTGGCGGCGCCATCCGGGTGCCCCGGGCTCAGCAGTCCGGCGGCGACTCCCCGCACGCAGGCGATGTCGTCGAAGTAGTGCGGGGTGTCGTTGCCGGTGGCCGGCGGTGTGAGTCCGGCCGCGAGGTTCTCCAGAGCCATCACCGTGCCGATCCGGCCGCGGACCTGATCGGTGTCGGCCGCGCGTTGGTGTGCCAGCTCCTTCCAGACGGCGTACGACTGCTCGCTCGCCGACCCGTCCAGCCGCTGGCCGAGGTGGTGGCGGACCGCCACGACGAACCACTCGAGGTCGTCCGTGGGGCCCGCCGGGTCGACCAAAGCCGGCGACGACGACTGCAGGTACGGCGTCGGGAGTGAGCTCGTGTGTCCCGCGCGGGCGTGCGTCCAAGCCTCGCCGAGCCGCACCTCGCGCCGCGGCGGCAGCTGGGACAGCCGGTGCCACCATGCCGGCCAGGTGATCCCGTCCGCCGCGGCGAGACCGCCCACGACCGCAGCAATGCGTTCCCGCAGATCTTGCTCACCCATCGACGCCTCCCAGCTCGGCCGCGAGCGCGCACAGCTCATCGGCCACCTCCAACGGGTGCATGCCTCTGGTCGTCGCCAGGCATACCCCCGGCGCCACCGCGACCGCCGGCAGCCACTCCTCCGGCACCGCCTCGACACCAGCCATCGCACCCGCGACCGCACCGGCCATCGCGGCGATCGTGTCGGCGTCCCGGCCGAGGTTCACCGCGTTGAGTACGGTCTCCCGGAAGTCGCAGCCGCCGGCGAGCACAGCGACGAAAGCCAGGCTGACCGCTTCCGGGGCGAGGTCTGCCCAGTAGTAGCGGTGCGCCGCCAGCCGCGCCACGGACCGTTCCGCCGCGGTCGCCCAGTCGGGTGCCGAATCGACGATCCGATGTGTCAACCTCAGGTTGCGTCCGGTCCACGACTCGGCAGGTACGGCGTCGCGGGCGGCCTCGAACGCCGCCTCCGCGTCGGCTCCTGTCATGGCGACAGCCACCGCCGCCGCGATCGCCTGCCCGGCGTAGATGCCCTCGCCACTGTGGCTGACCAGACCGTCCTCGAGAGCCAACCCGGCCGCACGTGTCGGATCACCGGCGGCCGCGATGCCGATGGGAGCGACCCGCATCGCGAGGCCGTCGCTCCAGCCGTGCGCGTGCTGGCCGGACCGGGGCGGGCGATGCCCGCGTTCGAGGTTGCGGATCGCCGCCATCTCGCTGAACCCGCCACCGGCGAAGCCGCCTTCCTGCCCGCACACCTCGTCCCGCCACAGGTCCGCTACGCGGTCGGCAGTGAAGTCGGCCCGGAAGCGCAGCAGCGCCTTGCTGGTCAGCAGGGCGTACTCGGTGTCGTCGCTGCCCAGCGGGGTGTCGGCTACATATCCCTCGATGCGTCCCCAGCGCTCGACGATCTGCGCGGGTTCCATGCCCTCGGCCGGGCGGCCGAGGGCGTCACCGACCGCGAGGCCCGCGAGACATCCCCTGGCGCGGCTGCGGAGCTTCCCCGCTCCATCGTTCTTGAAAGGGAGCCCGGTCACCGTTGCCGGCCCAGCGTCTTCTCCGCGCCCTGTTCGAGCTGACTCGCGAGTTCGTCTGCGCTGATCTCGTCGGCGAAGTACTTCTGGAACGCCGGGGTGGCGATGCGGTCGGTCCACTCCTGGAAGCCGGGCGTCTTCTGCCAGGGCGCCGCCGCCAGCGCGTCGACGCTTGCCACGGCGACGTCCCAGCCCTGCTCGCCGTTGGTCTGCTTCTGCAGCGCCTCCAGTGCGCCTTCGCTGGTCGGCACGAGCCAGTCACCGCGGGCGAGCTCGGCCATGTTCTCGGCGTTGAGGAAGTACTCGATGAACTGCGCGGCCTCCTCGGGGTGCTCGGATTGCGCGGCCACCGACAGGATCTGCGGGTTGGCGGCCTGCTCCAGGCCGTCGCTGCCTTCCAGCGGCGGCAATGTCACCCAGTCGAAGTCGTCCGGTGCTTCCTGCACCATCTGCTGGCGCAGCCAGATCGCCCCGAAGAGCATGGCGTACTTGCCCTCGAAGAAGCCCGGGAGCGAGTCGGTGCTGTTGGTGCCGATCGTCTGCGGCGCCGCCGTCTTGTCGTCGTACAGCATCTGGTGGATCCGCTGCGGCACCTCGAGCTCGGCCTCGCCCACCTCGACCGTCGCCTCGTCACCGGTCCCGCTGACGTACTCGCCACCGAAGCTCTGCGAGAGGTTGAGGACGGCGTTCGCGGGGCTTTCGAGCGGCCAGGCCACGCCGTACGTACCGTCCTTGGTGAGTTTCTTCGCGGCCTCGGCGAACTCGTCCCACGTCCACGGGTCGTCGGGCGTCGGCACCTCGATCCCCGCCTCGTCGAGCAACGCCTTGTTGGCAAGGGGCATCCGCGACTCGAGCAGGAACGGCGCGCCGATCGTGCCCTGCTCCTCGTAGCGCACGGTGTCCCAGATGTCATCGGGTATGGAGCTCTTGAAGTCGTCGGACAGCAACGGTTCCAGGTCGGCCAGGTAACCGCCCTCGGCGAACACCTGGATGGCCGCCGCCTCGTAGTGAATGACGTCCGGCGGGTCGCCGCCTTCGAACGAGGTCAGCAGCTGGTCGTGCACCGAGCCCCAGTCCCCTTGCACATACTGCACCTGGATATTGGGGTTCTGCGCGTTCCACTCCTTGACGATCGCGCGGTTGGCCGCGACCGACTCCTCCTGCCAGGCAAGGCTCTGGAACCGCAGCTTGACCGGCTCGTCGGGGGTTCCGCCGCCTCCTCCCGATCCCGCACCGCCGTCCGATCCCCCGCAGGCGGCCAGCAGGCTCACCACCGTCGCCACGGCGGCGACGGACATGACCTTGCGTCGCTTGAGGTTGCTCATTCCCTTGGGCTCCTATCCCTTCGTGGCGCCGGCGAGCAGGCCGCCGGTGAGTCCGCGCTGGATGAACGAGAAGAACGCCAGACTGGGCAGCGTCGCGAGCAGCGCTCCCGCGGCGAGCGGGCCGAGCCGGGCTACACCTTCGAGCCCGACGAAGCGGGCGAGGGCGAGCGGCAGCGTTTGGAGTTCCGGGCTCTTGATCAGGACCAGGGCGAAGAAGAACTCGTTCCACGCCGTGATGAACGCGAACAGCGTCGTGGCCACGAGGCCGGGAATCATCAACGGCAACACGATGGCCCGCAGGATCTGGCTCCGCGATGCCCCGTCGATGGCCGCGGCCTCCTCGACCTCCACGGGCAGCTCGCGCAGGTAGCCCTGCAGCATCCACAATGCAAACGGCAGGATCCATACGACGTAGATGAGGACGAGGCCGGACCTCGTGTCGACCAGCTGAACCGTCCGCAGAACAAGGAAGATCGGGATGACCAGCAGGATGAACGGGAACAGTTGGCTCACCAACACCCACGCCAAGACCGGCTTGCCCAGCCACGTGCGCAGGCGTACCAACGCATAGGCCGCGGGAAGGGCGACGAGCACCGTGACAACCGCACTCGTCGTTGCGACCAGCGCGCTGTTCACCGCCGAGCGCACCAATGCCTGTTCGCCGAACGCCGCGATGAAGTTCTCCAGCGTCGGCCGGTCGGGGATGAGTCCAGGGTGCAGGCGTACGAGATCCTGCGGGGACGAGAACGACGCGGACAGCAGCCACAGCAGCGGGAACGCCAGGAACACGAGGTATGCCAGTAGGGCGACGTACTGCAGCAGGCGTACGACCGGCGAAACCTGGTCCATCGGCGAGCGTCCGGTGCGAATCCTCATGCGGCACCGCCCGCCTGGGACTCGCGCATCCGCCGCCGCAGGTAGACGAGCAGCACCGCCAGGACGATCAGCACCATGACGTTGCCGAGGGCGGCGGCGTAGCCGTAGTTGCCGTACCTGAAGGCTTCCTCGTACGCGAACAGCATCGGCAGTGTGGTGCGCCCGCCAGGTCCGCCCTTGGTGAGGACGTACACCAGGTCGAAGGAGTTGAAGTTCCAGATGAAGTTGAGTGTCGTGATGGCGACGACAACTCCCTGCAGCTGCGGCATGGTGATGTGCCGGAACCGCGCCCACGCGCCGGCCGCGTCGACTGCAGCCGCCTCATGCAGCTCGCGCGGCACACTCTGCAAGGCAGCCAGCAGGACGATCGTCGTCACGGGCATGCCGGCCCACACCCCGACCGCGATGACCGCCGGCAGGGCGGTGCCGAACTCGCCGAGCCAGTTGACGCCAGAATCACCGAGACCGAGGCGGTAGAGCAGTTCGTTGAGCAGGCCCGCGTCGGGCCGGTAGACCAGCGACCACATGATGCCGACGACCACCGGCGGCATCGCCCAGGGGACGACCGCGAGCGTGCGGGCGAGCCAGCGCCCCCGCAGGTTGAGGTTGAGCAGCAGCGCGAGGCCGAGCGCCAGGACGAACTGCAGAATCGTGACGGAGAACGTCCAGATCAGTCCGATCCGAAACGACGACCAGAACAGATCGTCTGCCAGCATCTGCCGGTAGTTGTCCAGCCCGGTGAACGCAGTGGCGATGTTGAATCCGGCCCGGGCGTCGGTGAACCCGAGGTAGATGCCGCGCAGCAGCGGAAAGACGCTGAGCACCAGCACCGGAAGCATCGCGGGCAGGAGCAGCAGCAGGGCACCGCCGCCACGTTGAGGGAACCGCCCCGGTGTCGGCGTCGGCGTCCTGGTCGGCGTCGGCGTGGCGGTCGCGGTCATGGCGTACCCACAGGTGCGGAGCTCGCGCGGACCACGAGCCGCGGCTCGACGTCGATCCACTCCGGTGGGCGTCCGGGATCCTCCAGCCGCTTGAGCAGAAGCTCGGCGGCCAGCTGACCGCGCTCCCGCGCTCCCAGCGAGACGCTCGACAGTGGCGGCCAGGCGGTGGCGGCGAGCTCGGTGTCGTCCATGCCGACCACGGCGATGTCGTCGGGCACGCTCACCCCCTGCTGGCGCAGAGTCTGAAGTGCGCCCATGGCGAGAACGTCGTTGGCCGCGAAGATCGCATCGGGGGCACCCTCGGTCAGGAGGTGCTGTGTGGCCTTGGCCCCCGCGTCGACCGCGAAGTCGGTGAACGCGACCAGCTCCTGGCGTTCCTCCAGGCCCGCCGCCTTCAGGCCGTCGAGGTAGCCGAGATAGCGGGAGCGGCCGGGCACCGTGTCGGCAGGACCATCGATCAGCGCGATCCGCTCGCGGCCGCCCTCCACCAGATGCTCGATGGCCCGGGCTACGCCGGGACGCGAGTCGACGCGTACGTTGTCGACCGGGCATCCCTGCGGGAGTTGGCCGATGACGACGACGGGTGCCGTGGCGCGGCCGAGCTCCTCCACATGCTGCTCGGTCACCCGCAACGGGCAGAGGATCAGGCCGTCCACGTAGCGCTGGCCGAGGCTGCGCAGCACCTCGATCTCGTCCTGGACGTCGGCGTCGGTGCTGTGCAGGAGCAGGCGGTAGCCAGCCTCGCGCAGCAGCGGTTGGATGGCCCGGACCATGGCGAGGTAGGCGGCGTTGCCGATGTCCTCCATGGCGAACGCGACCTGGCCGGAGTGGCGGGTCTTGAGCGACTTGGCCGCGGAGTTGGGCACGTAGCCGACCTCGGCGACGGCGGCCTGCACCCGGCGGATCGTCTCCTCGTTGGTTGTCAGGCCGTTGAGCACCCTCGACACGGAGGCGACCGAGACCCCGGCGGCCTCGGCCACGGTACGCACCGTCGGCCGGGATGCGCGCGGTCCGGACATCCTCGCCTCCCTCGCAGCTCGTCCACCATGACGACCTGACCTGCCCGTAATCGATTACAACCAAGCGAACGGCATCCCGGGGGTGTAATCGTTTACGGATTGGCGGTATTCAACGCTCCGGCCGATCCGCTGTCAACCCCACCGGGACCCTCGGTGCCAGAGGTGATGCGGGCGCCGGCGTCCACCGGCATGGGAGGTCGCGCAGGCGAACACGCTGGCCGATCTGCGCGGCTGGGCGCCGTTCATCGGGCTGCAGCTGCGCTACAACCTGCTCGAACGGACGCCGGAGCACGAGTTGCTGCCGATGGCCCGCGCGTTCGATCTCGCAGTGACCGCGTGGGACCCATTGGCCGAGGGCGGCCTCGCCAGCAAGTACCTTCAGGACCCGGTCGGCCGGCTCAGCGTCTCGCCGGATGTCTTCGAGTACAGCAAGGACAACAGGCAGTCATCAAGCTCGTGGTTCAAAGTCGCCATCGATATCGGCCGGTCCCCCGCACAGGTTCCGATCGCGTGGCTCCGTCATGTTCCGCCACCGTCCGGGCCAACTTCACAGCCAGCCAGATCAGCTCATCAACCGCGAGCGGCCTCACCGATTCATCCGAGCTTGGACCACCAAGGTCCGCTAACACAATCGACCCCGGGGCGGCCTGGCGCCTCCACCAGCTGCGCAACCCCCTATCGCAACATCTCATGCCTTCTTGCCATCAGCCTCGCTCGCGATGACTACTCGCGATCAGTCCGGTCCGCATCTCTGCTGCTCCTGCTGCACCGGCGGCTTGATGGCCCCACGGCGCTGCCGGTGACGCACGGCAGTCGATAGCGTCAACGCGCACACATGGGTCAAGCCTGGCGCCGGTGCGGCCTACCTACCGCATGATGACCGGCCGGCAAGGGCCTGAAGTTGACCTGACTTACGAGACCGACTCAGGAGATACCCGACTGCCAAGCCACCAGCGCACGAGTTGACCGAGACCGCGGCGGTAGCCATTCGCGCATCGGCGACGGGCAGAGCCTCGTCGCCTTGGGCCCGCGCAATTGTCCTATGCGATGAAAGAGCGGATCCGACGAAAGGGAGGGTTCAGTCCCATGGGACTCAACGGAGTACGACGCCAACAGCCCGAACATGCGGGCTACCTCTACGCGCATTTCAAACGCGAATCAGCCGACGGTGAGCAGATCTACTTCGCCTTGAGCGACGGCAACGACCCGCTGGCCTTCGACGACCTCAACGGCGGCAAGCCGGTCCTGTACTCCACCTTGGGTGAATGTGGCGTCCGCGACCCGCACATCATCCGTTCGCCGGAACGCGACCGGTTCTACCTGGTCGCGACCGACCTGCGCCTCTACACCAGCCTTGATTGGGACCGGCACCAGCGCCGAGGCAGCCGCTCGATCATGGTCTGGGAGTCGATGGATTTAGTGAACTGGGGGCAGGGCAGACTCGTCGAGGTCGCACCGCCCGAGGCCGGCAACACCTGGGCCCCAGAGGCGGTCTGGGATCCCGAGCAGGAAACCTACCTCGTCCACTGGTCCTCGACCCTCTACGACAACGACGCCCACGAGGGCCAGAGCTACAACCGGATCATGTATGCGACCACCCGCGACTTCCGCGATTTCTCAGATCCGCGCGTGTGGATCGACCGAGGATGGCACACGATCGATACCACAGTGATCGACCACGACGGCGTCTACTACCGTTTCCTGAAGGACGAACGCAGCCGCACCGGCGACGCGCCTCTCGGCAAGTCGATCTTCTCCGAAATCTCGACCTCGCTGACGGCCACCGAATGGAAGCCGCTGGCCGAAGGCATCGGCCTCCGCACGATCACCCAAGGCGAGGGCCCGCTGGTGTACAAGTCGAACACCGAAGAAAAGTGGTACCTCTGGATCGACGAGTTCACGCCGGAACGCCGCTACGTCCCCTTCGAGACGACCAACCTCGCCAGCGGCAAGTGGATCCTCTCCAAGCACCACCGACTGCCGAACGACCCCTGCCACGGCGTCGTGCTGCCCGTGACCGCCGAAGAGTACGAGCGTCTCAACGCCGCTTGGACGTGAGCCTAAGCCGCGGCTAGTCGCTGACGTAGAACTGCTCCGGTCGGGTCGGCCCCGGTGTCGGGTAGAGCCATGCCGCAGGGATCGAGCTGGGGACGTTGCGGAAGTTCTTGCGGACCGTTCCGTAGGTCCCCTCGACTGATACGAGGCCGATCACCCAGAACTGTTCCTCGGCGATCTTCAGGATCTCGGTGAAGATCCTTGCTGCTTCGGCCTTGTCGACCGTGGCGCCGTACTGGTCGTAGAGCTTCATCTGCTCGACGGCAGCAGCAGGCGGCTTCTCTCCTTCGGCACCCAGAGACGTGTACCACGTTGCCCACAGTGGTGCGTAGTTGGACTCGCCGCTGTAGGGGAAGTACCACCGGGGGTCAAGATCGGCGTCGTACAGTCCGCCGTCGCCGGTCCACACGCTGGCGTCATGGAGGTTGGCGGCCTTGCGGTCGTAGAAGAGCGTGCGGTCTTCGGTCTTGACCTGCATCTCGATCCCGACCTTGCCCCAGTATCCCTTAACCAGATCCATCGCCGAGATCTGGTTCGGCTCGTTGGTGACGACCTCCATTGAGAAGACGATCCGCTTGCCGTCAGGACCGAGGCGGTTCCCGCTTGCGTCCCGCTTGGAGTATCCGGCCCGGTCGAGGTATTCGTTTGCGAGGTCGACGTCATATTCGGTGTACTGCTTTGCAAGCTTCTCGCTGAAGAACTCCGACTCTTTCCGCGGTGCCGCCTGCCATGGCTCTCCCTGCCTCTGGTAGACCGCGTTCACGATCTCATCGCGATTGATCGCGTGGGAAAGGCCGATCCGGAATTCGCGATTCTGGAAGACCTCTCGGAGAACAGGATTCTTATGGTTGAGGTTCAGACAGACGACACCCTGGTTCATGCTCCCAGGCACGCCGTCGATGAAGTCGTATCCGCCCTTGTCGCGCCCGCGGGCCAGAACCGGCTTGTTGTCAACCGTGGTCACTCCGCCGGTCAGCGCTGGCGAGTTGAGATCGAGGTCACCGCTCGTGGTGCGCAGCAGCGCGACCTCGAGGTCCATGATTTCGTACGTCACCCTGTCGATGTATGGCAGCTGGCTGCCGTCCGGATCGACCTTCCAGTAGTACGGGTTGCGTTCCCACACCGCGCGGCCCGACGATTCGTCGACCGCGGTCTTGAGAAGCCATGCGTTCAGACTCGGACGGTCGGGGTTGCTGGGTACGGTGTTGCGGTTCCAGAAGTACTCGATCCAGTCTCCGAAACCCTCGTCCTTCGCCTGCGCATTTGCGTCGGAGTTGTACTTGACATGGAACTGCTCCATATAGTGGCGCGGCGTCAGAAGTAGCCCCCCGCTGGGTGTCGCGAGTCGACGGATGAACAGCGAGCTCGGCGCGTCGAACTCGATGCGCACGGTAAAGTCGTCGACCTTCTCGAAAGCAGCGAGTTTGTCTCCGGTCGAGAACATCGTCGGGGGTACCGGGCTGATCTCCTCATTTCCCCAGACGTCTTCGAACATGAACGCGAGATCGTCTGCGGTGAAGGGTTCACCATCAGACCACTTGACGCCTTGCCGGAGGTGGAAGACGTAGGCCTGGCCGTCGTTCTCGACGTCCCATCCTTCGGCGAGGTTGGGTACGACGTCACTCCAGTCGGCTTTCCAGGAGACCAGGGGGTCGTATCCGAGTTCGACGTAGGACTTGTAGCCCACCGCCGCCAGTCCGTCGAGGAAGGTGCGCCACGTCCCGCCATAACGACCGATCTCACTTGTCGGCTTCACCACAAGGGGGTTCTTGGGCAGCCGCTCCGACACCGGCGGCAGGTCACCTGACTTCACCAGCTTCTCGAGGATCGGCGCCTGCTTGCCCTTCGCCGTCTCCTGGTTGGTTCCCTCTGAACCACCGGGATCCGTGGACAGCAGATCACACCCCGCGACCGTCATGCTCGTCAGCGCCACGCCCCCAGCAAGACGCAACGCGTCCCTTCGCGACGGCCGGCTCGGAAAGGTCTGGCCATTCCCGATCATGTAATGCTCCTCCATCTAAGTAGCGCGATATGTCTTTACCGATCTTGCGAATGGCTGCCCAGGTAAGGGGCCAGGAATCCGTTACCGCTCCGTGAGCACTAACGACATTCGTCGGTCGTGCGCACCTTCGAATCGAACTACGCGTCGTCGTAGGCGATGTCGCCGTAGAGTTCGACCTCGGAGAGGTTGCCGAACCAGCTCGCGGCGTTGTGGATCCGCAGGTACCGGTAGTGGTCCTGGGCCGAGGCGGGTTGGACGCTCCAGTCGTTCGCGACGGCCCCGGTGAGTGGCTCGGTGAGGTCGGTCCAGGTCTGGCCGTCATTCGACCCCTGCACGACCGTGCCGTTGGCCCGCTGCGGGTGGCTGGCCCGCGGCAGCATCAGGACCAGCTCGGGTCGCACGGACGCTTCCGCGCCGAAGTCGATGTCGTAGTACGCACCTGGTCCGGTGTTCAGGTCGCCGTAGGTGTTGGGGTCGCCGTCGAAGAGCAGGTAGCCGACCTCGTCGGCGCCCAGTCCATCGCCCGGCCACTGCTTGTCGGATGCGGTGACGGTGGCCAGCTCGGCCACGTCGATGAAGCGTGCGGGGTCCACGATGTAGAGCTTCGATCCGTCGGTGGTGCCGTAGAAGGTCGGTCCGGCCTTGCCATCGGAGCCGGTGTAGTCGACCGTGAGGGTGACTGGGCCGGCCTCGACGCCGTCGAGGACAACCGAGGCGTTCCAGTGGACGCCGTCCTCGGAAGTGGCCGCAGCCGATTTGCCCATCACGTTGACGGTGAGAGAGTCGAGCGGCTCCTTCGCGGTGACCGAGACGTCGATGCTGTCGCCCATCGCGATCCTGCCCGCGACGGCCTGGTCCGAGGCGATCGAAGTCGATTTGATCAGGTTGCCGATCTCGTGGCGTTCGCCGTAGACGTGGAACTCGGTCATCTCGAACACGCCGCGGATGATCCCGTAGAGAACGTCCGGCAGCTGTTCGAGCATCTGGACCTTGATGTATCGGAACTGGTCGTCCTTGAGGTCCTTGGCGACGTCCAGGGTGTTGAAGTCCTGGGTGAACTGGGTGACCTCGGGGGTGAGCCGGGTCCAGTTCTTCCCGTCGTTGGAGCCGAACACCGCCGAGTTGGCGAGCCGGTCGGCGAAGATGTTGCTCTGGAACCCGAACTTCCTGGCCGAGACTCTGAAGTCTGGGCCGAAGTCGAAGATGTGCGACATGTTGACGGCCTGGGGGTAGGAGGTGCCGGACTGGTTGTCGCCGTCGACCATGTTGACGATGCGGTCCCCGGTGGTGGAGGAGGCGACGAGTCCCGGATAGTCGAGGCTGCCGTCCACCTCGGACTTGGGCGAGAGCAGGCTCAGCCCGTCGACCGCGGTGACGAGATCGGCCAGCGCGGCCAGGTATTCCGCGTCCGAGCCGTGCTTGCGCACATCCTCGGCGGTGTCCTCGGCGTCGATGTAGGCGGCCTCGGTCGCCGACTCGTATCCGTCTTCAAGATCGATGCCGTCCACGGCGAGTGCGATGGCGTCGCGACGGTCGTCAGCGATGTCGAACGTCACACGACGGGCTGCGGCGTTGGTGCCGTCATTGGCGGCGACAGTGACCGTCCAGGTACCGGCCTCGTCAGGCGTCCAGGTCAACGTGCCCGTGTCAGGGTCGAGAGCGGCGCTCTCAGGAAGCCCGGTCGCGGTGTAGGTCGTGCCCTCGGCGGCGGTCGCCGCGAGATCGACGCTGAGGTCCGCCCCGGTCCAGGCGATGATCCGGTCGGCCGCGTCCTTGGGGAAGACCGGCCCGTCGAGCTCGGTCGCGGCGCCGACGTTGATGTGGTCGATGTCGACGGTCGCGCCCTCGGCCTCGATGAACAGGATGTTGTCCATGGTGCCGTCGTTCGTGACATAGCGCCATTCGCCGCCGGTGTCCGGCACGATCATCGGGTACTTGCGCTTTATGGACTGGCCGTTTCTGAGCGTGCGCAGGTGAAGCACGGCGTCGCCTTGGGTGCGGACGAGGAAGCCGAGCTGCGGGTGATTCGTCGCGCCGCTGAGGTAGGCGATCTTTGAACCGTCGGCCATGCGCACGTAGCCGTCGCCGGTCTCGACGTCGCCGGCCAGGTGCGTGTAGCGCTGCTCGACCTCGCGGATACCGGGCTCTTCCAGCGGCGGGGTCGTCTCCCCTTCCGCCTCGGCGGGCGCGAACAGCCACGAGTCGCCGCCGCCGTCGTGGCCGTCCCAGCCGATGAAGGCGGGTCCGGGGCGTTTGGCGTACGCCTCGGCGAAGAAGGGGGCCATCTCCTCGACGTCCTTGCCGAGCGTGAACTTGTAGTAGTAGTAGATCTCCCAGAAGCTCGCGGTGGCGTACCGGCCGCGGTAGCCATCGGCGATGTGGTTGTAGGTGTCGCGGATCGTCCCGTCGGGCGAGATCGCGTAGGCGATCGGCGTCCACTCGGTGTCGTAGCCGAGCATGAACTGCCAGAAGTAGTCGGCGGCCTTCAGGATGCGGTCGTCGAGGAACTCGTAGGGCCCGACGGCGTCTTCGGCGGTCGAGACCGTGCCGTCGACCGGATCCACCAGAGTGTCCTGGGCCATCATCATGCGGGACAGCGCCGCGAAGTTGGTGAGGTTGCCGCCGCCGTGCGCCTGGTCGCGTCCCATCTCGGTGAGCTGCACGTGCGGGTTGTCGATGGGCTCGCCGCTCTTGTCGTTCTTGTCGACCCAGCGGGCCAGCCACTTGATGGAGCCGTTGAAGCCCCGGTCCTTGGCGGTCGAGTTGACGGTGAACCACTCGACCTTCTCGGCGTACAGCGCGGTGTCGTCCATGAAGATCGCCCCGGCCATGGAGCCCAGCAGCGGGTAGTTGTGCTGGTTCATGAAGTGGTCCTGGGAGGACATGAACGTCGCTATGGTCGGCCTGATGAGGTTCTCGCTGAACGCCTGCGTGTCGGCGTCGGTCCACGCAAGGGAGTCGTCCTCGCCGCAGCTGGTATAGCGCAGGATTTCGGCGGCGGAGGCCATGCGGAAGAGCGGGACGCCGTTATGGATGTGCGAGTCGACGTAGTACTCGTATTGCTCGGGGTCCATCTGCTCCCAGAGGCGGATGATGCGCAGGGCGTTCGCGCGGTGGACCTCCTTGCCTGTGAGCAGGTACATGACCGCCTGCGTGTAGGACTTCAGGCCGTCGGCCTCGAACAGACCTCTCGTGCCCCCGTTGAAGGCGACCGTGCGCGGCTTGGTCGGATCGGACCCGACGTTGGACGGGCCGACGTTCTCGCCGGCGTAACGGGCCTGCTTCAAAGCCTCGAACCCGGACGTCCACGGCTCGGCTCCGGCCGCGATCTGGTCGCGCACGTTCTTGATGATGGGCTCGGTGAGCCCGATGCCGGGGTGGACGAACCCTTGCTCGCTGACCGTGGACTGGAACGTCACGTCACACGTGCCCAGATCCTGCGCGGGGGCTGGCCCGGCTACCGCAAAGAGGAGTCCGGTGACGAGCAGAAGCACTGCGGCAAACGCACCGAATCGTCGGACATGGCCGCCCGCGGCGGCAGCAGCCTGATCCACAGAAGGCACCCTCTTCGGTTGAAGTGGAGGATTTAAGTACGCGTAGGAATAACGTGATGCGGCAGCCGCGGTGCGGGCCGGAGAGACACGTGCAGGAATGCGCTTTCCGGCACGTTACAAGCAGGCCACGCCGCGGACAAGAGATTTTTGGAACCGGTTACATTCCGGTTCCGGACGGCGGTGACTCCGGGCGGCCCTACGCCGGTGGTGGTGGTGCCGTCGACGCGCGGACCACCAACTCCGTCGGGAGTACGACGTGTCGATACCGCCGACGCTCCACCTCGTCCAGGGCCACCCGGGCGCTGACCCGGCCGAGCTCACCGAACGGGACCCGCACGGTCGTCAAGGCCGGCGTCAGGTCGCTGACCACCGGGATGTCGTCGAAACCGGTCAACGAGATGTCCTCGGGCACCCGAAGGCCGGCGCGGCGGATCGCACGCAGGCAGCCGATCGCCACATGGTCGGCGGCCGCGACCACCGCGGTGAAGCCGGTGTCTTCTGCCAAGGCCTGCGTCACCGCCCGGTCACCTTCCTCGATGCTGAAGCAGCTCTCCGCCAGCAGGAGGTCGTCAACCGGCAATCCGGCATCCCCGTACGCCTGCCGCGCACCTGTCAGGCGCGGCCCGGTCGTGGTCTGCAGGGGCGAGAAGCCGACCGCCAGAATCCGGCGATGGCCGAGCTCGAGCAGGTGCCGGGTGGCGGAATAGCCGCCGCCGAGGTTGTCGTACTCGATGCTCGGCACATCCGCGCCCGGACTGACAGGCGGTCGCCCACAAAGGATGAGCTGGGTGCCCACGGCACCCAGCTCCTTGACATAGCCGAGCACCCGGCGCTGGTAGTCCGGTCCGGCCTCGGTCGCCCCGACGAGCAGCACGGCAGCCGCCCGTTGCTCACCCATCAGGCGTACATACCGCTGCTCACGCTCGACGTCATCGTGCGTCGTGCACAGCATGAACAGGTGGCCGTACTCCGCCGTCACCTGCTCCACTCCGCTCGCCAGATCGGCGAAGGACGGGCCCACCATCTCCGCGGTAAGAAACGCCACCGTATGCCCCCCGCCGCCGACCAGCGCGCGGGCATGGGCATTCGGCAGGTAACCCAGAGACTCGGCGGCCCGGAGCACCTTCTCACGCGTAGCCGGCCGCACCAGACTGCTGTCGGAGAACACCCGAGAGGCCGTCGCGACGGAAACCTCAGCCACCCGAGCCACATCCCGGATATTCGCCCGGCTACCACGTCCCGGACTGCCGCCGGAAGAGCCGCCACCCATGGACCCGGCACCGATGGTGCCGGTGGACGCCGAGGCGCCCGCAGCCCTATCTGGCACCGGCCTCAATGCACACCCCTCCTGACCGTGGGCTACCGCCTCGCGGCGGTAACCCGATCCCTGTCAGTGAACTATACGATGTCGAACGTTTACATCAGCCACACCATCGAGCCACACGGCATCGGGCAGGTGGAGCTGACGCGGCCCGGGTGGACGCCCAGAGATCGCCCGGCAACGCGGAGACCGCTGGGGCTCGCGATCAGCGCGGTGCCACGGAGTCGCGGACGACGATGTGCGTGCCGAGCACCACGTGTTGCCCGGTACCGGGCTCGTGCCGGTGGAGCGCCAGGCGGACCGCCGTCCGGCCCAGCTCGAGCTGCGGCACGCGCACCGTGGTCAGCGTCGGGGTGAGCTCGGCGGCCACCGGAATGTCGTCGTACCCGACGACTGAAACGTCCTCAGGAACTCGACGGCCGGCCTCCCGCAGGGCGTGAAGGACACCGGTCGCGACGATGTCGGTGACCGCGAAGACGGCCGTGAACTCCGGACCGTGCTCGAGCAGGCGTCGGGTGGCGTGGTGGCCGGACGACCGGGCGAACTCGCCGGGAACGATGAGGGCGGGATCGACCGGTACACCGAACGACTCGTGTGCCCGCACATAACCGCCCACCCGCTCGGTAGGAGTGGAGGCCATGTCGGAGGCCCCCACGAAGGCGATGCGCCTGTGCCCTGCGGACAGCAGGTAGCTCGTCATCGCGAACGCTCCACCCTCGTTGTCGTACTCCACGACGGTGGCGGGTACATCGGGACCGAGTGATGGCCGCCCACACAGGACCAGCCGGGAACCGGCGTCGTCGAGGGCGTGGGCGAAGCGGGTCATCCGCTCGCGGTACTCATCCCTCTGGGAGGCACCGCCGACGAGGATGACGGCGTCGCCGTGCTGTTCGCGCATCATCTCGACAACCGCCAGCTCGCGGTCGGCATCACCGTGCGTCGTGCGGACCAGGCAGACCCGCCCCTCGGCGGCCGCCTGCTCCTCAACCCCCTGGGCGATATGGCTGAAGAACGGCGAGATGATGTCGTGGAGCACGAGCGCGATTGTCTTCGTGGTAGCTCCGGCCAGCGCACGGGCGTGCGCGTTCACGACGTAGTCGAGCTCCCGTATCGCGCGCAGCACCTTGGTCCGGGTGGCGGTGGCGACGGGGTAGTTGCCGGCGAGTACCCGCGACACCGTGGGCACCGACACACCAGCCCGGGTCGCCACGTCCTTGATGGTGGTACGCCTACGCCCATCGGCGGACGGTCTTCGTGCCACGTCAGACCCCTTCTGCTGCGGACCCCCACCAGCTGTTCCATGGTGGAAATGGACCTCGGTAGAAAACATTATCTACCCGCAGACGGACACCGGGGAACACGGGCTCGCCTCCGAACGCCCACAGGGTGGCCGGATTCGGAAACATGGCCACCGCCCGCCTTGCGAGACCGATCGGCGAAGACTAGTTTCCATGAAACCGTTTTCTACGATCGCGAGCGCGGCCCGGAGTGGTCGAGTCCTGCCTGCAAGCGCCCGCCGCTCCGTCCCGGCTCACTCCGGTCTCCGCCCCGACCCCGGCCTCACTCCAGCCGTCCTCCGCCCGACCCCCGTCCCGCCTCTCATTCGAGCCCATGAAGCAGTCGCCGCGTTCGACAGATCTGCCCCTCGACCCGCGCCGAGCTATGGAAGGAACCTAGCGATGAAGGTCAGACACAGTGAACGATCACGGCCGATAGTCGTGGCCGCCGTGCTGGCGGTCGCGGCGAGCCTGCTCGTGACGGCATCCCCGACCCAGGCCGCCGAGAATGAGGGGCTGATCACCGACAACGTGGTCGTGATCAACGAGACCGTGAGCGACGCCGGGTTCGTCCACCCCGGGATCGGTCTCTCGGCCGAGAATCTGCGGACCACCCAGGAGAGGGTCCGCTCAGGCGAGGAGCCGTGGGCCTCCTACTTCAACGCGATGACGAAGACCGGCTTCGCGTCCACGACGTGGCGGGCGTCCAACGCCCTGTCGGCGGAAGAACCCGACAAGGCGAAGACCAGGATCTTCGACAACGCCGGGATGCGCGGCCGGGAGACGAACGACTCCTTCGGCGCGCTCACGCAGTCCCTCATGTGGGTCACCACCGGCGACGAGGTCTACCGCAAGAACGCGATCCAGGCGCTGCGCGTCTGGGCCGACATGGACCCGAACGGCTACCGGTACTTCCCCGACGCGCATATCCACACCGGACACCCGCTGTACCAGTTCCTCATGGCCGCCGAGATCATCCGCGCCACCGAGCCGCTTGACGACGACACCCCCGGGACCCAGGACGGCTACAACGTCGTGTGGAGCGCCGAGGACGACGAGCGCCTGCTCGGCAACTTCGCGAACCCCGTGGTCAAGACCTTCCTGTACTCCAACCACACCTGGATGAACCAGCACAACTTCGGCCTGTTCGGGCGCATCGCGACCGCGATCTACTCCGACGACGCGGAGGGCTACGCCACGGGCGTCGAGTGGTTCACCGTGAACTCGGGCGACGACGCCTACGACAACGGCTCCATGGCCGAGCAGATGCCGCTCATCGAGGCGGACAACCCGATCAACCCCTACGGGTACGACTTCGTGCAGGTCCGGGAGATGGGCCGCGACCAGGCCCACGGCGAATGCAACATCGACAACTTCGCCGGGCTGGCGCGGATGCTGGAAGTGCAAGGCACCAAGGTCGACCCGACCTCCGGAACCGTCTCCACGGCCAACGACGCGGTCAGCGCCTACGACTTCCTCGGGCGGCGGCTACTGAAGGGCGCCGACCAGTTCTACCGGTTCATGCAGGGCGCCTGGATGCCGTGGGTGGACGAGCGGGGCGACGACTGGCCCGGCACCGTCTCACAGTCCTACCGGGGCCGCATCTACAACATGATCTCGGTCGCGGAGCTCTACTACGAGTACAAGATCGAACGCGGTGTGGACGTCGAGACCGAAGCGCCGTGGCTGGCCCGGCTGGCGTCCCGGATGGATGGTCCGATCTACTACCGCAGCACGTCTGTGGCGAACTTCTGGGGCTCGGGCGACAAGAACCCCGAGTACTGGGTCGCGTTCCCCGAGGAGCTGGCCGGAACCGAACCGCCTCCCCCGCCCCAGAACGCGGCGCTGAAGTTCGACAGCGCCGGGCTCCTGCTCGACGACAGGACCGAGCTGGTCACCGAGAACGGCGAGACCTTCGCCCGCGCGAGCCTCAGCAGGGAAGGCACGACCAGTGCCATGGCCCGCATGGAGTATGCCCATGGCGCCGTGATCGGCCTGAAGTACCGCAGTGACGGTCCGGCGAATCTGCAGGTGTTCAACAACATCGAGCCTTCGGGGGTCAATCCCAACGAGCAGCCCGCGAGAACACTGGCGGTGCGCGAGCTCCCCGACACCGGAGGCAAGTGGCGCTACGTCGCCTACGCCATGGCCGGGAACCCGATCAACTACTTCCGGCTCAGCGGCGCCGAGGGGACCACTGTGGACATGCACAGTGTCATCCTCTCCGGAGCGAAGGACCTGACGCCGCCGCAGTTCAAGCAGGCCGACGGCACCCTATACCTGGCCGCGAACATGGAGCGGGAGATCGACCTCGCGGCGGTCGACACCGGAGGGAACGTGGCCTACTCGGTCAACGGCCTCCCCGACGGCGCCTCGTTCGACGCCGCGACCGGCCAGTTCACTTGGAAGCCAGGGGACGCCGACCGGGGCCGCCACGAAGTGCAGATCGTCGCCGACGACGGCCAGACCATCGCGGCCCGGACCTTCGAGCTCGTCGTCGCGAAGAACCGTCCCAAGACGATCGACACCCTGCTCGAAGACCTCTACGATCCGGACGCCGTGTACACGTCGGACAGCCGCGAGCTGTTCGAAGCGGCGCTGCGCGAGGCCCGGGAGGCCTCCGAATCCGGCACGGACGAGGAGTTCGTCGCCGCCTTCGAGGCGCTGCGGGACGTGGTCGAGACGATGGAACTGCTCAACCCGCGTCTGGAGGACGGCGGGCTCGACATCTCCGGCGGCATGGTCACGACCCATGACATCACCGCCGCCCAGGCCGACACCATGGTCCGCGAGGGCCACACCGGCAACATCCTCCACGTCTCCTTCGTCCTCGACTTCGGCACCCGGTACCGGGTCGCGGCCGAGGAGTTCGCGTTCCAAGGCCCGTACGCCTTCGCGATGCGCTCGGCCGGCACCAACGTGTACGGCTCGAACGACGGCGCGAACTGGGAGCTGCTGTCGGAGCGGCCCACCACCGAGACGAACCTCTGGGAGCACATCCCGGTCGTCGCAGAGCACCGCGGGGAGCAGTTCCGGTTCCTCAAGCTCCAGGTCGACAAACCCGCGGCGCCGAACGACCCGGCCTACCCGGGCCTCTGGATCGTCGACGAGTTCCACATCATGGGCGACCGCAGCGAAGTGCCGGGCACCATCGAGGAAGCCTCCCTCACGTCACCGGGCGCGCTGCGGGAGCGGGTGACCGCCGGCGACACGGCCGCACTGGCGTTCACCAGCACCGAGCCGATCAGCGACGTGGCCGTCACCATCGGCGGCCACAAAGTCGAGGCGGCCAGCGAGGACGGACTGTCCTGGACAGCCGACATCGAGTTCGGCGAGGACCAGCCGATCGGCAACGTACCGATCAGCATCGACTACACCACCGCCGACGGCGAGGCCGCCCCCACCGTCCTCGCGACGACCGACTTCACCGGGCTGTACTTCTCCGATGAACGCCACATCGTCGACCCCGCCCGGTTCGCCGAGGTCGTCGACGACACCGGCGCACCCTACCCGGCGGGCGCGACGCAGGCCGCGCTCACGCTCGACGGGAAGACCGACACCGTCGGCGAGTTGATCGAGGCGGACGACGAGTACCACCTGACCTGGGACTTCGGCGAAGGCCGCGGCCTCGCGCTGAACCGGATCGACTTCCTGGCCCGCCAAGACGACAGAGACCTGGGCCGCGTGGACAACCTGGTCTTCCAGGGCTCCAGCGACCTGGAGCACTGGACGACGCTGACCGAGCCGACGTTCAGAGGCTGGGACTGGCAGAACCTGGAATCGTCCGACTCCACCCCGTACCGGTACCTGCGGGTGCGGAACCGCCTCGCCGTCTCGATCGCCGAGCTCAGGCTCTTCGGTGAGATCGAAGGCGACCTAGACACCGTGCTGGCGCAGGCCGACGCCGTCGACCTGGATCAATACTCGCGGGCTTCGGGCATCCTCTTCACCCGCGAGGTGGAGGCCGTCCGGACGGCGGCCGAGGAGCCGGACGCCGATCGAGACGCCCTGTTCGAGCGGCTGCTCGCCGCCTGGGACCTGCTCGAGCCGCCGCCCTCGGCGACCGCGTCGATCGAGCAGTCGTGGGTGACGGCCAGCAGCGAATCGTGGGACGGCAAGCGGGACGCAGCGGCCAACGGCTGGGCGATGTTCGACGGCGACGAGTCGACCTTCACCGACACCAAGCAGTCCACCGGCTGGGTGCAGGTCGTCCCGACCGAGCCAACCGCCTTCACCGCCGACAGGATCCGGTTCCTTCCGCGCTCCGGCTACACATCCCGGGCCATGGGCATCCAGCTCCAGGGATCGAACGGCGGCGGCGCGACCTGGGAGACATTCGCGACCATCAGCGAGGTCGCCGACGGCTGGAACGAGATCACCTTGAGCGAGACCGCCGAATACGGGGCCCTACGTGTGTACGCGCCAAGCGGGAACGCCAACCTCGCCGAGGTCGAACTGGTCGGCAATGTCGTGGACACCACCGGCCTCGACCTCTACCTGGACGAGGTCGAGGCGCTGAACGAGAACGACTGGACCGCCGACACCTGGAGCGACCTGGTGACCGCGCGCGACGCCGCCCAGACCGTGGCCGACGACAAAGGTGCAACCCAGGAGGAAGTGGACACCGCCGCTGACGATCTCGCCGAAGCGATCGCCGGCCTGACAAAGGCGTAACTCGCGATACCGAGGTCCCAAGAAAGGGCTTGGGGCCTCCCCCACCAGTCATGCCAGTGACACCCATCTCAAGGACACCACTAGGAGGACCCCTCTCATGGCTCGATTCTCACGTCGCACCTTCCTCGGCGCGGTCGGCGTCGGCGCCGGCGGCATGCTCGCTGGCGCGGCGCTCACCGGATGCACCGACAGCGGCCGAACCAAGAGCGGCGGAACCAAAGGCGGCGGTGGCAACTTCGACCTGCCGACCTACCAGCCGGCCCCGGACCTCGACGTCCAGCCGTTCCATGTCTCCGAGACTCCGGGCATGGAGAACGTCTACACCGAGAACCCTCAGAACCTCTTCAAGTCGGTCGAGCGCGGGCCCGCCTCCGGCGGAACCATCACCACCTTCCAGCTCACCTGGGGTGACCCGCCCAAACCGCTTAAGATGAACCCGTATTGGGAGGAGCTCAACAAGCGCCTCGGCGTAAGCTTCAAACCCCAGTTCGTTCCACAGCCGGTCTTTGACGAGAAGTTCTCCACGATGCTCGCCTCCGGCGAGGTCCCCGATCTGGTCTTCCTGAACGATCAGAGCGCGGTCAACCTTCAGGGCGTCCGCGACGGCGCATTCGCCGATCTGTCCGAGGTCCTCTCCGGCGACAACATCCTCAAGTGGCCCAACCTGGCCGCCCGAAAGGAGAACGTCTGGAAGGCCAGCCTCAAGGACGGGCGCATCTTCCAGATCCCTTCGATCGTCTGGAACATCTCCAACGTGATCTCCATGCGCACCGACCTGCTGGAGCAGACCAGCATCGGCACCGCGCCCAGGGACGCCGACGAGCTGTTCACCGCTCTCAAGGAGGTCTCCGACCTCGGGCAGGGCCCCGGCGGCCAGAAGGTCTACGGCATCAACTTCTATGAGTTCCCCATGTGGCGCTGGATCTTCAAGACCGGCCCCGACTGGCAGCTCGACTCCTCCGGGAAGCTCGTCCACGTCTCCGAGACCGAGAACTACAAGGAGATGCTCACCTGGCTCTCCAACGCCTGGAACGAGGGCATCTTCGACCCGGCCGCCATGACCACCAACGGTGCCGAGATCGTCTCCGGCACGGCGCTCAAGTACGACCCAGTCGGGGGCACCTTCAGCGCCCCTGAATACTCAACGCGCGAAGCCGACGTGCCCGGCTCGAAGTGGGACTGGCTCGACATCCCCGGCTTCGACGGCGACGGGCCGGTCATCACCCGCAACGTCCCCTACGGAAAGTCCACGTGCATCTCCGCCGAGGCCGCCAAGGACGAGGACCGCCTCACCGAGATCCTCAACGTGCTCGACTACCTCTCGGCCCCCTACGGCTCGGAGGAACTCCTGTTCATAGTCAACGGCATCGAGGGTCACAACTTCGAATTCGACGCGGACGGCAACCCTGTGATCAACGAGGAGACCCGCATCGAGCTCGGTGTCAACTACGTCGGGGTTACCAGCGGCGACAACTCCTACCGCGCCCACGTCTCCACCGTCGACCGCGCCAAGCGCTTCTCGACCGTGCTGGAGAACATGGCCAAGAACTCGATCGTCCGCGACCTGGAAGGCTTCGAAACGGAGTCCGCGACCTTCGTGACCAAGGGCGCGCAGCTCCAGACGCAGTGGGACGACTTCGAGCGCGGCGTCATCTCCGGCCGCGAAAGCGTCGACGACCTGGATTCGTTCGTCTCTCGCTACATGTCGCAGGGCGGCGAGCAGATCCGCACTGAGTACACCGAGGTCCTGGACGCGCAGTGAGCACGCGGACCGACAGCGGCCCCGAGGCGCAGGAAGTGCGCCCTGGGCCGCATCCGACCCCGCCTAAACGCTCCGGATTCACCCTGCGGCAGCGGATCTGGCGCGAGCGCTGGGTGTACACGTTCATCGTCCCGGGTGCGCTGTTCTTCCTGGTGTTCGCGTACGTGCCGATGCTCGGCAATATCGTGGCGTTCCAGCAGTACTCGCCGTTCCGCGGCATCGGCGGATCGGAGTGGGTGGGCCTGGCCAACTTCCAGGCGATCTTCTACGATCCCGAGGTCCTCACGGCGCTGCGGAACACGCTGATCATCGCGTTCCTGCAACTGGTGTTCGCGTTCCCGGCGCCGATCGCGCTGGCGCTGCTGCTGGACTCGCTGCTGTCGAATCGTCTCAAGCGCATGGTCCAGACCGTGGTGTACCTGCCGCACTTCCTGTCGTGGGTCATCGTGATCTCGGTGTGGCAGCAGGTCCTCGGCGGAGGCGGCCTGGTCTCCGACGTTCTGTCGGACTTCGGCGTGGGCGGCTTCGACGCGATGACCAACCCCGACACTTTCAAGCTCTTGGTGGTCGCCCAGAGCATCTGGAAGGACATCGGCTGGGGCACGATCATCTTCTTCGCCGCGATCGCCGGCATCCCGCCGGACCGCTACGAGGCCGCAGCCATCGACGGTGCGAACGGCTGGCAGCGCATCTGGCACGTGACCCTGCCGGGGCTCATTCCGGTGGCGACACTTCTGCTCATTCTCAATCTCGGCAACATCCTGGCCGTCGGCTTCGAGCAACTCCTGCTGCAGCAGCCGAAGGTCGGCGCCGACGCCGCCCAGGTGCTCGACACGTTCGTGTACTTCCGCGGCGTGCTCGGCGGCCAGTGGGGCATCGCCACGGCGGCCGGGCTCCTCAAAGGAGTCGTCGGCACGATCCTGGTGCTCGGCGCCAACAAGGTCGCCAAGAAGCTCGGCGGAGAGGGGATCTTCTGATGTCGACGGTGACAGCGGGGACGAAAGCGCTGCCGCAAACCGTGCGGCGCCGCAGGAAGGCCGACCTGCCGCCATGGCTGAACCCGCCGTCGCTGTGGGTGCGGGCACTGAAGGCCCTGGTGATCACGCTCATCGTGATCACCATGCTCTATCCGCTGGTGTACGTGATCGCGATGAGCTTCGCCTCGCCGGCGCAGGCCCGGTCCGGTGTCGTCTTCCCGACCGAGTATTCGCTGGATTCCTACCGAGTCATCTTCGAGGGCGGCACGGTCACCCAAGGGCTGCGGAACTCCTTGTGGCTGACCGTGGTCGGCACGGCCCTGTCACTCGCCTTCACCTCGATGCTCGCGTGGGGACTGAGCCGGACCAAGGAGGTCCCGGGCGCCAAGGCCGTGCTGATCATGGTGCTGGCGACCATGTTCTTCAGTGCAGGCATCATCCCGAACTACCTGCTGATCAAGGCGTTCGGGCTGATCGATTCGCTGTGGAGCCTGATCATCCCGGGCCTGATCTCGGCGTTCAACATGATCGTCATCCGCAACTTCTTCATGAACCTGCCCGCAGAGCTCATCGAGGCCGCCCGCATCGACGGCGCCGGCGAATGGCGAATCTTCCTGCAAATCGTCCTGCCGCTGTCCAAGCCCGTCCTGGCGGTCATGGCGCTGTTCTACGCCGTCGGCTACTGGAACACCTACTTCAACGCGCTGCTATACATCAACGACGCCGAGAGATGGCCGATCCAGGTGGTCCTCCAGCAGTACGTGCTGGCGGGTGTGACCATTCCCGGTTCGGTGCCGGTGGCCGATCAGCCGCCACCGCCGCCGGGCATCACCCTACAGATGGCCGTGATCGTGCTCGCCACCGTGCCGATCCTGATCGTCTACCCGTTCCTGCAGCGGTACTTCACCAAGGGCGTCCTGACCGGCGCCATCAAGGGCTGACCCGGAGCCACTCGGCGAGCCGTTCGCCAAACTCGTTTGGTCGCCCCGCCAAACCACGGTGTTCCCGTAGTCATCAAGGACGTTCCGCCCGATGCTTGTCGTCATGGGTGAGCTCTCCTGCCAATCCCTGGCTTGCTCAGAGTTGTGGCTGCCGGTGCCCTTGCCTGAGCCAATGCCGGTCGGCTTGGTGACGACCATGTACTTGGACTGGACGTGGCCGGCCGAGGGCGAGCCGTGGAGCTCCCGACGCTCCAGACCGGCGGTGTCGAGCGTTGCCGCGCCCTTCGTCTTCGGCGAGACCGTGCACGATGCGTGCCTCGCATCCGGCAGCCACCAGCTCGGGCAGCTCGCGCCCCACCCTCAGAAAGGTCCACGCGTCCGGTACGCACGTACGCATCGAACACGCCGACCATCCGCCCGTTGTCGAACCGTCGCTGTGCACTGACCCGGCCAGTACG
Source organism: Actinopolymorpha sp. B9G3 (assembly GCF_040120725.1). Classification (NCBI taxonomy): domain Bacteria; kingdom Bacillati; phylum Actinomycetota; class Actinomycetes; order Propionibacteriales; family Actinopolymorphaceae; genus Actinopolymorpha; species Actinopolymorpha sp. B9G3. Next base: position 43,987 of record NZ_JBEEAB010000024.1, on the reverse strand, counting down.
AGGGCTGACCGTCATCGACGCGAACACAGCCCCCAACGTCGGCGTGTAGACACCTCCACGCTCCTCGACGAAAGTTGTGAGCGCTCTGATCGTCTTCTGGTACTGGCCGATCGTCGACCTCATGTAGTCGGCCGCGCGCAGCTCAGCGACAACCGCCGCACGGATCCGCTGGACCGTCGTATCCATGACCGTCTCCTTTCACAGGTGCATGGATAGGTCGTCGGTGAGCGGCGCCTGCGGTCCCGATGGACTTCCGCTGCCTCCTCGGTGGAGGTCCATCAACCGGAGCTCGGCCTCAGTCGGAGTCGCTGCGTCCTTCGAGGCGGCCGATTGCCTGGGTTCCAGCGTTGCTGCGCAGGCCTGCCGCGTAGTGCCAGCCGTCCAACGCGCCCGGCTGGGTGAAGTCGATCCGGCCCTGGGTCGTGCTCGTCATGATCCGGGACCATCCCAGCCCACGGTCGATCCAAATGGTGATCGAGTTGCCGTCGAGCACGAAAGCCCAGCGATCACCGGAGTCGAGGGGTGCCGGGGAGCAGCAGGCGCTGGTGAGCTGGCCGTCGATCCTGAAGTCGATGCCATGATTTCCCCTGATACCGGTCCAGGCCATGACGTAGTTGCGCTCGTCCTTGACCAGCCCGTTGAACAGCGCATCCTGCCCCTGTCCAGTGCCAGCCCACTTGCCATGGTCGACGATCACCGCTGCCCGGGAGCTCTTCGGTCCGGAGCCATGGGCGACCAGTGCGTAGTAGGCGCCCGGCCCTTCCGCCTGCAGGCTTCCCGCGCCGAAGGTCAACTGCGGCAACGCCTCGCCCGCCGACGGCTTGTAGACCGTGTAGTCGGCGCTGGAGTCGGTGTCGAAGGTGTCGTCCACCCCGACCTCGGAATATGCCTCGGGGTCGAAGTCCACCGTAGAGGTGCTGATGGCCTGGATCGCGTGGTCGCCCCAGCTCGCGGTGGCGGTGAAGTCTGCGGTCTGGCCGGCCGACACCTCCGACTCCGCCTGCACAGTGAACGCGATGTGCCGGGCCTCGCCAGGCTCCAGGGAGCGGATCGTGGTCAACTCGGTGCCAGTGGCGGTCCATCCGTCCGGAGCCGCCAGTCGCACCCCGATGTTCCGCACAGTCTTGGCTGTGTCGTTGACGACCGAGACGATCGCCGTCCCGGAGCCAGTCGTCAGTGAGACCGCCGCGGGGGCTTGGTACACCGACAGCCGGGAGTCCACAGGTCGGACTTGTGGACGTTCCTCGGGTACCGAGACACGACCGCTGACCAGCGTGGGCGGTATGCCATGGCGGCCCGAGCTGGCCCCGAGGATTGACAGGCCGCCGCCGTCGGAGGTGAGGCGTAGCGTCATGGTGTCGGCGTCGCCGAGTTGTTTCGAGGTGATTGGGATGGCGATGCGGTAGCCGTAGCGGTTGCCGAAGTCACCCCCGACGGAGCCGCGCGATCGTCCGGCCAGCGCCATTGGACCGTGGGGATCGTCGGGCAGCGTGATCGCTGGCAGCGACCTGCCGTTGACGGACACGGTGAGGCGGGTGGGGTAGCGGCGCGCGCTGGTCACGTTATTGGGGTCGTACCAGCCCGGTGCTTGGGCGGACGCGACCTCCGCGATCAGGGTCGCTGTGTAGGCCCGACCCGTGCGGACTTCCTCCGGCACCTGAACCTTGTACTCGAAGTAGCCACGACCGTAGCCGGTGACCCAGTCCGACCCACCGGTGGTCTGGGCTTGGGCGCCGCCGGTCCACGCCTGGGCGGTCACGTGGCTGGGTGAGAAGTCGGACTCGCCGTCCGGGCCCGGGGTGTCGAAGGTGAGGTAGTTCTCGGCGACGGTCTTGCCGTCGACTTCGAGCCAGACCCAGAGGTATCCGACCCGCAGCTCGTCGGGGGCGGTGACCGACACGGTGCCGGCGTCGGAGACGGTGTACAGCGCTGGGTCGATCGACCGCGAGCCGCCGCCGGCGTCGGCGACCCAGCGACCCTCGTCATCGTATCCGCCGATCTTCCACCGCAGCTCGGCCCCGGAGAGGTCGTCATCGCTGAAGTGGCTGATCTTGACCGGGACGTCGATCGAGTCTCCTCGGTCGACGGTGCGCGTCGACTTGCTCATCAGGGAGACGGCGTCGTCGCCCTGGAACATGTCGATAGTGCGGGTTCTGCCGCGGTGGTCCACGAACTCTGGCTCATTCGGCTGCCGGTCGAAGCGGAACGGGCTGTGGATCTCCTGCTCGGTCTCGGCCAGCTGCACGCCGACATAGCCGTTGAGTTTGGGATAGGCGCGGAAGAGGCTCACCTGGTGGGGAAACTGGCCGCCCCTGGTGGAGAACTCGGAGTTGAGCCAGGGCTGCCCGCTCTGAGCGCCATCGTTGAAGTTCCAGGTGGAGCCCGGTTTGACCTGAGCGTTGAACCCGTCCAGGAGGTTCTTCCACTGGTCGTAGGTGTTCAGGTAGTAGTGGAAGTCGTTGAGATCAGTGTCCAGGTGGCCGTTCTGGCAGCAGGCGGAGTTGTCGACGACCAGCCGGGACGGATCGAGGCTGCGCGTGATGTCGACCATGCGGCGGACGTACGGGAACGCTTCTGCTGGAATCGGCTCCTGGAACGGCATCTCGTTGATCCCCCAGGATTCGTTGAATATGTTCCAGATCACGATGGATGGATGATTGTGATCACGCTGGAGCGTGTTACGCAGCAATTCCTCGAACAGTTGCTCCGCCTCCTCGCCCAGGGAGTGCCAGCCCGCGTTGGGAAGGTCGTACCAGATCATCAGACCGAGCTTGTCTGCCCAGTGGTAGTAGGCCGGTTCGTTGACCTTGAGGTGGTGCCGGACCACGTTGAACCCGAGTTCCTTGGCGCTCTTCAAGTCGCGCAGGATCGATCCGCGGCCCGGATCGGCCTCGGTCCCGGTCTGCAGATCGGGACCGGCGGTAACCCCGGTATAGGTGTAGATGCCCCACGGGTTGTAGCCCTGGTCGAGAACGCCACGCACATAGATCGGGCGGTTGTTGAGATAGACGTACTGGTATTCGTCGGTGTGGCCAGGTGCCCACTTGCGTTCGACCTTGCGCATCCCAAAGGTGGTCCGGATACCGTCGTCGTCATCCAGTCGGATGTCGGCGGTATACAGAGCTGGGTCGTCCGGCTCCCACAGGTGCGGGTTCTTGATCGGGATCCGCGCCGTACCTTGACCCTCGCTCAGCGGCATGTTGACGGTATCGACAACCTCTCCGTCGGGGTCCTTCACCTTCACCGTGGCGGTAGTCCCGCCGACAGCGGTGACGTCAATCTTCGCGGCCGCTGCGGACGGGTTCCGCGCGTTCCCCTCGAAGGTCAACTCGGGGGTCACCTGCGTCTGCGTCAGTCGTGCGTCGGCATAGGGCTCGATCCACACCGACTGCCAGATGCCGCCAATGTCGCTGAACCAGCCGGTGTTCTCCCCGTCGGGAAGTCCCGTTTGCTTGCCCATTGGGTACGGGGAATCGGGCGTCGTCGGTGGCGCAACAGCCCTGATTGTCACCGTGTGGGTCGAGCCCGGAGTCAGTGATCCCAGTCCGGCGCTGATCTCGGTGTAGCCGTCCCCGGAGTACGGCAGCACCGGCTCTCCGTCGAGCCAGACCGCCGCGCCCCAGTCGGCGGCCCCGATCCGGAGCCTCACCTTCTGGCCGGAGAAGTCTTCGGGGACGGTGAAGGAGCGCCGGTACCAGACGGTTCCGCGGTAGCTGGAGAAGGCACTGCGGAAGATCTCCTTGGTCGCCAGCTCCTCTTCCCCCCAGGCGGCTAGCGACTGGTAGCCGAACGGGACCCGGATCGCCTTGCCGAACTCGTGGTCGGGATCGAACCACCGCTCGTCCTCTCCGACGTTGTCGGGATCGAAGTCGAACGACCAGGTGCCATTCAGGGACATCCAGGTGTCGTCCGTGAAGGGGCGTCGATCGGCATCCGGACGCGGATACTCCGCCCGGGCCGGATCGGTGTCACGGTGCAGCTTGAGCGTGACCGAACCTCCTACCGTCGTCGCCGCGAAGGCGTACCCCTCTCTGCCCGCGATCACGAGGGCGCTGCTGTCCGGCACACCGGTCAGGACGAAGGTTCCGTTCTTCGCCGTCGTGGCGAAGACCTCGCTCCTCGAGGCGTGCACGCTGGCCCCTTCGATCGGTGCGCCGCTGTCGGCGTCCACCACCAGGCCTCGAACTTCAAGCGTCTTCCCGGGAGGGTCTGCACTCAAGGGCGGGGTCGCGGCCGAGGTATCGATCCCCGTCCCGCCTGCAGGCTCGGCGGCGGCCGGGGCCGTGGCGGACAGCAAAGCCCAAACGCCGATCAACGCGATGGCGAACTTCCGACGCTTCGTTGCGAGAGGGGTCAACATGCCCCGGACAGTAGCGACGTCAACACCGACGTACAAGAGGCAATTTTGACGTTGTAACCATGATGGACCATGGCTAGAGCCATGCAGCTCCTAGGATATAGCGCTGGGGCTGCTCTAGTGCGTACAACGTTACAAGGCCAGCCACCGGAACCGTTGAAGGCTTCTGGGAGGATGCCTGCATGCCGAATCCCGGACCATCGACGCAGCGACCTGACATCGGCGTCCGTGAGGTTGCGGCGCTGGCGCAGGTGTCACCCACCACGGTGTCGAACGTGCTGTCGGGCAATCGTCCGGTCAGGGAGGCGACCCGCGAACGGGTCCGCTGGGCGATCGAAACGCTGGGGTACCGCCCCAACCTGTCCGCCCGCAATCTGCGTCTGCGCCGCGCCGCATTGATCGCTGTCGCCGTGCCCGAGATCGACGTGCCCTACTTCGCAGAGCTGATCCGGAACGTCGTCCAGGCCGCCCGCGAACGCGGGTACACCGTGCTGATCGACCAGACCGAGGGGCGTCTCGAGGCCGAGCGCTTTGTGCTCAGCGGCATGAACCCGGGCATGGTGGACGGCATCCTCTTCAGCCCCCTCGGCATCGAACGCTCCGAGTACGAGAGCCGTCGCGACACCACCCCACTGGTGCTTCTGGGCGAGCGCATCACCGGGAGCGGCATCGACCACGTCGCCATCGACAACGTGACCGCCGCCGCCGATGCCACCGGATACCTGATTGAACGTGGCTGCCGACGCATCGCTGCGATCGGGCACCAGGACCCACGCGGAGGCGGCACGGCACCACAACGGACCGAGGGATACCGTCAGGCCCTCGAGGCCGCCGGGATGCCGTACGACCCCGCCCTCGTCATTCACACAACCAAGTACCACCGACACGACGGGGCACAGGCCATGGCCGAGATACTTGACCGCGGAGTCCAGCCCGACGCGATCTTCTGCTACAACGACCTGCTCGCACTCGGCGCGATCCACACCCTGCACGAGCGCGGCCTTCGCGTACCCGAGGACGTGGCCGTCATCGGCATCGACGACATCGACGACGGCCGGTACAGCACGCCAACACTAACCACGATTGCGCCGGACAAGGCGGCCATCGCCCGGACCGCCCTTGAGCTGCTCCTCGATCGGATCGCCGACAGGACGCGAGGTCCGCGTCAGGTCGTGATCCCCCACACCCTCACGATCAGACGCAGCGCCTGACGGGGAGCTCCGCCTCGAACTCGAGCCCAGCGGCAGCGCCGGATACCGATCACGCGCCGACACGGCCCGCCTCGTCGTTCCCGCTGCGATCCGGATGGGCAGCCTATCCGGCTGCCGCGCGCCTGACGGCAGCTCTCCCATGCAGCCTTCGTGGTACGACGCCAGGTCCACTGCAGCCGAGCCACCGAGCCAGCGGCTGGAAGACGCTAGCCTCGAGCAGTGGGATCCGAAGGGGGCCCGGACACGACGGGCGGAGAGGCGCGGTGCGCCTGCGACCGCGACCAGCATCGTCTCAGATAGGTAGTCCGGTGAAAATCTCAACCTGGGGGGTATCCGGACAGCGCCGAGGCCATGATCACGGTAACGCTCTTCCACACGGCGACCGCGATCGGGGGCGACGTCGTCCGTGTGGGCGACCACCGCCATAGCCGGGTGGAACTACGTGACTGTCGACGCTCGGCCAACCGGAGTCAGGACCTTGGTTTACCCAGCGATCCCGCTCCAAAGAATCAGCCTCCGCCTCGTCGACCCACCGGCGCTCGTGGAATCACTTGTGGTGCGAACTGGCGTCCGACCAGGCACCTTCAGTGCACTCCTGAACGCAGGAGTGGTCGCAACGTCGCTGGTAGAACGCCTGGGATACGTCATCCAGGATCTTCCTCAACCGTGTGTCGCAGGTTCGAATCCTGCCGGGGGCGCTTGAATTTCCGCAGGCCAGGCAAACACCCAGTTCAACCGGCATCCGCGCAGGTGGAAAGAACGAGCTGACCCCCTTCAGCCGGTTCAGTGATCGGCAGGTAGCCGCGTCCAACTGACGCGGCGTCACGAAGTTGTAGGTCGGCGTCGAAGTCGATGACCTTCTCGCCGGGTCGGGTGTAGACGAAGACGACTCGCCGAGCCAGTCGCCACGTGACGAACCCGGAGGTGGAGGTGAAGTTCTGGAACGACACGTACGCCTCGGAACCGCCAGGCACTGCCAGGGTGAGCGGTGTGTGTCGTGCAGGCTCGCGCCTCAGCGAGTCAGCGGTTGATCCACTGTTGCATGTGTCGGGGTAGCGGTCGTTCGGCTCACCAACGGCCTGGCCGACGATGTGCAGGCCAAGGGTAGCTGGCCTGATCGATGATGTCGCGAAGGTACTGCAGGGCGAGTTTTGGGCCTCGTGGTGGCGCTCGATCGCCGCTCCGGTGTCGTCGAGCCATCGGCTGTAGATCTTGGCGCTGGCGGTGAGTGCCTGGCCGGCCTCGTGCCGGTCGTAACCGCAGAGAGTTGCCCGAAGTTCGCTCGCCTCATGCGGCGCGATGAATTCGAATCGACGAACGCCGCGACGTGACGCCCCCACCCGTGCGGCAGCCAGAGTGGCCGCATCCATCACGGCCCCACACCTTCCGCAGCGCCTCGATCACCTCCTCGCCGTCGACAGGCTCCCGCCGAGGCCGCGGGGCGCGGGCGCACGCACCTGTGGCGTCAGAGCCTTCCGCGCATGTCCAGATGAGGCAACTAACCCTCTACACGCGCACTTTGGATGAGTCAACGCGTACTCTATGCACCTCCCGTGTATATCGATACAAGAAGGATGCCGGTGGCAACGATGCCGCAGCGGACGGAGTTAGCGCGTGGACTCTCGCTCAACGACAGAGCACGCCCCCACGATGCTTCTGCCGGGCCCGGTGAATCCCTTCATGCGCTCGACCAGCATGCCGAGCGCCGCTGCCACGAGGTCCTCGTCGTGGGGATCGATGGACGTCAGGCTGGGTACGGTGTAGCAGGAGTCGGGGAGGTTGTCGAAACCGACCACCCGCACGTCGCGCGGGCAGTTGAGACCTGCCTCGGCAAGGCCCCGAAGCACACCGTACGCGACGCTGTCGGTTGTGCAGACGACACCGTCGAACGAGGTACCGGCCGCCACCATCGTGGCGATTGCGACCGCCCCCGTGCGCAGCGGAGGGGCGTCGGACGCCCCGACGACGAGCGCCGGGTCGATGGGCCGTCCGGCCCGGGTCAGGGCGTCGACATACCCCTGGGTGCGCAGCGTGACCATGCGCTTCGCGGTCGTCAGGCTCCCACCCGCCATCGCGATCCTTCGGCAACCGCTGTCGAGCAGGTGTTGGGTGGCGAGGCGCGTGCCCTCGACGTTCGCCATCGCCACGTGATCGACGGCGGGGTCGGACATGCTCTCGCCGAGAAACACAACGGGAAAATCGGCGCGCACGCCATCCGGCAGCCGCTCGAGTTGGTTGGCGTTGATCAGCAAGCCGTCGTAGAACAGTGGCGACCGCTGCCAGGTCGCGGCCTCGCCGTTCCGGTCGCCGCCCGTCGCTTCGATCGCCACGTGGTAACCGAGCGCCGCCGCCTGGGCCGTGACCGTGCGGGCAAGGTTGGCGTTGTATGCGTAGTGGATGTGGCCGACGGCGAGCCCGATCGCCCCCACGCGTCCGCGACGGAGCGCCCGAGCGGCCAGGTTCGGCTGGTAGTCGAGCTCGGCCATCGCGGCCAACACGCGCGCCTTCGTCTCGTCGCGCACGTACCGATGCCCGTTGACGACGTGCGAGACCGTCATCGGCGACACGCCGGCAAGGCGAGCCACGTCCGCCATCCCTGCCACCACACGAGTATACGAAGCCCAGCCCCAGTCCAGTTCGTCACGTCCACCCCCAGGAGAGCCTGTGTCGCACCTACGCGCCGTCATCAATCTCGATGTGGCCGGCCCCACCGTGAGCCGGCACCTGTACGGCCACTTCGCTGAGCACCTCGGGCGGTGCATCTACGGCGGCATCTGGGTCGGGGAAGGCTCGGGCATCCCGAACGTTCGGGGAATCCGCACCGACATCGTCGAAGCACTGCGGGGAATTGCGACTCCGAACCTGCGGTGGCCCGGCGGATGTTTCGCCGACGAATATCACTGGCACGATGGCGTCGGGCCACGCGAGAGCCGTCCGTCGATGGTGAACACCCATTGGGGAAATGTGGTCGAGAACAACCACTTCGGAACTCACGAGTTCATGGATTTGTGCGCGCAACTCGGCACCGAACCCTACATCAGCGGCAACGTCGGGTCCGGGACCGTTCGGGAGATGGCCGAGTGGGTCGAGTATCTGACCCGCAGCGGCGAGGCCCCGATGTCGAAACTGCGCCGCGAGAACGGTCGGCCCGATCCATGGCGCGTGAAGTTCTGGGGCATCGGCAACGAGACGTGGGGCTGCGGCGGCAACATGCGAGGTGACTACTTCGCTGATCTCGCCCGTCAGTACTCCACCTACTGCCGCAACCACGACGGCAACGTCTTGTACAAGATCGCCTCCGGTGCGCGGAGCGACGATTACTCGTGGACGCAGTCCCTGATGCAGACCATGGGGGACTATGGCTGCGGCTGCAACCCCAAGCACTACTTCGACGCCGTCTCGTTCCACTACTACACGGGCCTCACGAACCGCAAGCACGGAAGCGCTACCGACTTCACCACCGACGAGTACCTTGAGTCGTTGGCCAACGCCTGGCGTGTCGAGACCATGATCGAGCGGCATAGCAACGTCATGGATGTCTACGACCCCGATGGCCGGATCGGCCTTGTGCTCGACGAGTGGGGAACGTGGTGGGCGGTCGAACCGGGCACCAACCCGCGTTTCCTCTACCAACAGAACGCCCTTCGCGACGCGCTGATCGCCGGCCTGCACTTCGATGCCTTCCACCGCAACGCGCAGCGGTTGATCATGGCGAACATCGCCCAGACCGTGAACGTGCTGCAGGCCATGTTGTTGACCTTCGACGACGTGCTGGTCAAGACCCCGACCTACCACGTCTTCGAGATGAACAAGGGACATCACGACGCCGCCCGGCTCGACGTCCACCTGCTCGATGCCACGCCGACCGAGCAGTACAACGACAGGACGGTGCCGTTGGTCACCACGACGGCGACAGCGAAGGAGGACCACGCACTGATCTCGCTGACCAACCTCGATGCCGAGGCTGACCACACCATCACCTACAACCTGCGCGGCGGTGACCCGTCCGGCGTCTCCGCGCGGATCCTTCACGCCGACTCCCTGCAGAGCCACAACACGCCGGAACGCCCCGATGCCGTGGCACCCACCACATTTGACGGCGCAAACCTCTCGCAGAACACGCTGACAGTCACCATCCCGGCACATTCATTTGTGACGGTCCGGTTGGCGACCGGACGCAGCAACCCATCCGAATCGGAGGAACAACAATGACGTATCCGATTACCCGACGCGGCTTCCTGGCAGCGGCATCCGCCGCAGCAGCGGCCTCCGGACTAGCCGCCTGTGGAATCGACCGCGGCGACCCGACGAAGGGTCCCGGCGAGGCGCCGGCGGACAATGCTCCAGCGGCCAACGGCTCGAAGGAAGTCGCCCCCGGCGTGCAACGCAAAGACTGCCTGATCTTGGAGAACCCCGGCGGCCGGATTGCACCCGCGGACGACTTCAACCGGTGGCGGCCCGGAATGACCGGGGCATCGACCGGGCTCCAGCAGATCGGCCTCGACGCCCTGTGGTACATCGATCCCGACGCTGGTGTGAACGGCGTCTGGGACAACGCCTGCGCTGCCGACAAGCCGATCTACAACAGCGACTTCACCCAGATGACCGTCAAGCTGCGGGAAGGGTTGATGTGGAGCGACGGCGTCGAATTCACCGCCGAGGACCTGCATTACACCGTCGACGTGCAGATGAAGAACGACGGGTGGTCCTACACCGGGCAGTTCAAGGAAAATGTCGAGAGCATGGACATGCCCGACAAGTACACGGTGGTCTTCAATCTCAAGGCCCCGAACTCGCGGTTTCATACCTACTTCACGGTGCGCTGGGCCGCCTGCTTCATGATGCCCAAGCACATCTTTGAAGCCGAATCAAATCCGTTGGAGTTCCGGTTCAATCCGCCGGTCAGCCTGAGCGCGTACACGCTCAAGGATTTCGATCCCAACGGGGACTGGTACCTGTGGGAGAAGCGCGAGGACTGGGACAAGACGTCGATGGGCCTCATCGGCGAACCGGGCCCGCCGTACGCGATGTACATCGCGCCCGGACCCAGCGACAAGCGCGTCATCTCGCAGATGCAGAAGAACCTCGACGTGATCCACGACATCACCCCCGAGGGCCGGATCCAGCTGGCCGAGGACAATCCGACATCGGTGGGCTGGTTCAGCGACTTCCCGTGGGCACATCCCGACCCCACCCTGCCTGCGGTGCTCCTCAACAACGAGAAACCGGGCTTGGACAAGAAGGAAGTCCGGTGGGCGCTCACACTGGCGATCGATATTGTCCGCGTCTCCATGGCCTCCTATCGTGGCGCGGCGACCATCTCGGCCATTCACGTCCCGCCGACCGGGCTGTACCCGAAGTACTACTTCGATCCGTTGGAGAGTTGGCTCAACGAGTTCTCGATCGATGTCGGTGGGAGCGCCTACAGGCCCTTCGATGCTGAGGCAGGCAACCGGATCGCCGAAGAGGCGCGCAAGACACTTGGTGACCTTGTGCCGACCGATCCGGGAGAGATCAAGACCGCACTTGGCAGCGGGTGGTGGAAGCACGACCTGGAGACAGCCGAACAACTCATGCTGGCGGCCGGGATGCAGCGCGACGGGGACACCTGGGCGCTGCCGGACGGTTCGCCGTTCGAGGTTCCGGTACTGAGCGCCGCCGAGAGTAATCCGACGATGAACCGGGCGGCATCCATGGTGGTGGAATGCTGGAATGAATTCGGCATCAAGACCCGCCACGTCGCCACCGACGACTCGGGTGATCTGGTCGCGTTGGGCGACTTCTCAGCAGCGATCGGCTGGACGATCGAAACCTGGGGCGGTCACCCCGATCTGTTCTACTTCCTCCAATCGTGGCATTCGCAGTTCTACATCGAATCCGGGAAACGGGTCGTCGGCAAGAACTCGATGCGCTGGAAGAATCCTGAACTTGATCGGATCATCATCGAAATCCAGAACTCCGACTTCGATGACGAGGTAGGTGTCGAGCTAGGAATTGAGTTCCTCAAGCTGGCTGCCGAAGAGATGCCGATCATCCCCTTGATGAGTTACAACGTGTTCACCGTCTGCGATACGACATTCTTTGAGGGCTTCCCAACCTCGGAGGATCCTTACACGAACCCTGTGCCGAACTGGGCGAATACGAAGTACATGTTCACCCGGGTGAAGCCCAAGGGCTGATGGTTGAACCACCGTCCTCCTGGTGCGGCAGCAAGAATCGTCGCACCAGGGGGGCGACTACGCCATAAGGAGGGCGGATGCGGTCATTTTTGTTGCGCTATTTGGTTCCGCGGCTTGTGCAGTATGTCGCCGTGATCTTCATCGGCGTCACGGTGACATTTATCATTCCGCGGCTGGCGCCAACCAATCCGGTGGAATCGCAAATCGGATTGATGACCAGCAGTGGCCAGTCGGTCGATCCAACGGCGATCGAACATCTGCGGGAATCGCTCACCGAGATGTACGGCCTGTCGGGCAGTCCGATCGAACAGTACTTCGCCTTCTGGGGCAGACTGTTCAGCGGCGATCTGGGGCCGTCGCTGTCGAGCTTCCCGACGCCGGTGAGTGAGCTCGTCGGGCAGGCCATGCCCTGGACGCTGGGGATCGTGGTGGCCGCTGCGCTGATCACCTGGATCCTGGGCAACATGCTCGGAGTGCTGGCGAGCTACTATCCCAACAGCCGGGCGCTCGGCGTGGTCGACGTCACCAGTCAGGCCGTCCGCCCGATCCCGTACTACGTGGTCGCCATTGTCTTACTGGTCGCCTTTGCCCATGTGCTGCCGTTCTTTCCCTTCGCCGGTGCCTATAGCCGTGGCGTCTCCCCGTCGTTGACGCCAGCCTTCATCGCCGACTACCTCTATCACGCCACACTCCCAGCGCTGACGTTGATCATGGTGGGGTTCGGCGGCTGGTTCCTCGGGATGAGGGCGTTGACCAGCAACGTCATCTCCGAGGACCACGTCGTCTACGCCGAGACGGCGGGAATCCGGCCCCGACGGGTGCTCTCGCACTACGTCACCCGGAATGCGATGTTGCCGCAGGTCACTGGCCTGGCAATGGAGTTGGGGTCGGTGTTCTCTGGTGCCTTGATCATGGAGGTCGTCTTCGGGTATCCGGGGATCGGCACGTTGAGTCTGCAGGCGGTACAGCGGAACGACTACTCGTTGATGATGGGGGTCACGCTCTACTCGATCATCGGCGTCGCCACGGCGGTGTTGATCATCGACCTCCTGTATCCGCTCCTCGACCCGCGCGTTCGGTACCAGTGAGGCGATCATGATCAAAGTCGTCAAAGACCTCGTCAAATACGACCGCCGGTTCCGTGTGGCCGCCGTATTCCTCAGCTTGACTGCGATCATGGTGCTGCTGTCCTTCGTGTCGCCGTACAAGCCCAATCAGACTTTCGTAGTGACGCTGGATGCTCCGCCATCGTTGGAACACCTGTTCGGGACCACCTCTCGCGGCCAGGATCTGTTCTGGTGGATGACCCTCGCCGTACGAAACTCGTTGTTACTCGGCATCCTGACCGCCGCGATCAGCCGCGTGATCGCCATCGCGGTCGGACTGGCTGCCGGCTACCGCGGTGGCTGGGCCGACCGAGTGCTGATGTCGGTCAACGACTCCTTTGTCGTGATGCCGTTGCTGCCGATCCTGATCTTGTTGAGTTTCTTGTTTCGGGGGCAGCTCAACGTCTACTTCCTGGCGCTGTTACTGGGGATATTCGGCTGGCCTTGGGACGCCCGGCTGATCCGTGCCCAGACGTTGAGTCTGAAACAACGCGCCTTCACCCAGACCGCGGTGTACACCGGCGCGAAGACGTGGCGGATCACGCTCACCGAGCACCTCCCCTTTGTCCTGCCAATCGTTTTCGCCACCTCGATCAACAACATGTTGTGGTCCATGGGAATGGAGGTCACCTTGAGTGTCCTCGGCCTGTCGGATCTGAGTCGGCCGACGATCGGCACCTCGTTGTACTGGGCGAACCAACACGGGGCGCTCGTTGCCGGGACCTGGTGGTGGATCGGAGCCCCCGTTCTGGTGACCATGGTGCTCTTCGTCGGTCTGTACATGCTGATGTCGAGCGTCAACGAGTACATCGATCCCCGCACCCGCCTTCGTCTCATCGGAGCCTGATATGGAGCCCTTGCTGAGGGTCAAAGACCTCAAGGCGTACTACAAGACCGAGGCCTACGGCGTCTCCCGAACGGTGAAGGCTGTCGACGGGGTCTCCTTCGATATGTATCCCAACGAGATCTACGGTCTGGCCGGCGAATCGAGTTGCGGTAAGACCACGCTGATCAAGGTGATCTCGGGCAACGTCAAGAATCCGCTGCGCGTGGTCAGTGGACAGGTGCAGTTCACCGCCGACGGCATCGATCGCGACATCGGGACGATGACGCCAGACGAACTGCGCACGACGATGCGGTGGAAGCGGATCTCGTATGTGATGCAGGGATCGATGAGCGTGCTGAACCCGGTACGCAGGATCCTCCGCACATTTGCCGACATCGTCGCTACTCATCGGGGCATCGGTAGTCGTCGGGACTTCGTGGAGGAGATCAGCGCCCACGTGGCGCGGCTCGGCCTGCCGCCTGAGGTCCTGCAATCCTTCCCGCACCAGCTCTCCGGTGGCATGCGACAACGGGTGGCGATCGCGCTGGCGACGCTCTTCCAGCCGAACTTGATCATCGCCGACGAGCCGACCACGGCCCTCGATGTTGTGGTGCAGCGCGGTGTGCTGCAGTTGCTCAAGCAGATCCAGTCGGAGAGTCGCAACACGGTCCTGCTGGTGACCCACGACATGGCGGTTCACGCCAATGTGGCCGACCGCGTCATGATCATGTACGCCGGTCGCATCATGGAGGAGGGCGTCACCGAAACCATCTTCCAGGCCCCGCGGCACCCCTACACCAAGCACCTGATCGGGTCTCTGCCGAAGATCGGGGAGCGTACCCACCGGGTATCTCTGCCGGGCAGGCCGCCGAATCTCTCCGACCCGCCGTCCGGGTGTCGTTTCCATCCGCGCTGTCCGGTGGCCATGGACGTGTGCCGGGAGGTCGTTCCCGAGGTGCTCCAACTCGCCGATCGGCACCGGGTCGCCTGTCACGCCGTTGCACAAGAGGAGGGCCTCCCGTTGCCCCACCCCGAGTTAGCGACAGCCGCTGGACGTGCCACGGACGTCTTCGATTCGACCCGGACGAGGGCCGACCAGTGACCGCCACCGAGTCGCCGTCCCCGCTGTACGAGGTGGACCGTGCCGTCGTCACCTTCCGTCTCGGCTCGCTGCTGACCAGTAGCCGACTCGTCGCGGTCAATGACGTGTCGTTGAGTCTTGCGGCCGAGAAGCCCGAGATCTTCACGCTGGCAGGGGAAAGTGGTAGCGGGAAGACGACGCTGGCCCGTGTCCTGCTGGGGGATCAGGAGGCGTCGAGTGGTGAGGTGAGGTTCCAGGGCAGGCGGGTGCAGGAGGTGATCAAAGCAGGCGGTCACATGGCCTTCATGCAGGAGGTGCAGCCGGTCTTCCAGAATCCGTTCGAGACCTTCAACCCGCTGCGTCACGTCCAGGAATATCTGATCGACACCGCTGTGAACTTCCGGGTTGCGAAAGACCGCAAACAGGCCGCTGAAGCGGTGGATGAAGCGCTGCGTACGGTCGGCCTGAGTCTTGCCGAGATTCAGCAGCGCTACCCGCACGAGCTGTCGGGTGGGCAGTTGCAGCGCGTCTCGGTAGCTCGGGCGTTGATCCCCAAACCGAAGGTCATCGTCGCCGACGAGCCCGTCTCGATGGTCGACGCGTCCTTGCGAATGGAGATCGTCAACGTCTTCAGGCGGCTGCGAGACGAGGAGGGTGTCACGGTCATCTACATCACCCATGACCTCGCGACCGCGTATTACGTCTCGGACCGGATCGCCATCATGCTGCGGGGGTTCGTGGTCGAATCCGGTCCGGTGGAGGAGGTCCTTGATCAGCCCGCACACCCCTACACCCAGCTGCTCAAGGAGTCGATCCCGGAACCAGTGCCGGAGGACAAGGAGTCCTGGACCCGACACATCACCCTCGGCGCAACCGAGATCGGCGAGTTCAATCAGGCCGGCTGCAGGTTTGCCAGCCGCTGCCCTTCCGTGATGGAGAGGTGTCGGCTGGCCAACCCGCCCGATTTCGCGGTCGGGCACCGGCTCGTAAAGTGCTACCTCTACGACGGGGAAGGCGAGCGCGATCGATCAGGTGAGCCGTGATCGCGGGGATCAGCCGGTGTCTAGTGTCTCGTGACGCGGCGAGGCCGGCTCGTCGGGCTAGGCGGCCACAAATTGGCCGCACTGCACCGCCAGAAGACGCCAAACGATCAACACCAGCGTGATGCAAACTGCCAGGTGAACGGTCACCCAGGCGAGAGCGGAAGGTGCCGTGATCCCCTTCGGCCGCTGGGGCGTTGACGATCCGACTGCCCTGCCATGGGAACTTCGGGAGCGTGCTGGACAGCACGACTTTCTCGACCGCAGTCCAGCCATCTTGCGTAGGCCTCGCGGCCTGGGTCAGCGCCCTCGATGCCGATCACTGGGGGCCAGGCCTCGAAGAAGTGCTCGGCGATGACACGTCCGAGCACGGCGGTGGTTGCGGTCTGGATAGCCTGGGCCATCTGGTTGGCGGCGACTTCGGAATTCTTGGCATACGCAGCCATCGGCTCGTGCATTCGGTCACGGCGAGGTGAGGAACTCGATCGCGGCCGCGCGGAATTCGGCCGAGATGAGTGCCCTGTAGTGATCACCGGGCACGACAACGTACGTTGCTGCGGGGAGTGTTGCTGCGATGTGATCGACCTGGGTGTCCTCGGCGCCGGCGACGATCAGGGTCGGGATGTTGGGTGGGTCGACGGCTGGGTCGAACGAGTCGGCGGCGAGTGCCTCGATGAGCCACAGCAACGTGTCGCGGTCGAGTCGGGGTATGGAGACCCACTCGGCGAGCCGGGCGTACATCGGATCGGGTGGCGCGTTCTCGCCGCGGGCGACCGCGGCGAGGAGATCGACATCGACGCCGGCGTGGGGATTGGTCGGGCTCATCCCGCCGAGGACGAGGCGGCGCACGTGGCCGGTGGCAGCCAAGGTCCAGGCGAGCCGTGCGCCGAGCGAGTAGCCGACCACATCGACCTCCTCGCCGATGGCGTCGATCGTCGCGACCATGGCCGCGACAATGGCGCCGACCGACACGGCGCCCCGGGCCACGATAGGGCCGGAGCCGTGACCGGGCAGGTCGACCGCGATCGCCCCGCGTCCCGCCGCGGCCAGCGCTTCCGGCCAGCCGGGCTCAACCCAGTCGAGTTCGGCGCTCCGGGTGAAGCCGTGAATCAGCAGCACCGGGCGATCCCCGGGGAAGGTGTAAACGGGCAGTTCGAGGCGCTCATTGGTCACGTCATTTTCTCCTGTTCCCGATCCGGGGGCCACCTTGCGGGCGGCCGCCTTCCATGGTTTGTCGAGGCCGTCACCAGCGGGAAATGGCATCGAGAGCTGCGGAGATGGGTTCCACGTCCGCGATCAGTTTGGTCGAGGTCACTCGGCTCCAGGCTCTCGTACAGCTTCAGCTTCGTGAACTCGGTGACCAGGGGGCTGCCGCCGCTGTGCGCGACGGGGTTGATCTTCGACACTTGACCCGCTCCGCTCCGCCCTTCAATCTGGTTGCGAGGACGACGGGGAAGAGTGGTCCGCGTGGCGGGACCTACCGGGAGCCGGCAGCGTCGAGCGCTGCGGAGATGGGCTCGAGGTCCGCGAGGAGCTGGTCGAGTTCGCACGGCTCCAGGCTGTCGTACGCCGGTGCGTCGGCGACGTCGGTGAGTGACTCGATCCACTCCCTGATCTCCCGGCCGGCGTCGGTGAGCCGGCTGGCGGCGTCGATCAGGCCGCGGGCCCGCATCCCGTCCATCACCGCCGCCAGCTGGGCCGCGGGGAGGTGCTGCAGCCTGCCGTCCTTCGCTGCGGGGATTCCCTCGGAGAGCGCGCGCAACACGTGAGACTCGGTGCCGCCAACGCCCGCGATGACCAGGGCGGCGTTGTGACCGTCGCCGCGGGATTCGCGGAGCAGGGTGGCCGCGTGCCAGAGCCGGGCCACCGGCTCCTCGGGTACCGGGAGCGTTCGGAGCCCGGAGTAGAGGATCCTGCCCTCGGTCGGGGCGCTGGTAGCCGCCTTGGTCGCGAGGTCGGCGGCGCGCACCAGACCGGGGCCATCGGCGAGGCCGCCGAGGATCCGCCGCAGCGCCGCGACGCTGCCCTGCTCGCGAGCGGCGAGCGCCGCCTCGGGACTGGCGATGTCCCAGACCCGGGGGATGTGGCGGGCGACCTCGCCGTCGGCGAAGTTGTAGAAGACCGCATGGACCACCTCGGCCGAGACCCGGCCCAGCGGTGCCGCCCGTCCCGCGAAGTAGCCGTCCCAGTAGTTCCGGTGACCGAGCGCCATCAGTGCAGCGGTGGGCTCGTCGGCCTGGTAGGCGACCAGATGGATCGGATCCACGAGCCGCTTCAGGCGGCGGACGGTGGACTCCATGGGTTCCTCCTCTGTCGAGCCGGGGGTCGCGAAGTGTGGCTCGGCTGCGGTTGTGGGGGCTTGTTCTTCAGGGTGTTGAACACGACTCGGGCGAGTTGGGCTCCTCGTGGACGGCCGTTCCCCTGCTACGACCTGCCTCGTTCCGACACGCCCACCAGTAGCGCCCGCGGATCCGCCGGGTTTCCGAAGGTCTCCACGCACAACTCGACGCCGTTGACCTTGATCCGCATTCCGCACCTTCTGGTTCATCGGCTGGTACGAAACCGCGCCCGGACACCCATCGCAACGGCCTCTGAGAGACAGACCACCTTCCAGCGCAAAACTCATCGGTCGGCAACGGATGTAGGTGCCACGTCGAGGCACACGCGACGCCGACAGGTTCGTGGTCGGCCTGCCCTCCGCGTGCCCAAGCCAGGGTCGATCATGGTCCGCAGCGGTCAATGACGGTCACAAGGCGCCGACTCGAGCGCGGCTACGATCCACGCTCAGCGCAGCGGGAGGCACCGAAGGTCCTTTGCAAGGTGGGCGTAGGGCAAGGCCCAGCGCGCAACCTGTGTGCAACAAGCAGCTGGACGGACCTGGACTGGCCTGGACAACCGAGGGCCGGAAAGGTCGATCCCGAGCCCTGAACGAGCAAGCCGTGGACTGATCTGGACAAGTGACGATCGGTTCCTCAACCGTGTGTCGCAGGTTCGAATCCTGCCGGGGCACACTGCCGGGGGCGCCTGTGATCTCTCAGGAGATCGGAATAGCTGCGCGCACTCGACCGAGCCCAACTCGTCATCTTCGGCTACGAGTCCGGACTCGTCACAGCTCATCCCCGACACTGCTGACCGTTGCGACGTGCAGGTGGGAGCCCACCACCTGCGTTAGCGAGTCGACCGCGCACCAAGCGGCGCCTGCGTGTCAGCGGCGGCCCAACCCCTGGAGCTCCGTCGGGGCACGGTGCGAAAGGGGAGCTTCAGCTGCCGGGGAGCAGTCCGATCCGCCGGTAGATCTCCTCGAGGTAGCGTCGCATCTCCGTGGCGTCGGGCGGGTCCGGTTGGAGCACGCGGTAGACCACGGCGCCGGCCATCATGTCGATCAGCACGTCCAGGTCGGCGTCGGGTGGGACCGTACCCGCCCGTTGACCTTGTTCGAGCATTGCGCCCGCGGCCTTGCGCCGGGGCAGGATGTAGTGCTTCCAGTACGTCGCCATCAGCGATGGGTGGCTCACACTGGACCCGAGGATGCGCGCCACCAACGCACGGAACTCGTGGCTCGCCGCCAACTCGGCCGAGGCGTCCAACGTGCTCTCCAGGAGTTGCTGAGGATCGGCCCGCTCCAGCTCCGCGTTCGAGGGCCAGTCGCGGTGCTCCTCGATCATCTGCTCGATCGCGTGTGCGGCCAGCGTTTCCTTCGACGACCACCGGCGGTACACGGTCAGCTTGCCGACGCCGGCGCGCTTGGCGACCTGCTCGATGCTCATGCCCTCGATGCCGCGCTCGACGAACAGATCGAGCGCGGCGCGCAGGATGGCGGTGTCCACCTCGGGGTCGCGCGGGCGGCCGCGGCCACGCGGCTGCGTCATCGGGTTGCCCGCCCGTGGAGCAACGCGTTCTCCAGCCAGCGGTCCAGCCCGGCCGCGTCGCTGCCGCGCCAGGCCAGGTGGGCGTCCGGCCGTACGAGCATGGCCTGGTCACGGTCGTAGCGAAGCATCCCGACATGATCGCCGAGCCGCTGTCCGGCGATCGCGTCGAGGTCGTCGCCCCCGCCGGCGGGTGGCATCAGCAGGGCCCACCGCCGGCCGAGCTCGGCGTGTAGCCGGGACGCGGTGCCGTCCGGACGTACGACCGGCAGATCCGGCACGCGGTCGCCTGGCCGCGGCTTGGGCCCGCCCCGGTTACCGAGTGGGCCCTTCCGGTAGCTCACCCAGAGCTGGGACGTGGTGTAGGTGGTCCAGCGCTGGACCAGCGAGAGGTTGAACAACTTCACCACCACCCGATCGCGCAGGAACCGGCCGAACGGGTTGCTCGCGACGTTGATCCTGGTCACGGTGCTCGTGCCGCGCAACACGTCGGTCGCGAGCGGCCGGCGCTCGGCCTCGTAGGTGTCGAGCAGTCGCTCGTCCGCCAACTCGCGCACGATCAGCGCGAGCTTCCAGGCGAGGTTCTCCCCGTCGCCGACGCCGGTGAGCATGCCCTGCCCACCGAACGGAGCGTGCGCGTGGGCCGCGTCGCCCGCGAGCAGGATCCGGCCCTGCCGGTAGCGCTCTGCCAGCCGGCGGTGCACGGTGAACAGCGAGAGCCATTCCGCGTCGCCGATGTGGACGGCTCGTTCGGAACGTTCGGGCAGGATCTTCCGGAATCGCTCGAGAATCTCATGCTCGCTGGGCTTGTCGTCGTACCCAGGGTCGTAGGCGATCAGCCGCCACAGGTCGTTGCGACCGTCCGGGTCGGGCATCGGCATCGCGCCGAGCATGCCGGTGGGATGGATCCAGCCGGTCGTACCGCTGCGGTCGAGATCCCAGTCGAGCCGCAGGTCGGCCAGCAGGAACCGTTCGCTGAGCTTGACGCCGGGGAAGCCGATGCCGGCCAGCTTGCGCGTCGTGCTCCCGGTGCCGTCGCAGCCGACCAGCCAGGAGGCCCGTACGGTGCGCCCGTCGCTCAGGGTCGCGACCACGCCGTCGGGCTCCTGCCGGGCGTCGACGAGCGCGGTGCCCCATTCCGGCGCGCCGCCGAGCTGTTCGAGTCGGTCGCGAAGTGCGGCCTCGACCCTGGACTGGGACACGACCATCGGCGGAGCGGCGGTCCGCAGGCCCGGATCCCCGAACTCCAGCCTCGCGATCGGGCGATCGCCGAGGTACGTCGTGATGCGCATCGCCCGCAGCGACTCCTCCGGCAGTCGGCCGAGCGCACCGAGCCGGCCGAGCACCTCGGACCCGCGCGCGTGCAGGAAGTTCGCCCGCGACGTGACGGCCGGCCCGGGCGCGCGATCGATCAGCCGGACGCGCACGCCGTGCAGACGTAGACCGCAGGCCAGCGTCAACCCGGTCGGGCCAGCACCGACCACCAGAACCTGGGTGGTGTCCATCTCCGCTCTTTTCATTTACGAGACGGTATCGATATGTAATTCGTATCATCTCGTTCGCCTCGGAGACGCGTCGCTCATCAGGCTTGCGCGGATCTGCCGAGCCGGCGGAGCAGAACGTAAGCCAGCAAGGAGTTGTAGGCGATCCCGCCGACGATGTACGGCCAGTAGGTCGCGCCCTCGGCGGCGAGCCAGTAAGCCTTGGCGGGCCAGTACGTCGGCAGCAGCCCGAACAGGAGGTGCGCGGGCGAGTCCAGCCACCAGGGGATCATCGGCAGTCCGAACAGCAGCATGCCGATCGCGCGCATGACGGCCAGGCCTTCGACCTTGTTGCTGGCGACGGCTGGCATGAGCAGTCCGACGACGGCGGCGCCGGTGCCGCAGACCAGCCCGATCGGGACCGACTTCAGCACGAGGTCTGCCGGTACCTGCATGGTGAGCGCGAGCGCGGCGACGATCGAGACCGCGGAGACGAGCGTGGTCACGGCAGCGCGGTAGAGCGGGTAGGTGAGCGGTGGGATGGGCGCGACCCGCAGTGCCGCGAGAGTGTGCTGATCCTTGTCGTCGAGCAGCATCAACCCGCACAGGGCGCCAAGCACGGCGATCGGGCCGACGATGACGAACCCGCTCACGATCAGCACGTGGTACGGCGTCAGGTCGAAGGCGTACTGCCGTTGCAGGAAGTTGGTCAGCGGCGGCAGGAACCACATGGCGAGGGCGTAGATGAACGGTCCCAACCCGACACCGATCATGATGGTGTCACGCCGAACGCTCTTCAGGTCGTTGCGGCCGAACGCCAGGACCGCTTGCGTTGCGCTCACGCGCCTCCCTCCTTCGCCACGACGTAACGGTCGAAGACTTTCCGCGCGAGCCAGGCCAGTCCCACGATCCACAGCAGCTGGTACGCGAGCGCGTATGCCACCTGCCAGCCGCTCAGATCGAGCTGGCCGAACGCGGATCCCAACATCAGCAGGGATCCCTGGGTCGGGAGCAGGTAGAACACGGGATGGTCCCAGATGCCGGTGTAGGCCAGAAGGGGGACGTTCAGCACAGCGATCACACCCGTGGACGGGATCAGCCAGTCGGTCATCGACGGGAACGGTGCCGCGGAGATGAGTCCGCAGAGCAGGAACAGCAACGTGCACAGCACGACGGCCAGGAACAGCATGCCCGGGTCGAACGCGGCGCCCGCTCCGCTGACGCTCACCACACCGGCCGCTACCAGGCTGAGCAGACTCAACGTGGCAAGCTTGCCGGTCAGATAGTGCCCGAACCGCACCGGCGTGGACAGCAGGGCGAACAGGGTGCGTTCACCCTTCTCGAAGAACACCGCGCCGGCGATGAAGAAGAACCCGATCAGCACCGAGTCGCCGAACACGATGTACGGCATGGCCGTGAGCTTGAGCCCGTCCGGGATGAGAACGACGACGACCTCCCACAGCACGATCGAGAACGCCGTGGCGTAGAAGAATCCGTAACGCCACTGCAGCCGCAGGTCCAGCTTGACCACAGCGCGGAGAGGCCGGACAACCGAGGTGATCATTGCAGTGTCCGTCCGGTGAGGTCGATGAAGACGTCTTCCAGGCTGGCCTCCTGGCTGTGTATGGCCTGGACCTGCCGGTTGCGTACCAACGTCGCGAACGTGTCGTCATCGGCGAGTGTGTCGATCGGAAAGTCCTTGTACTGCAGCTCTTCGACGGTCGATGTGCGGTAGCTGACGCGGACTGTGCGCTGGCTACGGCGTACCTTGTGCTCCTCTGGAGTGTCGAGCGCGGCGATCTGCCCGTCGACGACGAACGCCACCCGGTCACACAGCTGGTCGGCGGTGGTCATGTCGTGCGTGGTCAGGAACACAGTGCGGCCCTCGGC
Organism: Actinopolymorpha sp. B9G3; assembly: GCF_040120725.1. Classification (NCBI taxonomy): domain Bacteria; kingdom Bacillati; phylum Actinomycetota; class Actinomycetes; order Propionibacteriales; family Actinopolymorphaceae; genus Actinopolymorpha; species Actinopolymorpha sp. B9G3. The sequence continues at coordinate 20,950 of NZ_JBEEAB010000024.1, read as the reverse complement.
GCGCAGCTCCCTGATGATCTCCTTGACGATGCGGGCGTTGGCCGGATCCATGCCCGAGGTCGGCTCGTCGAGAAACAGCAGCCGCGGCTTGTGCAGCAGGGCGCGGACGAACACCAGGCGCATCTGCATGCCCTTGGAGTACTTGCCGACCCGGAGGTTCGCGTGCTCGGCGAGCCCGACCCGGTCCAGCAGCGCCATCGGGTCCTCCTTCTCGCCGGGGTACAGCGAGGCGAAGAACTCCAGATTCTCCAGCCCGGTCAGCTTTTGATAGTGGTTGGGCAGCTCGAACGAGACGCCGATGCGCCGGTAGTACTCGGACTTCCACGCCGCTGGCGGCTTGCCCCACACGCTCACCGCTCCGCCGTGGCCGGACAGCAGGCCGATCAGGATCTTCTGTGTCGTGGACTTCCCGGCGCCACTGGGGCCGAGGAACCCGAACACCTCGGCCTCCTCGACGCAGAAGCTCATCCCGCGTACGGCCGGCTCGGCCGACTTCGGGTAGGTGAACGTGAGACCGTCGACTGCCACGACAGGGTTGGCAGCGCTCATGACCCCGACTCCTCAGAACTGGAAGTTGTCTTCCCGGATCGCCACCTGGCAGCGATCCGGGCGTACTCGACCTCGAGGAACGCGTACATGTCGCGCATCTGGCGAAGCCGTTGTGAACGGTCGTCGCCACCGTCTTCGTCGAGTTGGCCGAGCATCTCCAGGCCACGGTCGGCCAGCTTGTGCCATTCGGCGGCCTGCTTGGCCTTCTCCTCGGCCTCGTGCAACCAGAAACCGGGCCGAAGCCGGTAGTAGGTGCGACGCGAGCCGGGCTTCGCGTACCGCTCGACCGCACCGGCCCGGACCAGCATCTGCACGGCCATGCTGATCGACCCGCTGCTGACCTGCAGCGCGGCCGCCAGCTCATCGGCCGACTGATGCGGTGGATCGCAGACCAGCAGCCAGCCGAGCACCCGGCCCGGCATGCGCGGCAGCCCGACCCCGGCGAAGTAGAGCCCGATCTCCTCGACGTACTCCTGCAACTCGCCCATGCGAGCAAGCAAAGCCAGTGCTACTCAGAAGTTTCAATAGTTTTTGAAACTATCTCACGAGCCGGACAGCATCAGAGCGCGTCGAGCAGAACGGACAGGTCGCGCTTCCATCCTGCCGCCAACGACCTACCCCTCCCTCACACCCCGGTCCGCGTCACCCATGCGGTCAGGATCCCGAGCTGGTAGAGCGTCAGCGCAAGCCAGGCCACCATGTTGGTCGTCCGTTCTGGGTGTTGATTACCAGCCGAGCTTCATCCGGTGTGGCTCGCGGGCTCGACCTGGAGGGTTACGTGTGCGATGCCGTGGTGGTCCCGGAGGATCTCGCGGACGCAACGGTTTGCGGATGCCCGATCGGCACCATCCGCTCACGCTTCCGCTCTTGCGCCGAGCTCATCGACGCGCTTACGCATGTCACCGTGGCAAGACGCCAATCGGTAGCCCCGGCTCTCAAGACGGGTCAGGCTCAGGATTACCCCGGCCTTATCGCGGTTGAGCGATGTTGACGCTTCCGAGCGCGGCGTGTCGGGGATCCATCAGCCGGGAAACGAGCGCATCAGCGACGCGTCGGCGGCTCTCCTCGATCTGCGCGATCATGATCTCCCTCGCCCGGGCGGAGTCCCGCTTGACGATCGCGTCGAACAGGTCGTGATGCTCCTCGTCAGGCGGTGAGTTGGCGTCCCGCGCGCTGACGCTGAGGAAGATCAGCCGCTGCATCTGGGCAAGGAGATCGCGCACGGAGCGCGCCAGCCGCGGATTGCCGGAGCACTCGGCGATCGCCGCGTGGAACCCCAGGTGGTCTAGGAGGTACTGCTCGTAGGTCGCGGCATCATCCGGCCTCCGTGCCGCATGGGCGAGGGGATGGAGCTCCTGAAGGGCTTCATCTGAGGCGCGCGCGATGGCTAGCTCGACAGCGGCCGGCTCCAGTATCAGCCGAAGCTCGAACACGTGGTGCACGTCGTCGAGCGTGATGGGCGCGACGCGGTATCCCTGCCGCGGCCGCACCTCGACGAGTCCGTCGTGCACCAGCCGCCTGAGGGCCTCACGAATGGGGGTTCGTCCGAAGCCGGTCGACTCTGCGAGGTTCGCCTCGCGGAGTTCGGCTCCGGGCGCGAGATCGCAGATCAGGATCTGGTGCCTGAGGTGCGCGTACGCCTGATCGGTCACGGTGCGCCCGTCGCGCGGCTTAACCAAGTCTTGACTTGCCACTACATCAGCGTAATGTACGCGCTGATACATTACAAACCACATCAGGAGAGTTCACACAGATGGCGGAGCGCGACGTGAGCCATGAGCACCCAGATCCAGCGGCAGAGAGTGCCGGAGGAACGTCGGTCAGTGATATCCCGGCCGCATCAGCGCCACATCACCGTCACGGGCATGGAGGCGGGCACGGCCACGCGGATGGGCATGGGCACGGCCACGGGCATGGGCACGGCCACGGGCATGGACACGGCCACGGGGATGGGCACGGGGACGGCCACGGGCATGGGCACGATCACGGGACTGGTTGGAAGGCACGGCTGAAGGATGCGCTGATCCCGCACTCCCACGACGCCAACGAGTCGATCCAGTCCGCGGAGGAGGCGAGAGGGGAGGGCATCCGCACCGCGTGGATCGGTCTGGCAGGGATGATGGCGACCGCGATCTTGCAGATCGTGATCTTCGCTGCCTCCGGGTCACTGGCCCTCCTTGCCGACACCCTGCACAACCTCGGGCACGCCGTGACCACGATTCCGTTGGTCCTGGCGTTCAGGCTCGGTCGCCGGAAGCCAACCGAGAGATATAGCTACGGCTATCGGCGAGCGGAGGATCTCGCCGGGGTCTTCATCTCCCTCGTGATCGCCGCATCCGCCGCGCTGATCATCTGGGAATCAGTACGAGGGTTGATGGAGCCGCGTCCGTTGTCCAACCTGGGCTGGGTGTTCGCTGCCGGGTTGGTGGGTGCCGCGGGTAATGAGATCGTGGCGATCTACCGGATCCGGTCGGGACGGCGCATCGGTTCGGCTGCGCTGATTGCCGAGGGTCAGCATGCTCGGGCGGATGGCCTTACCTCGATCGCGGTGGTGGTCGGCGTCATCGGGGTATGGCTCGGGTTCCCCCAGGCCGATGCGCTGATCGGGCTCCTGATTGCCGGCGCGATTCTGTGGATCCTCGTCAACTCGCTGCGCAGTATCGTTCGCCGCCTGATGGATGGCGTCGAGCCGGGCATCGTCTCCGCCATCCGCAACACCGCGGCCTCGGTGACCAAGGTTGTGCGGGTCGGTCGGGCTCGGGCCCGCTGGAGCGGTCACCGGTTGGAGGGTGACGTCGAGATTTCCGTCGACGCAACGCTCAGCATTCTCGACGGACACCGGGTCGCGGAGGAGGTACAGCATGAACTCCTGCACAGCATCCGCCACCTGGAGCATGTGACCGTACACGTGAATCCGGTTGTGGACGGCCATGAACCACCCGAGCTCCACGAGCTCAGTGCGCACCATGCGAGCCAGGAGGCGCGGGCACGCTACCTGGCGCGCAAGAAGGAGATGGCGACATCCGACGTCGCGGACTCCAAATCCACTTCTGTGATCACGTGATGGAAGGAAGGCGTGATGACACTAACGCGACGAGTGGCACTTCGAGCGGGAGTGCTTTCTGCCGGTGCGTTGCTCACCGGTTGTGCGACGCCTAAGGAGACCACGGGATCCGCCGCTAATGTGGCGCGACCGATCGCCGAAGACCTCGCCGGTCGAAGGCCCGTCCCTTCGTTCCAGCTGTTGACCAAGGTCGCCTCTGAGGATCCGAGCCGGTACGAACAGAGCCGATTGATCGTCGAAGCCTGGCAGGACGCGGGCATCCCGGTCGAGCTGACGGCGATACGCGGTGCGGAGCTGACCGCGAGAACCTTCACCGGCAAGGACTTCGACGTCTCGGTGACCACATACGACCCGACGGCGGAGCGGCTTGACCCCGACAACTTCTTGAGCCGCTTCTACTCTGCGAACGCGACCGCTGAGGGCTCGAACCTCAGCCAGTACGCGAACGAGGATTACGACAAGCTCTACGAGGCTCAGCGTGGGGCGATCGACGAGTCGGAGCGGATGCGTCTGGTCGCACAGGCACAACAGATGCTCTATCAGCAACAGCCTGCCCGACCCATCGTCCACATGCTCATCGGCGGTGCCTACCGCTCAGACCGCTGGGACCGCGTGACCAAAGCCGCCGGCAGCCCGGTCGCGAACATCTGGAACCTGCTGTCCGCTACACCGAAGACCCCCCGCCGCGGGTTGGTCCTCGGTACGACGTTCGAACCACCCTCGTTGAACCCAGTCAGCGTCGAGGTTAGCGAGGCTCAGATTCCGCTGTCGTACATCTATGACAGCCTGGTCAGGATCGGGCGGACCGGCGCAGTCGAGCCGTGGGCGGCGACCAAGGTGGCCGTGGACGGCGCACGGATCACGGCAAAGATCCGGACCGGCATGCGATTCAGTGACGGCAACCCGGTGATGCCTGGTGATGTCGCGTTCACCATCGACTACCTGAAAAAGCAGGAGTCTCCGCTCTTCGCGAGCAAGCTGGAGATCGTCTCTTCGGTCGAGGTGGACGGGGACGCGGTCGTGATCACGCTGACCGCACCGTCAGCGTCGTTCGTCCCCGTCGTGCTGACTCAGCTGCCGATCCTTCCCCGTCACGTGTGGGAGAAGGTGAGCGATGCGGCGCGGTACGCCAACGATGAGCCGGTGGGATCGGGTCCGCTCAGCTTCGGCTCCCGGCGGCTCGGTGACCAGTTGGTGTACACCGCCAACCGCCAGCACTTCGCTGCCCCCAAGGTCGACAGCGTGACCTTCGCGGTACTGGGAAGCCTCGAAGCGGAGATCGGCGCGCTGGAAAGCGGCGAGATCGACATGCTGGGTGACTTCATGAGTGCAACCCTGCTCAAGAAACTGGCGGCAACAGACGGCGTTGAGGTCATGTCTGTCGAGAGCCATGGCTGGGTGGGCCTTCACTACAACGTGAGCCGCAAACCGTTCGACGACCGGCACTTCCGGCGTGCTCTGTCGTTCCTGGTGCCGTCGCAGGACATCATCGACGTCGTGTTCGAAGGTGAAGGCAATTCGGCCGGCTCGGTGATCGCACCCAGTACTAAGTGGTACGACAAGCCTCTCAAGGCCTTCCCGACAAGCCAGAAGACGGCCATGGCTGAACTGCGCAAAGGCGGATACGCCTTCGGGGAAGACGACCGCCTCTACTTCCCGTCGTCTTCGACCGACCGGCGGATCTACGACTCCAAGCAGGCCGGCTCCTAAGAGCGAGGAGTGCTGAATGGCACTGGCTCGATACGCGTTGTCCAGACTGGCTTTGATGGCCGTGACGATCGCGGTGCTCGTACCGGCGACGTTCCTGCTCTTCCGGGCGGTTCCGGGTGATCCGAGCGCCGCCGTCATCGGGCCGAATCTCGACCCGTCGGTGCAGGATGTGCTCCGGGAGCGGTATGGCGTCGACGAGCCGGTTGCCGCGCAGCTCGTCAAGTACGTCGGCCGGCTGGCGCGGGCCGACCTGGGGGTTTCGTTCCAGTACAAACAACCGGTCGCCGAAATCCTGACAGGCAAGCTCTTCAACACCGCGGTGCTGGTGGTGCCGGCGATCGTGTTCGCCCTGCTGCTTGGCACCGCGATCGGTGCGCTGATCGCGGCGTCGCGGCACGGTTGGATCGACCGGCTGGTGCGTAACTTTGCCTTCTCTGTGAAGGCGGCGCCGATCTTCTGGACCGCCTCGCTTGCGGTGCTGCTGTTCTCCCTACACCTTGGCTGGCTGCCATCGGTGGGAATGCGGACGCCCGGACAGGGAGGCGCCACCGGTTTAGCCGCCGTCATGTCCACAGACTTCCTGTGGCACCTGGCGCTTCCGCTGGCAGTGATGACGCTGTTCTTCATGCCGGAGCCGCTATTGACGATGCGTACGGCGATGAAGGAGAACCTTCACGAGGACTTCATCGAACTCGCTCGAGCACAAGGACTCTCGAAGCGGAGCATCATCTACCGGCACGCGGCGCGGAACGCGCTCCTGCCGGTGGTGACGTTGATGCCGGCGTTGACGGGTGTGCTCATCGGCGGGCAGGTGATCGTGGAGACGGTCTTCTCCTGGCCCGGGATGGGTCGAGAGATCGTCAATGCCGTCAACACCTACGACTATCCGATGATGCAGGGCGTCTTCCTGCTCACCGGCCTGTTGGCGGTCACTGTCAACACGACAGTCGACATTCTCTACGCCTACCTGGATCCGAGAGTGAGGCTGGCATGACCACGCAGACCGTGCCGACGCCGCCAGCCGCACCGCCGGCACCGGTGCGAAGAGGCCGGCTGCGACCGGGGCGGCTCGGCAGTGCGGCGCTCACTGTTCTTGGTGATCTGTGGCGGGCGCCGGGGGGCAAGGCGGCCATCGTCTTGCTGGTGGGTTTCGTCGTGGTCGCGGCGCTCGCCCCCGTGCTTGCGCCGTACGGCCCGCTCGACCGGATCCGCGGTGTCGACGGACGACTGGATCGGCTGCTCGCGCCGAGTCTGGAGCATCCGTTCGGCACCACGAACTTCGGGCGGGACATCTTCAGCCAGGTGATCTGGGGGACGCGGCGAACTCTGTCGGTCGGTGGTGTTGCCGCCCTTGTCACGGTGGTCATCGGTGTCAACGTGGGCTTGATCGCCGGCTACTTCGGCGGCAAGGTCGATGCCTTTCTCATGCGGCTGACCGACAGCGCCTACGCGATCCCCTTTCTCCCGTTCGCGATCGTATTGGTGGGGGTTCTCGGACGCTCCGACGTCGTGCTGGTCCTTGCTGTCGCCTCGCTGTTCTGGCGTACGACGGCGCGAGTGGTGCGCTCGCAGGTACTCACCTTGAAGGAACGACCATTCGTCAAGGCGGCGGTCGTCGGCGGCGCGACCGGCCGGCGCGTCGTCTACACCCACCTCGCGCCGAATGTCGTGTCTCTCGCATTGCTCTACGGCATGCTGCTGGTCGCCGAAGCAGTGCTCGCCGAGGCCAGTCTGAGCTTCCTCGGGCTCGCTCCCACCGATTCGGTGTCGTGGGGCACCGTGATGTTCGACGCCTTCACCTCCCAGCAGATGCGGACCGCCTGGTGGTGGGCGCTGTTTCCCGGGCTCGCCATCATGCTGTTTGTCCTTGCCGTATCCCTGCTCGGTCGGGCCTACGACGCCGTCCAGAGCGGCCGGAGAGAGATGAGGCTCGGATGAACGCACCACTGTTGGACGTCCGCGACCTCACGGTCGACTTCGTGACCACTGACGGCTCGGTGCGCGCGCTCGACACGCTCTCCTTGACACTCGAACGCGGCGAGACCGTCGGACTCATCGGCGAGTCCGGGTCGGGAAAGACCACCGCCGGTAAGGCGATCCTGCAGCTGCTGCCGTCGAGTGCGCAGACGACCGGTAGCGTCCGGTTCCAGGGACAGGACCTCGCGACCGCGCGGCCGGCGGACCTGCGACGGCTGCGCTGGCACGAGCTCGCCTTCGTCCCGCAGGCGGCGATGAACTCCCTCGACCCGGTGCACCGCGTCGACCGGCAGTTGATGGAGGTGCTGCGTACACACACGTCGATGTCCCGGCGACAAGCGGCCACCGCGGCCCGCGAGGCGCTGGAAGGCGTGGGGATCAACGCCGACCGCGCCTCCGACTATCCGCACCAGTTCTCCGGTGGCATGCGTCAGCGGGCACTGATCGCAATGGCGACGATGCTCAAGCCCGCACTCTTGATCGCGGACGAACCCACCACCGGACTCGACGTCGTCGTACAGGACCGGATCCTGCAGGTGCTGGAGACCACCAAACGCGAACTCGGGCTGGGCCTGCTGCTGATCACCCATGACCTGGGTGTCGCCGCCGAACTGTGTGATCGGGTGTACGTGCTGCGCGAAGGCCAGACGGTCGAAGCCGGCGCGGTACGGAAGGTCTTCGGTCGGCCGGAACACCCGTACACGCGAGAGCTGCTCGACACCGCACTGCCGGCCTCGGAACGGCCGGCTGGAGAAGCCAGGCCGGAGCCGGCAGTTGTCGTCGACAGCGCAGCGATCCGGTACGCGACCGGGCGAGGAGTCGCGGCCCTGGCCCGCCGGCACGAGGTGGCGGCAGTCGAAGACGTCAACCTGAGCATCGGCACGGGCGAGGTCTTCGGCCTGGCAGGGGAAAGCGGCTGCGGCAAGAGTTCTCTCGCATCGGCGCTGGTCGGCCTGGCACCCCTTGCGGCGGGTGGAGCAAGGTTGGCGGAAACCGACCTCACCGCATTGTCCTCGCGCGAATGGCGGACCGTCCGGAGCAAGATCCAGATGATCTTCCAGGACCCGTTCCAGTCGTTGAACCCCCGCTTCACAGTGGAGCGGGCCGTCGCCGAGCCGCTGCTAGCCCAAACCCGCCTCGATACCACCGAGTTACACGAACGCGTCCTCTGGGCGCTGGAGTCCGCCGAGCTCAAACCGGTCGAGCGCTACCTGACCCGCCGGCCCCACCAACTCAGCGGCGGTGAACGGCAGCGGGTCGCGATCGCACGTGCCCTCGTCGTACGCCCACAGGTGCTGCTCGCCGACGAGCCGGTGTCGATGCTCGACCGCTCGATCGGGCGAGGCGTCATCGACCTGCTCCGCCGGCTCGCCACCGACCTCGGGGTCGCCATCCTGCTGATCTCTCACGACCTGTCCGTACTCGCGCGCGCCTGCGACCGGCTCGGCGTGATGTACCTCGGCCGCCTGGTCGAGGTCGGGCCGACCCACGAGGTCCTCCAGCAGCCCCGCCACCCCTACACCCGCGCCCTCGTCCAAGCCGTACCGTCACAGGACCCCACAACCACCCGGCCACACCTCCTGCTGCCCGGCGAGCTGCCATCAGCCCTCAGCCGACCGGACGGATGCGCGTTCCACCCACGCTGCAAACGCGCCGACGCGGGACCCTGCCGAACAGCGGTGCCGCAACTGCACGGCACCGACCACCAGGTCGCCTGCTGGCACCCCAACGACGGCGCGACCCAACCCAACGGACAGCCACAGCACGGCCAGACGCAGGGCAACGGCCAGACACAGAAGGGATCCACCGCATGACCGTCCACGTGACCCGCACTGACAACATCGCGGCCGACACCAACGATAGGCGGAGCATCTGGCGACTCCTCAACTCCTCGACGGTGCCCGGCCTTGACACCGCGTCAGCCAGCGTCATCTCGTACCAACAACGGCCCCCAGACGCCCAACTCGGTGGCACACACGACTTCGCCGAGTTCTACTACGTCATAAGCGGAGAAGGAGTCGTCGCCTCAACCGGCACGATATCGCCGATCCGGGCCGGCGATGCGTTCATCATCGAAGCCGGCACCGCACACAGCATCTGGTCCACCTCCACCGAACCCGTCACCACCTTCTACGTCGGGCTCCGGGGTCGGTGACCGATGCACCACACCGACTCGCTTGCGACCGGTCAACGCTCCCTTGGCGACACAGCTGTCAGCTATCCGCTCTGGCCGCCACAGACGGCCGGCTGTCCGAAGACCAGCTCCACGGATGTCGCCTACCCCCTCGAGGTCACCTATGCCTACGAACGGGTGCCAGCCGACCTGTTCACACAGCCGGTGGCGCCAGGCCTCGTCCGCTGGGCACCGCTGCTACCACCACTAGCGCCCGGGCTCGACCTCGGTGAAGGCGGCACACCGCTGCTGTCCCTGCCGTCGCTCGCCGCGTACGCCGGCACCGACGCCGAGGTCATGGTCAAGGACGAGAGCCGTAATCCCACCTGGAGCCACAAGGACCGGCTCAACCTGTGTGCGGTCAGCGCCGCCGCCCTCTCCGACTCTCCCGGTGTCGTCGTGGCCTCGGCCGGCAACCATGGTGCATCAGCGTCGGCCTACGCCGCTGCGGCCGGTCTGCCGTGCGTCCTCGTCACCACCGCCAACGGCCCGCCCGCCGTGCAGACCTTCGTGTCCGCGTACGGCGCGACCGTACTCCCCGTCCCACGAGAAGCACGTTGGGACGTCGTACGCATGATCGTCGAACGGCTCGGCTACCACCCGGTCAGCAACCGCACCGTCACGCACACCGGTCACCCGTTCGGACCCGAAGGCTACAAGACCATCGCCTACGAAGTCTTTCTCCAGCTGGGCCGCCGAGCGCCGGGCGCGGTGTTCGTTCCGACTGGGTACGGCGAACTGCTCTACGGCGTGTGGAAGGGCTTTGTCGAGCTTAGCGACCTGGGCCTCTCGGGCAACGTGCCCCGGATGTACGCCTGCGAACCCGAACAGCGAGGCCCGCTCGCTGCCGCACTGCGTTCCGGCGTCCCTGCCGCCCACGTCGAGGCCCGACCGACAACGGCGTACTCCATCGGCTGCACAACCAGCGGTTACCGCGGAGTCCTCGCCGTGACAGGAAGCGGCGGTGAGGTGCTCCTTGTCACCGAATCCGAGATCGCGCAGGCGGCCCGAGCCATGGCGAAGACCGGCGTGTGGCCCGAGACATCCGCGGCAGCCGGCCTTGCCGGTCTACGCCAGATTGCGCACAGCATGCCAGAGCACTACGGGCCGATCGTGTGTGTCTCGACATCCAGCGGATTCAAGAACCACGACGCCTGCCACACCCAACTGCAGGCCGTCGAGCCGACATGGGACGCGGTCGCCCACCGGCTCGCGCACGCTGGCCTGCTGCCCTGACAACGCACACCCGCTACCGCGGACAGGCCTGACTGGTCGCGTTTGGTCCAACCTCAGCTGATGTCGACACTGCTGCCGTCAGATGAGCGGGAGGAGCAGGTGCCCGTCGGGGTCGAGTAACTGAGACCATCAGTCCTGGAAGTTGAGACCACCGGCAGCATCGCTCTGGGCACCGTACTCGTCTGGAGAGACGCCGATCGAACGAGCCAACATGCCGCGGGTCACAGTTCACTGTTGCGGAGTGCCGCCTCACCAGTTGGTGTGAGAGCCGTCGGGCCTTCGAAGGTGGGGTACCTCATAGGTCGGATCCGTGACGGCCAGCTTGAGCTGAGCCTCATCGACGTCGATCCCGAGGCCCGGCCGGTCGGGTACGGGGTATGCAGCTCCGTCAAGGTGCAGCCGGTCGATGAAAACGGGAGATTCTTGAGAGGTATTTCGTTCGCCGGAAGTCTCTCTGCACTCTAGCCAGGAGTGGTTGGGTATCGCTGCGCACAACTGGACGATCGCGGCTGTGCATATCGGGCCCAGAGGGTTGTGGGGCATGAGATCCACATAGTGCGCTTCGCACCATCCGGCAACCTTCACCGCCTCGGTGAATCCACCCACGTTGCAGATGTCGAGCCGTGCGTACTGTGCGATGCCGCGCTCGACGTAAGGCAGGAACTGCCACTTCGATGCGAACTCCTCGCCGATGGCGAAGGGGACATTCGTGAGGGTCCGCAAGCTCTCGTAAGCCTCTGGCGACTCATCTCGGATCGGCTCCTCGAGGAAGTCCAGGGTGCCTTCGGGCATTCGCTGGCAGAAGGATGCTGCCTCGGCCACGCTCAGCCGGTGGTGGTAGTCGATTCCCAGCACCGGCTCGGGGCCAAGTGCCTCCCGTGCTGTCGTAAGCCGGGCTGCCGTGCGTGGTATGCAAGCGCGCGGGTCGTAGACGCTACGGTCGTCGCTGTCACCTCCGCTCATCGGCAGCCGCAAGCATCGCCATCCCTGTTCGATCAGCGCCTGCGCGCGCTCGAGGAGTTCGGGAAGCTCCCTGGCTCCAACTGACGCGAACGTTTCGACTCGATCTCGCTGGCGACCGCCGAGGAGCTCGTAGACGGGCACACCGAGCGCCTTTCCTTTGATGTCGTAGAGGGCGATGTCGATCGCCGACATCGCACACGCAAGCACCCGTCCGCCTTCGAAGTACTGGCTTCGGTACATCTCCTGCCACAACGCACCGGCCTGCATGGGGTCGCGACCGACAAGGAAACCCGCGTAGTGCTCGATGGCGCCGGACACTGCCCGCTCACGGCTGGTCAGCCCGGACTCACCCCATCCGTGGATACCCTCGTCGGTAGCCACTTTCACGAGCAGCTGCGGTCGGCCACCGTTTGTTCCGAGGACGTACGGCGTGATGCCGGTAATCTTCATCTGCTCCCCAGTCGGCTAGAGATGGGCGTGAGGTCAGCCATGGAAGCCGTCCTGAGCGCGTGCCCGAAGGTACTCCCGGTTGAACTCCACTCCCAGCCCTGGGCTGGAGGGCAATTTCAACCTGCCGTTGGCATTGTCCAGCGGCGTCTCGAGAAATTCGCTGTAACCTGAAAGGTCGTACCTACTGGACTCTATGCGGTAGAAGTTTGGCACTGTAGCCATCACGTGGCCACCTGCAATGAGGTTGACCGGGCCGGCGGCGTCGTGCGGTGAGATCGGCACGTAATAGGCCTCCGCCAGCGTCGCAATCTTCTTCAGCTCAGAGATACCGCCGGTCCAGGTAACGTCGGGCATCACAAAGTCGGCGAGCTGGTTCTCGAGAACTGGTACGAAGTCCCAGCGTGTGTGCAGCCGCTCCCCCACTGAGATCGGTGTGCCCACCCGCTCGCGGACCTGCTTGAGCGCGTGATAGCTCTCCGGCGGCACCGGTTCCTCGTACCAATGGATGCCGCCGATCCGGTCGAGTGCCTGGCCGAGCCTGATTGCCGTGGGAACGTCGAACCGGCCGTGGGCGTCGATCAGGATCTCGACATCGGGACCGGCGGTCTCTTGGATCAATGTGACCAACTCCATGGCCTGCCGCTCGTCGGCGCGGCTGAGACTGCCGTCGAGGTATTGGTCGTTGGCCCGAGGGACGCCCGGTGCGTGGGGGAACGGGTCCACCTTGATGCCGGTGTGCCCGGAGTCGACGATCCTGCGGATCTCGTCGACCACGCCGTCGCGAGTCGCGAAGCGCCTCTGGTCTGGGTGAGTGTAGATCAGTAGGTCGTCGCGGACCGGGCCTCCCAGCAGGTCGCAGACCGGCTGGCCGAGTGTTTTGCCCCGGATGTCCCATAGGGCGATGTCGATCGCGCTGACGACGTTCGTGCCAGCGCCGCGGCTACCCATATAGGTGAATGCTCGGAACAGCTTGTTCCAGACGCCTTCTATCCTGGCAGGATCGTCCCCTACGAGCAGGTCGTTTGTCTGCCGGACCATTGCAGCGATCCCGCGGTTCGCCGTGCGCGTGGTGGTCGTAATCTCGCCCCACCCACTGGTACCCTCGTCCGTCCGCACCTCGACGAACAAGAACTCGCCCCAGGACGAAGCCGTCGAACTGACGAGCCAAGGAACCACTTCAGTAATCTTCATCGGGAGAGCCGCCCCTTCTGAGAATTGGCAACCGCTGAGAAACGCAGCTGTACCGACCGCCTTGAGGAATGCACGGTCTCATTGGTGTCCGGGTCGCATCGTGACCGGCAACGGAAACCTGCGGGGCTGCGACGACTTCTACGAGCAGCTGCATCCCGCGATACGCTACGTCCCTCCGCTCCCGGTCACCGCGCAGCAGGGACGCGACGTGGTCGAGATTCTCGAGCTAGCACTCGCCTCCTCCCGCGCCGGAGGACCCGGCAACCAGCACCGATCCGCGCGGCCGGACGACTGGGACAAGCATCCACAGAAGCCCTGTACACCGTCCGATCCTGGCCGGTGCCCTGACGTGGCTCGTCTCCTCCGCCAAGCAGGGATGCCGTGCTGGTCTGGTCCTCGGTGTGACCATCGGTCGTGGAAACCATACAGATGTCGCCACGAGTCATTCGAGAACGATCAGTTCATGTGCTCTGCATGCTCATCTCTCTCGGACCGACGATCGCGACATCGTTCGCCGTAGGATCGTTCCCGTCTGCGTGGATGACCGCTCGACTCCGGCGACAGGGAGACCCGATGAGCCTTCGAGACGACGCATTCGAGCTTGCCGACCAGCTGACCGCGCTGCGCCGCGAGCTGCACCAGATCCCCGAGATCGGCCTGGACCTGCCCAAGACCCAGGCGCACGTGCTGGCCGCACTGGAGGACCTGCCGCTCGAGATCAGCACAGGCACCGGCCTGTCGTCGATCACCGCGGTCCTGCGTGGCGGCCGGCCCGGACCGGTCGTTCTGCTCCGCGGCGACATGGATGCGCTGCCGGTGACTGAACTCTCCGGCGAGGAGTTCACGTCCCGCCACGAGGGCGTCATGCACGCCTGTGGTCACGACCTCCACACCGCAGGGCTGGTCGGCGCCGCCCATCTTCTCTGCGCCCGTCGGGAGGAGCTCGCCGGCGATGTGGTCTTCATGTTCCAGCCCGGCGAGGAGGGCTTCGACGGAGCCGGCCTGATGATCGAGGAAGGCGTGCTCGAGGCGGCCGGCAGACCTGTCGAGGCGGCGTACGGCCTGCACGTGTTGTCGGGGCTCGTCCCCCGAGGTGTCTTCGCGTCTCGGCCCGGGACCTTGCTGGCGGCGTCCAACGGTCTCTTCGTTCGCGTCGTCGGATCCGGTGGCCACGGATCCGCCCCGCACACCGCGCTCGACCCGGTGCCGGCCGCGTGCGAGATGGTGACCGCGCTGCAAACGATGGTCACCCGCAGGTTCGACGTCTTCGACCCGGTAGTCGTCACCATCGGGTCGTTCCACGCCGGTACGCGCCGCAACATCATTCCCGACGACGCTTCGTTCGAGGCCACCATCCGTACCTTCTCCGCAAAGGCACTGGACCAGGTAGCCGAACACTCCGTGAGGCTGTGCGAGGAGATCGCGACCGCACACGGACTGCGCGCCGACGTGCGCTTCACCCGCGAGTACCCGGCCACCGTCAACCACAACACCGAGCACCAGTTCGCAGCCGAAACCATCCGCAAGGTCTTTGGAGAGGAGCGGTTCGACGAGCTGGCCAACCCGCTCACCGGAGCCGAGGACTTCTCCAGGGTGTTGGAACGCGTACCCGGCGCGTACGTCTTCCTCGGCGCCTGCTGCAGCGACGATCCCGACACCGCGCCCGCCAACCACTCACCACGAGCCGCGTTCGACGACACCGTGCTCCCTGACGCAGCCGCGCTGCTCGCCGAACTCGCAGTCAGACGACTGGTCCGATAGCACGCTTTCGCACCGTCAACTGGGCCGCCTTTCCTAGAGCCCCACGTCCGACCGGCCGGCCGCGTCCATGATGAGTTCCCGCTCTCCGAGGCTGATGAGCTTCGACGCGACCAGTGCGCTGGTCACGTCCTGAACGTGCTGCAGGAACGCGTCGTGGCTCTCCCAGTCGCGGTCGTCGCGGATGAGGTCGTTGATCGTGCAGCCCTCTGCGTTCATCCGGTTCCGCACCCGGCTGTCGACCTTGCCGACCACCACTGTCTCTCGCAGGTCGTCGTGAACGCAGGGACCGGCGAGGGTGAGGGTGGCGTGGAGTGCTTGGTAGGCGGGTTTGGGTTGGTAGGTGGTGTCGAAGAGGGTGGCTGCTCCCCATCCGGCGCGGTGGCCGGGGATCCAGGAGTAGTTGTCGGTGAAGCCCCAGACGGTGTAGCGCTCGCAGCCTGGTGTTTGTAGGCACATCTGCATCAGGGCGGTGTAGCCGTAGGCCTGGGCGTGGAGTTTGACCGAGTCTGGTGGCATGGGCATGCCGAGGTCGGCTTCGGTGATCGTTGTTTTGAGTCCGAGGTCGGAGAATTGGCGCAGGTTCTCGACCAGGTGGGGCAGGTCGTACGGCTCGGTGACTCGGCTCATGTAGCCGTTGATGGAGAAGTGGCCCTGGACTCCTACGCCGTCGATGGGGACGCCGGCATCGACGAGGTTCTTGACGAGTTGGTAGTAGCCGCTGTGGCGTTGGTAATGGCCGAAGTCACCGTCGGCGGGGTCGGACCATTCGACGTTGTAGTCGTTCAGGTACAGCTTTGCGTCGGGGTCGGCCTGGTGTGCCCAGCGGAAGGCGTCGGCGATGTAGTTGGGGCCGAGGTGTTGGTAGAAGATCGATTGGCGCAGGCTGCCGTCGTCGGCCATGGGTTCGTTGACGACGTCCCAGGCTTCGACGCGTCCCTTGTAGTGGCTGACCACGGTCTGGATGTGGTCTTTGACGATGGCGCGGAGTTCGTCGTCGGTGATGTCGCCGGAGGCGACTCCGTCGGTGAGCCAGGTGGGGAGTTGGTTGTGCCACAGGAGGGTGTGGCCGTAGACGGCCTGGTCGTGGTCTTCGGCGAAGTCGACGATCTCGTCGGCGGGTCCGAAGTTGAAGACGCCTTGCTGTGGCTCGAGGCTCTGCCACTTCATGGCATTCTCGGCGGTGACGGAGTTGAACTCCCGCGCCAGCGTCTCCCGGTAGGACGAGTCATCACGCAAAGCATCGACCGCGACAGCACTACCGATCCGCATGTCGCGCGGCATGACATCCCGCAGTCCTCCGGTCGGCGGCGGCCCGAGACGGCCGTACCTCGCGAGGGTGAGGGTGGCGTGGAGTGCTTGGTAGGCGGGTTTGGGTTGGTAGGTGGTGTCGAAGAGGGTGGCTGCTCCCCATCCGGCGCGGTGGCCGGGGATCCAGGAGTAGTTGTCGGTGAAGCCCCAGACGGTGTAGCGCTCGCAGCCTGGTGTTTGTAGGCACATCTGCATCAGGGCGGTGTAGCCGTAGGCCTGGGCGTGGAGTTTGACCGAGTCTGGTGGCATGGGCATGCCGAGGTCGGCTTCGGTGATCGTTGTTTTGAGTCCGAGGTCGGAGAATTGGCGCAGGTTCTCGACCAGGTGGGGCAGGTCGTACGGCTCGGTGACTCGGCTCATGTAGCCGTTGATGGAGAAGTGGCCCTGGACTCCTACGCCGTCGATGGGGACGCCGGCATCGACGAGGTTCTTGACGAGTTGGTAGTAGCCGCTGTGGCGTTGGTAATGGCCGAAGTCACCGTCGGCGGGGTCGGACCATTCGACGTTGTAGTCGTTCAGGTACAGCTTTGCGTCGGGGTCGGCCTGGTGTGCCCAGCGGAAGGCGTCGGCGATGTAGTTGGGGCCGAGGTGTTGGTAGAAGATCGATTGGCGCAGGCTGCCGTCGTCGGCCATGGGTTCGTTGACGACGTCCCAGGCTTCGACGCGTCCCTTGTAGTGGCTGACCACGGTCTGGATGTGGTCTTTGACGATGGCGCGGAGTTCGTCGTCGGTGATGTCGCCGGAGGCGACTCCGTCGGTGAGCCAGGTGGGGAGTTGGTTGTGCCACAGGAGGGTGTGGCCGTAGACGGCCTGGTCGTGGTCTTCGGCGAAGTCGACGATCTCGTCGGCGGGTCCGAAGTTGAAGACGCCTTGCTGTGGCTCGAGGCTCTGCCACTTCATGGCATTCTCGGCGGTGACGGAGTTGAACTCCCGCGCCAGCGTCTCCCGGTAGGACGAGTCATCACGCAAAGCATCGACCGCGACAGCACTACCGATGCGTACGCGTCGCGGACCCACATCGCGTAACCCGTCGCGTTTTGCTGCCCGGTCGCCGCTGGTCGCTGCGGTGACGGAGGCCTGGGCGGATGTCCCGATCGTGGCGACGACCGCTGGTGCGAGAGCCAGGGCCGAAACACTGACGACGGTGACGAGGGTCTTTGTCATTCGAGCGGGCGACCTGAGCACCGCGACCTCCTCTGGGGCAAGGCGGGCTTGACGACGTCGTTCGGCAGCGGGTTGCTGGGCGACTCGACCTCGCGGATCGTCGCGACGACCGGCTCTCCCCATCTGGACGAGGACACCGATGTGTGTCACGCGCCCAGAGCCCCATGACGTCGGAGGTCGGCTTGGAGTATGAGATCCGCAATCTGAACGTGTCAAGGAATCTTCCGTCCGCGGACGCGACCGAAACATTCGAATCCGATGGTGTCATTGGCGCCGGCTGACGTCGGCCCAGCTTCGGACGCGGACTTCACGTGGCGCCCTGGATAGACTCCGCGCCTGAGGTCAGGCTGGCGTCGGCGGAGACGTCGAGTGTCGTTCCGACAGGTTGGAAAAGGAAGTCGCGCTGATGGAGTACGCGTACACGAAGGATTCTGAGCCTCAGGCGGACGTGCCGCGGGGCGAAGTGACCCACCATGAGTGGCAGAGCGAAATTTTCGCCGGAACCGTCCGTGACTACTGGCTCTACGTGCCCGCGCAGTATCGTGCGGACACTCCGGCCGCTCTCATGGTGTTCCAGGACGGTCATGCCTATCTGGCCGAGGACGGCCAGTTCCGCGTCCCCGTCGTGTTCGACAACCTCATCCACCAGGGGGACATGCCGGTCACGATCGGCCTCTTCATCAACCCCGGCCACGCCGGCGAGGCACCGCCCGCGACACCGTGGCAGAGCACCAATCGAAGCCTCGAGTACGACTCGATGTCGGAGACCTACGCGCGCTTCCTGATCGAGGAGATGATTCCCGAAATCGAGAAGACCTGCCGGATCTCGCCGGATCCCAAACAGCGCGCCATTTGCGGGCTGTCCTCCGGCGGCATCTGCTCGTTCACCGTGGCCTGGCAGCGGCCGGACGCTTTCCACCGGGTGCTCAGCCACATCGGCAGCTTCACCGACATCCGCGGCGGCCACGAATATCCCACCTACATCCGGAAATGGGCCAAGCGCGACATCAAAGTATTCCTGCAGGACGGCGAGAACGATCTCGACACACCATCCGGGAACTGGTGGCTCGCCAACCAGCAGATGGCGGCCGCGCTGAAGTTCCGGGGATACGACTACACGTTCGTTGGTGGCACGGGCGCCCACGACGGCAAGCACGGCGGGGCGATCCTGCCCGAGTCGCTACGGTGGCTGTGGGCGTAAGGAGCCGACACCGAGCGCGAGGAGCCTGCGGTGAGCCGAACGCACCGTCAAGCAGGACGAATGGGAAAGTAGATCGAATAGGTCTGGTCGGTGACCTCATGAAGGGGGATGAACCGGAAACCTCGATCCTGCCCTTGCGTCCGGTAGGTGTGGGCGCTCCACCAGCTGTGCCCCCGTTCGCGGTCAGGCCGCAGCACAGCTTGAGGGTTGCGCACATCCGCGACGAGGGCTCGGTCCTCCTCCACCAGGCCAGCCAGAACGACTGGCCCGTCGGTGAAGGCGACACTACCGGGCTGGCCGGGTAATGGGTGTGCCTTGAGCTCGGAGGTAAAGCCGACCTCGATCATCTCGTCGGACCATCGGCGGCGGAGTATGAGGAAGTCGCCGTCCTGGTTGCCGGCGACACCTTGCCCGTCGATCGTGAGGGTTGGCGTCGAGACGGCCCAGTCCGGCACTCTCAGCTTTACAGCGAAGGTGGCGGGCCGCTCGGTGCGCACCCTGATCCGGATCAGCGACGTTGACGGACGCTCTGCGGGTGCCGGGGGGACGTGCAGGTGTTGGATGCCTTGGTAACCCTCGTCAGTGCGCCGTTGACCGAAGACCAGACCACTCCGTGGGTCGGGGGAGATCGTGATCTCCACACGCCCTGCCGGGGTGGTCAAGGTCGACGTTGCCGGCACGTACTGTCCAAGACGTAGGTCAGCACCGTCGAGGTGGATCCCGGCGCCGAGATAGCTGGCGTGCGCTTGCATCAACGTGCCGTGGCAGCACCAGAAGTCACGCGTGGGATGGCCCCATCGCTTGTGGCTTCCGGCCTCGAGAGGGAGGAAGTAGGCGACCATTCCGGTCTGCCTGTTCTGCTGTGCCAGGACTCCGTTGATCAGGTTCCGCTCCCAGTATGCGGCGTACTCGGACTCGCCGGTCCAGCGATACAGGTAGTCGGCGACCCGCATCATGTTGAATACCGTGCAGTGCTCCTGTACGTCGTGGAGCCGTGCCGCTTGCTGAAAGGGTGGCTGCCAGATCTCGGCGCTACTGCTACCGCCAGTGATGTACGTCCCGCGGCTGATGATCGCCTGATCCCAGAATGCCTCCACGATGCGTCGCCACTCGACATCGCCGGTGACCTCGTACGCCCTCGCGCAGCCGAGGATCTCCGCGATCTGGGTGTTGGCATGCTTGTTGGTGAGCACGTCTTCGCCAGCCAGGAGGGGTTCGAAGAATCGTCCGCGCCGATAGCGCTCGATCAACGCCAGATGCGTGCTTTCGCCGGTCAGCCCGTAAAGGCCCGCCCAGACCTCCAGCATCCCGCCGGTCTCCCAGTCCAGAATGTCGTCGAGCTGCTCACGACTGAAACCACCGGTCCAGCTGTCGAACCAGTTCGCCGCGGCACGGACAATCTCGAACGCAGTTTCGTTGCCGCCAAGGGTGGCCATGTCCAACAACCCGGCAAGCAGCTTGTGGATGACGTACTGCGCCGCCCACACCCGATGGCCGGCAGCGATCCGCTCCAGGTACTTCTCGGGGAACGGCGCGATCCACCCACCACCGTTGGAGTGCTGGCACCTTGCCAGCTCCGCCACGATCAGGTCGGCGGTGGCATCGAGGCGCGGGCGCTGACGGCGGAGCTGGGCAGCCGCCGACAGCCAATGGCCCAGGATGTGGCCGCGCAGCTCCGACGTCGGCGCCTCCCAACCCCAATGCCATGTCTGGGGACCCGCAGGGGCGGCCGATCCGGCCGTCGGCTCAAGTGCTCCAGACCAACTCCAGAGGCCCGCCTCGAAAAGGTACGGACGCAGCAGGTTCTCCGGCCGGAGGCTCTCCAGGTAAGTCAGATTGAGAGCACAACGCTCGTGCAGCACGCCCTCGCCCAGCGTCACGTCCGCGAACGAGGGGCGTTCAAGGACCCCCGTGGCGCGGTCTCGCCGCCGTTCATGCGGCGTCATCACAACCATCGTCTCTCCTCACTCCGGCCCGCTACCACGCCAAGTTGCTGATCTGCACTGTTCTCAACCGCCGGGGGTGACCGCTCCCGTGCGCCCGCGAATGCCGTCGTCATCGAGAGAGTGTCAGCCTTTGATACCGGTCAGCGTGACGCCTTCGATGAAGTAGCGTTGGAGGAAGAAGAACAGGGCGATGATGGGTGCGATCACCGCCGCGGATGCGGCCATCAGGTAGCCCCACTGCGCGGTGTAGACGCTCT
>NZ_JBEEAB010000023.1:0-100180 GCF_040120725.1 Actinopolymorpha sp. B9G3 | reverse complement strand
CCGATCCCACCTCGACGTAGCCGAGACCGCTCGTCGCCACGACCCGCTGCCCGATCCGAAACCCGACGACGTCGGATCCGACCTCCTCCACGACTCCGACCCGTTGGTAGCCAGGAACAGCCGGGAACGTGATGTCGGCCCAGCCGAAGGTGCCGCGCATGACCCACTTGTCGGTACCCGTACTGACCCCCGACATCAGAGTCCGTACGAGCAACTTCCCCGGACCCACGCGCGCCAGGTCGAGCGTCGCGCACTCGATGTCACCGGGTCGCCGACACACGACAGCATCACAACTCGGCAAGGCTCCACCTCTCCGTCACTCGGGGCGAGGGGTCTCGGCCAGCATACGGAGCGCCGACCAGGCGCCGGGCACGTCGAGACTGCGGGCGGCGTAGGACTTGGTGAGCAGGGCGTCGTCGAGGTAGTTGTCGTGCTTGTCGGCCGCCTTGTTCGCGACCTTCTCGGCCAGCTCCAGCGGATCGGGCGGCGGAGCGCAGGCGAGCTGCCGGATGAGCTCCCACAGACCCACGACGTTGGTACGCCGGACGGTCAACGCCACACCGTCCTGCCCGACCTCGAGCCGGTGGTCCCTGAGGACGACCGACAGGGTGTTCATGATCTTGTCGCCGCGCCAGGGCAGCAGCACGGTGTCGCGTCCCCACGACAGAAGGGGCTGCTGGTCGAGGCTGAGCCGCCGGTATGCCGCGCGCCCCTCGGCCAGCAGGCGCTGCGCGGTCCGGTCGAGGTAGACCGGGACCGCGTCGGCTTCGTACCACGTACGCATCCGGCGGCGTACCTCGTCGGCGACGTCAGGGCCCATGCCGGGGAACGTCGGCGGTCGCCCACCTCGGGCGGGCGCCAGGTCGATGACCCGCTGCTGCGACTCGACCGCGAGCACCCGCCAACGCCGGCCGCTGAAGATCAGCAGGCTGCCGACGGAGATCGGGTACTCGACCGGCAGCGATCCGAGCGTGCGTCCGTACGACACCAGCCGGTACTCGTCGTCGGTCGTGAACGCGGTGTAGAAGCTGAAGTGGTTGATCAGCTTCTCCCCCGCCGACCCGGGGAGCAGCAGACCTTCGGTGTCCTGGCTGATCAGGTCCGCCTCGCCCATGGCGCGCAGGAGCGCGACGAACGTTCCCTTGTCGACCGTACGAAACGGCCCGTGGGCGCACAGCGCGTCGAACAGCGGCTCCGCCTCGGCGCCGCCGCGTTGGGCGATGACCGACAGGATCTGCTGGAGCAGCGTCGACAGGTGCAGCCGGTGCAGGTCAGGCGGTTCGTACCACCGCTCCAGCAGCAGGTCGACCATCGCGATCGTCTGCATCAGCTGGCTGCGCAGGGCGTCCGCGGGTGGGGTGTGGTCGGTGAGTTCGGGTTCGGAGACGTACATCCGGAGCACGGCGGGCTGGCCGCGCCGGCCGGACCGGCCGAGACGCTGGCGCAGGACCGAGACCGCAAGCGGAGAACCGATCTGGGCTACCGAGTCGGCCGAGCCGATGTCGATACCCATCTCCAGCGTGGACGTGCAGACCGCCGTCGTCGGGGTGTCGGACGCCTTGAGCCGGTCCTCCACGTGCTCCCGGACCTCCTTGGACAGGTTGCCGTGGTGGGGCTGGAACTCGTTCGGGACGTTGGCGGCCGCACTACGCCGGGAGAGCAGGTCGGTGTAGATCTCCACCAGGCCGCGGGCGTTGGTGAAGACGAGGTTGTCGCTGCCGCGCAGCGTGGCGAAGAGGTGGTCGGCGATCGCACCCTTGTCATAGTCGACGCCGGTCTCGCCGGTCGGATCGGCGTTGACCTTGACCGGATCCGCGGCGATGTACCCCCGCAGCTGCATGCGAAGCTCGGTCCTGTCGTCATTTCTGGGCGAATCAGCGTCGACGGAGGAGACGACAGCCACCTCAGGTCCGGCCCCCGGACGAAGGAACTCCGCCGCGGCACCGAAGTCGCCGAGCGTCGCGGACAGCGCGATGCGGGGAATCCGGTGCCTGACCGCGAGCTCGAGTCGGTGCAGGAGAGAGCGAAGCTGCGCGCCGCGCTCGGTGCCGATGAACGAATGCAGCTCGTCGATCACCACGTACCGCAGCCCGCCGAACAACCGTACGATCTTCTCGCCCTGGTTGACGAACAGCGACTCCAGCGACTCAGGCGTGATGAGCAGCAGGCCGTCCGGGTTACGGGTGACGAGGCGCTTCTGCGAGCCCGCGACGTCGCCGTGCCAGCGGTGCACGGGCAGGTCGAGGTGCTCGCAGAGCTGGTCGAGCCGGGAGTGCTGGTCATTGATCAACGCCTTCAGCGGACTGAGGTAGAGCGCCTTGACGCCGGGCTCCGCGGTGTCGTCCTCCGCCTGCATGGCGATGACCGAGCAGATCGGCAGCCAGGCCGCCTCCGTCTTGCCGCTGGCCGTTGCGGCGGCGACGATCACGTCACGGTCGCCGGCCATGATCGGTGCGGCAGCGTGCTCCTGCGCGCTCCGCAGCGACTGCCAGCCCTGGTCCCAGATCCACTGACGTACGCGGGGATGGAAGCGTTCGAACGCCGACGACGTCGACGGCGGCTCCGGGACGGCGACGGCCGGCGGGTCAGAGCCGGAAGCTGGTGAGGTCGTCGTCATCAGGCGATCCGGCAGATCGGACGGGAGCGGGCGCGGCGTCGTCGGCGAGTGGCGCGAGCTCCGGATCCGTCTCGGCCGCGAGACCGACCGTGCCGACCAGCTTCCGCCAGTCTTCGCCAGGGTTCTGCTCCAGCACGGCGAGCAGGTCGAGGAAACCCTTGATCGTGTTGCGTGGCGTACGAAAGTAGGCATCGCCGATGCGGGACGCGCAGTGTCGCATGTACGCCTCCAGCGCTTCGTCCGGCACCAGGTAGGCCGCCGGGTCACCGCCGGCGAACACGTGGCGCAGCTTGCCCAGCAGGATGTAGAGGTCCTCGGGTGAGAGGTTGGCGAGGCGCAGGACCGGGCCGGAGTGGTCGACCAATCCGTCGGTGGCGAAGGTGTTCTCGGCCAACCGAGACTGCAGGGCCGGATAGCTGAAGAGCCCGCGCCGGGTGTCGAGCAGGAAGTCCGGCGTACCACCGAAGACGAAGCCGAGGCTTCCCGCGCTGCCCTGCAAGCTGTCGTTGACGATGCGCAGGAGCTGTTCGTAGTTGGCGTTGCGGGCCTGGGTGTTGGCCAGTTTGTAGAGGTTGACCATCTCGTCGAGGCAGACCAGCAGCCCACCGTAGCCGGCCAGCCGGACGAAGCGGGCCAGCAGCTTCAGCTGGTCGTAGACGTTGCTGTCGTCGACGATCGTACGTACGCCAAGGGCTTTTCGAGCCTCGGTCCGGGTGGAGAACTCGCCCCGCAACCACCGCACCGCGTCGGTCTGCAGCTGGTCATCGCCGGTGTCATGGCCCCGCCAGTACGCCGCGATGACCTCGGCGAAGTCGTAGCCGCCGGTCAGCTCCGCCAACTCGGCGAGACGGGCACGGATCACGTCGTCCGGAGCCTCGGCGTTGTCGCGCGCCTGCGCCAGCGCGGCGGTCACGAAGCGTTCCACGACGCCCGCCATGGCACCGCCGTCCGGCTTGGCCCGGGTGGCCATGCTGCGCATCAGCTCGGTGTAGAGGCTGCGTGCCTGACCACCCGTGGCGTGCAGGCGCCGGTCGGGCGACAGGTCGGCGTGCACTGTCACCAGCTTCTGCTGCAGGGCGATCGACCGGACCAGGTGCAGGAAGAACGTCTTGCCCGACCCGAACTCGCCGATCACGAACCGTGCGGTCGATCCGCCGTCGTCGACGCGGGCGATGTCGGACACCAGGGCCTTGACCTCGGCGACGCGGCCGACCTGGATGTGCTGTTGTCCCGCGCGGGGTACGACGCCCGCGCGCAGCGCCTGCACCAACGTGTCGCGATCCCGTGGCCGGATCCGGGTCGACGCCGCGTCGGATGTCGTGGTCGTGGGCGCGCTCGGCGTGGTGGTTCGCTCGGTGCGCTCGCTCATCCCGTTTCCCCTAGGAGCTCCTGGAGTACGTCGTCGTCGATCTCGAGGACGTCCTCGCCGGCCGTGAGGGGTTCGTCGGCGGCGTCGAGAGCGACCTCGTTGAGAAGGTCGAGGGCACCCGCCGGTAACAACCCCAGCCCGACCGCCAGGGCATCGAAGGCGTCCCGCGGCCAGGCCGGACGCTCGGCCAGGGCACGTAGTAGCGCCGAATGCGGCGCGTCGAGGCCGGGCACGAGCTCGACCCCGCCCGATTCGTTGTCGCAGCGCCCTGCGTGGGTGGACGCAAGGTCGCCCGCGTCGTTACCTGTCTCGTTCTCCGCGTCGCTATCCGGCTCGTTCTCTGCCACGCCCGCGGCATCGCCCTCGGCGGGTTCATCGTCGGCGAAGATGCGGTGCAGCAGGGTGGAAACGGTGGCGGTCTCGGCGAGCTTGGCCTCGATCGCGGCGGTGTCCAGCGGCATCAGCGCGGGCGGGTCCGGAGCGGGCACCCGTGCCGGATCCGGAGCTGGGACAGCGGGCTCGGCAGATGGTCGCCGCGGGAGGAGGTACTCGCCCACAGCCGCGCCGCCCGCCTGCACCGTCACCGGTTCGTTCGCGGGCAACGGCGTGGGCATGCGCACAGGCCCGGGCACAGCCACGGGCGCAGGAGGAGCCAGACCCGCTGGTGCAGACGCCGCCGCGGCGGGCACCGGCGCCCGCGCGGAAGCGGGCGCGATCGCAGACCTGGACGACATGGCAGATGGAGTCGTGAGCGAAGCGTGTACGCGGTTGGGCACGGTGTCCGGGTCCAACCCGAGTCGGCGGTAACTCGTCAGCAGACTGGTCACATGATGCGGCAGCACCGTGCCGCCCGCGGTGGCGGTCGTGATGAGCAGCTCGCCGATCTTCGCCCGGAGAGTGCCGGACAACCCGTCGAGGCGCCTTCGCAGTACCGTGAGGCCGCACTGGGCCGAGGTGGCCAACCAGTGCAGATGTGCGCCCAGCCGCAGGCGTTCACCGGCGCCGAGCGGGAGGGCCGCGCACGCCAGTTCGCTCACCTGCCGGCGCTGGTCCTCGCCGAGCTGGCTGTCGGCAGCCAGGACAGCCGCGGCGAGCTGCGCGAACGTGACGGCGGCCGCGTAATTCTCACCGGCCACCGGCGGAACGTCGACATCGGTTCGGAACACCACCGCGGCCTGACCGGCGGTCGGCGCCGGCCCACCCATGCGTACGTCCGGTTCGAGACCGATGCCGAGGTGGCCGAGCAGTCGGCACAGGGCGGCGGCCTCCCGTCGCGTCATCGCGCCAGCTGCCGTGGTGGGCCACCTGGCGATCAGCTCGCCGGCGTCAACAGTGGTCGATGATGCACCAGTGAGACGGCGCTCGATCCAGCCCTGCCACGCGGCGACCTCCGGGTCGAGCGCCCGCCCCTCCGCGTCGACCACCAGCTCGGCCGGCAGCAACGCCGCCGCCGCGATCGTGTCGCCCCGGTGGTCGTGGCGGCGCAGCCAGCGGCTGTAGGCACCGAGGTCGTCGGTGACCCTGCCGACCAACTCGGCGAGCCGCCGGCCTGGTTCGTCCGCCAGGTAGAGATCGGGAACATCCCGTCCGTACCGCATCGGCCGGAGACCCGCGCTCGCGGGCTGGTACTCGACGCACAGGCGACGGGGTCCGGGCTCGACGAGCAGACCCTCACCATGGGCATCCGCGTACCGCACGGTGAACAACCGCGCGAACTCGTCCCGGCACCGGAACGCGGGAGTACGCAGGGAGATGTCGGGGTGGTACCACGCCCACGCCAGCGCCCAGGTGGCCGGCAGCCGACGTCCTTCGGTGGCGAACGCACCCAACGCCCGCCGCAGTGTCATCGGCGGTGGCCACCTCGGCTCCCGAAGCTCGGGGACGGCGAACGCGTCCGATGGCGTCTCGTCGGGAGCCCCGACCAGCTCGAGCAGGTGGGAGAACTCCGTCGCATAGCGCCGGAACGACGCGTGGGTGCCGTAGGCCTCGAGCAGGCCCTGCACTTCCGCGGCCAGCAAGGGCACCTCGGCACGCAGGGACGGGTTGGCCATGATGTCGTGGAGGAGGCGCCGCTCGAGGCCGTAGAAGAAGAGGAACACGTAACCGATCGGCACCCCCGGTGCGCGGCGACCGTCGGCGAGCCAGTGCAGGTAGGCGGCCCGGCTCTCCGGCGGGATCCGGTCGTACGACGGCCAGTAGCCCAGGTCCTTGCCGTCGGTCCCGGGACACCGGGGCGCGAGCTCCAGGTCAGGATCGATGAGTGCGGGCTCGACCCGGCCGCCACGCGCTGCCGGAAGTCGCCGGCCGAGGTAGATCATGCCGCCGGGGATGGCGTGTCCGCCGACGACCGTGTGGGCGCCCGGACGAAGCCACCGGGCATCTCGGGCGGACTGCCCGGCGAACGGATCAGCCGCCCAGTCGAGGGGGGCGAGGTCGGACGAGGTGGCACCGTGATCGTGGGCGGCGGCGCGGACGACGTTGCCCATCGACGAATCCCTGGGTGCCTGGCGTGAGGTGAGCGTTCGAACATAGTACCGGATCAAGAGATTCGGGTGCTTTCGGTCACCACGATTCGATGAGGGGGTCATCGTGCTCGTGCCGCAGCCATTCCTCGGTGAGGCGGCCGAGGCGGGCCGGGGAGGCCACACCGCGTAGGGCCGCGATCTTGCCGTCGCGGACCTCCAGGATCACCACGCCGACAACCCGGTCCTCGAGCGCGGCGATCATGGCGGGGGAGCCGTTGACCATGCCGGAGTGGATCGCCGGGGAGCCGCCGGCCAGTTTCCGTTTCGCCGGAGTCGGCTTGAAGCCGGCTCGCATCGTGGCGGCGATCCGCTCGGGGTCCGAGGTCCGCAGGATCTTCCCGCCCAGCCCGGCGCCGTCGGAGATCGCGGTCGCGTCGTCGGTCAACAACGCCAGCAGCCGTTCGGTGCGACCCGAGGAGGCGGCGTCGACGAACGCCTCGACGATTCGGCGCGCGGACGCATGGTCGACTTCACTGACGTTGCGCTCGGTCGCGATGCGGCGCCGGGCCCGGTGGGCGTGCTGCTGGCTCGCGGACTCGGTGATGTCGAGGATCTCGGCGATCTCGGCGTGGCTGTGGGAGAAGGCCTCGCGCAGGACGTAGACCGCCCGTTCGATCGGCGAGAGACGCTCCATCAGCGTCAACACCGCCAAGGTCACCGATTCGCGCTGCTCAACGGTGTCGGCCGGGCCCAGCATGGGGTCGCCGTCGAGGAGCGGTTCGGGAAGCCCGTCGCCGACCGCGCGTTCGTACCGCCTACTCGCCGAACGGAGCCGGTCCAGAGACAGGTTGGTGACCACCCTGGTCAGCCACGCCTCGGGCACCTGGATGCGCTCCCGGTCGGCGGCCTGCCAGCGCAGGAACGCGTCCTGCACCGCGTCCTCGGCGTCGGCGGCCGAGCCGAGCAGACGGTACGCGAGCGAGGCCAACCGGTCCCGGTTGGCCTCGAAACGCTCCACGGTGGCGGCGTCCACGAACGCCACCCTAGACGGCCATCTAGGCGGCCACCGCCTCCTTGTGGCCTCCGGTCGTGGTCGCGAGACGGCGCTTGCGGGTCGGCAGTCCGTAGGTCGGGTGGCCCATGTTCCAGGCGGTCCCGTTGAGGACGAACGCCTTGACGCGCGCGGCGGCCCGACCGCGCAGCGACCACGACGTCGACCGCGCGTCGCCGTCGACCGCTTGGAAGATCGCGTCCTTCCCTCCGAGGCTGATGCAGTTGCCGAGGTAGGCCAACGGGGTCGTCGAGATCTTGCGACCGGTCAGGTCCCCGACGATCGCGGCCGTCGCCTGCATCCTGGTGAACCCCGCAGAGGCGCAGGACATCGGCAGCGGCCGACCGTTCTCGCCGATGGCGTAGACGCTGTCGCCTGCGGCGTAGACCTCCGGATGCGAGACCGACCGCATCATCCGGTCGACGGTGATCCGGCCGTCATCTTCGACTGCGAGACCGCTGGCGGCGGCGATGGGGTGGACGGCGAAGCCGGCCGCCCACACGGTCGCGTCGGAGGAGAAGGTGGTGCCGTCAGCGGCGACGGCCTTCGTCGCCTCGACGCGCTCGACCGTGGTGTGCTCGTGGACCGCGACGCCGAAGCGGTCGAAGGCGCGCATCAGGTGGCGGCGGGCCTTCGGTCCGAGCCACCCGCCCAGCTCGCCGGTGGTGGCGAGGGTGACCTGCAGGCCGGGGCGGCATTCGGCGATCTCGGTGGCGGCCTCGATCGCGGTCAGGTTGCCGCCGACGACCAGCACCGTCCCGTTTCCGCCCAGCTCATCCAGGTGCTGGCGCAGGCGCAGCGCCGCCGGCCGTCCGGCGACGTGGAAGGCGTGCTCGTCCACGCCCGGAACGCCGTGGTCGGCTGCCGTGCTGCCGAGTGTGTAGAGGAGAGTGTCGTACTCCAGCCGGTCGGTGCCGGCGCCGTCGGTCACGGTGACGGTCCGACGCTCGGGGTCGACGTCGGTCACGCGCGCCAGGTGCAGCCGGATGCCGGTGCCGGCGAACATCTCCGCCAATCCGTAGCGGCGCAGGTTCTGGCCGGCGGCGAGCTGGTGCAGGCGCATCCGCTCGACGAAGTCGGGTTCGGCGTTGACGACGGTGATCTCGAAGTCGGCGGGTTGGAGTCGGCGGGCGAGGAACCCGGCGGCGGAGGCTCCGGCGTATCCGGCCCCCAGGACGATGATGCGGTGCCGCATGATCGTGCTCCTGTCTGTTCGCTTGCCCTCCGAACGAGACAGCACCCAGATTCCTGACAGGGATCGACTATGGAGTGGATCACCATGCACTAAAGCAGTGCGTACGACCTTCTGATTCTCGCCAAATCGCTCATTCCCCCACCAAGGGCCACGACTCGCCGGACCACGACACACGGCGGGAACGAAGCGCCCGGACCCCGCTCGGCTCAGCGGTACTCGGCGAGGCGTGGCCGCACGCCCAGCAGGACGAGCAGAGCGATCCCGGCCACGGCGCCGGGAAAGATCAGGTGCCAACCGTTCAGTGCCTTGTCACTCTCGGCGATCGCCCGAACGAATGCCTGCCTGTGATCCTTGATGAGCGCGACCATCGTGCGGTCGGTGTTGGCGAAGCCGTCGAGCAGGGGCCCCATCCGTTCCTCGATGCCGCGCAGCTTCTCCGCCGACGCGACGTTCTGGCGTACGTCGAGACGGTAGCTTCCCTCGTTGGCCTGCAACGTGTTGTTGGCGGCCCTCGACCGGGAGACCGAAAGGATCTTGTCGTGGCCTTCGGCCTTGGCCGCGGTGAGGTTCTCCTGCGCGACAGACAGCACGAAGAGGCTGGTCACGACGAGGACGAACGTCGCGACGGTCGCCAGGACGAGCGCCGGATTGAGGATGCGGCGGAACCGCGCCGACAGGTAGACCTGCAGCCCGATCAGGGCGAGGATCGTGGCGAGCCCGCTCACGGCGATCCAGAGCGGGAGGTTGCTCACCTGCGACTGCGCGCGTTCATAGGTCCCCTGCACGGACTCGTCACTCTCCACGGTGACCGTCCGGGCCTTGGGCAACACGTCGCGGTTCATCAGCGTGTTGGCTTCGCGGTACAGGTCGATCGCCTGTTGCGGCAGCGGACCCGTGCCCTCCGTGCGCGCGTCCAGGATCATCGCCTGGGACGCCAGGCGTTCGTACTTGCCGATCCCGTCCAACACCTCCCGGATGGTGTCGTCCTGGCCGCTGTCACCGGCGGCGAGACTGGTGGCCTGCATGACCGCGCGACTGGCCTGGGTGCGGCGATCCTCGTACCGCTCCAGGGCGGCGGTCCGGCTGATGCCGAGGCTCGCCTCCCTGCCGGCCAGCAGGACGTTGGCGACCTGCGCGTTCATGTCGCTGAGCGCGTAGTAGAGGTCGCCGGTGGCGACGACCTGTGGGCCCGCGCCATGGCCGATGACGCGTACGCCGTCCCGGGCGTTGTCGATGGCCAGACTGCCGAACGTCGCCAGCGCCCCGAGGGTCAGGACGACAAGCACGGTGAGCATGCGCACGCGGCCCGGCGTCGTCCGCGCACGACGCAGGAGCCCACCGGCCGGTGGGGCCGCCGTCTTCACTGCCACCTCGCGTTCATCCCTTCCGGAGAGTGATGACGGTCCAGGCGCCGAGGTAGATCCGGTCGCCCTGGCGCAACGGAACTTCGACGTGTGCCGAAACCGGCTCGGGGTTGTCGTTGAGCAGCGTGCCATTCGTCGCGCCGAGGTCCACCAGCGACCACGCGCCGTCGGGCTTGGACAGGAGCACGGCGTGTTGGTGCGAGACGGCCGGATCCTCCGGCGGAAGGCTGAGATCGATGTCCGGCCGGATGCCCCGCCCGACGCTGCGGCGGCCGATCTGGACGAACTGCGCCGTGAGCGGATACTGCCGCTCGGGGTGGTACGACGGGTACGGCAGCGTGGTCGGGCTGGACCCGGTTTCTGCCATCAGCCGCTCGTAGTAGTCCCGGTCGGCACCGACGACGGCGATCCAGTCGACGCGGCTACCCGGCCAACCGCTCCCGGTCGATCCCGGCCAGCCACTCTCGGTCGATCCCGGCCAGCCACTCTCGGTCGATCCCGGCCAGCCACTCGTCGCCGGAGCGGCGGGCGGGGGTACCGCCTGGTGTGACCTTCTCGCCTGGAGCGTGTCGAACCCGCATCCTTCACAGAACCTGTCGACGAGCCGTTCACCGCAGACCGGGCAGTCGGGGGTGGACGACTCCGAGACCACGCCCAACACCGTGGTCGCGGACGTGCTCGTCGAAGGCATGCTGGTCATGCGGATCCCGCACGTCTCGCAGTAGTCGCTGTCGGCGGACTGATGACCGGCTGGGCACGTCGACATGTCACTCCTTGCGGGTACGAACGGTGCGGGTCGACCGGGTGTCGAGTGACATCTCGTCGACCTTGTCGACCACGGACTTCAGCCGCACGGTTCCGGACTCGTGGTCGATGACGTCGACAACTTTGTCCAGGAGCGCGGAGGTCGCTTCGTTCCCCGTCTGTCGCGCCAGGGTGACCGCCCGACCAAGCCGGGTCGTCGCCGTGTCGAGGTCACCGGACCGTTTGGCGTGCAGGCCAGCCTGGATGACCTCGGCGAGTTCCTGCTGACCGGTGTAGTGGGCGACCTGGGGATCGATCACGGTGTAGTCGCCCTCCTCGTCGGTCCACGACGCCAGGACGTTGCCGGACGCCAGGACCTCGGGCGGATCCCCGGGCTGGACCAGGCGGACCCAGGCGGCCCGCATCTCCTGACCGACCGCACCCGACATCACCTCGATGCAGATGTGGTAGTCGCGGACCTCGTTCCCCCACGAACCGGTCGGGAAGTCGTACGCCATCCGACCGGCCTTCACGCCGCGCTCCGTCAGGTCCTCGACGCTCGGAAGGACCTGCCGGACGAACTTCAGCCGCGACGCCTCCGGCCGCCAGATGCGCAGGGCGACGTCGCCGATGGACTTGCCCATGGCGTGCTCGGTCATCGCGCGGAAGTCCGCTTCGAGGTCGTTGGGATCCGGAACGATGTCGACGCTTCCCAGGAGGGCCGAGGACACCCGGCGCAACTCGTCGGGCTCCCAGTCGGTGCCGACACCGCGACAGTCACACACGAAGCTCCCGGCGACCGCCGAGAGAGTCGCGCCGAACTGCTCCGGCGCCTCGTGTTCGTTCTTGCCGTCGGTCAACAGGATCGCGTGCCGGAGGTCGTCGCGGTGCGGAGCGAAGAGTTGGGCCGCGAGCTGGAGCCATGCCCCCATCGCCGTACCTCCGCTGGGAGCCAGGCCACCGATCGCCGCCTTCGCCTCGATCTTCGTACGCCGGTTGGCCTCGACCGTCTGCTCCTCGCGCGGGTAGACCATGGTGGCGACGTGGTTACCTGCGACCACCGCGAACGAAACTCCGTCGCGGAGGTTGTCGACCGCCTTCATCGCGGCCTGCCGGGCCGCCATGATCTTCGTGATCGGCCACTCCATCGAGGCCGACGTGTCCAGGATGATGACCTCCGCCATCCCGGTGTCGGGTTCCTCGCCCCCCAACAGTCCACCGAGTCCGGTCGACTCGATGGTCACAATCGCGTTGACCTCTCGCGCACCATGGGCGAGAAACTTGTTCTGGGAGATCGTCAACGTGAAACCGGAACCACCATTCATCCTCTATGCCCTCCCTCGGGTGGGTACGGAATCACGACCACGGTGACGTTGTCATGACCGCCGGCGTCGAGCGCCAACTGCACCAACGAGCGCGCAGCCGCCATCGGCGCCTTGGCAGCGCCAGGAACGGCCGCGGCCAGTGCCTCGGCCTGGGGAAGGTACTTCCACAGGCCGTCACTGCAGATGAGCACGGCACCAGGAGCGCCGGGCTCGCAGCTCACGATGCGCGGGCGGATGTCCTCCGCATCCGCCCCCAGCCACTTGACCAGGGCGCCGCCGTTCGGCTGCCTCCTGGCCTCGTCGTGAGTCATCTCCCCCGTCTCGGACAGATGGTTCACCAGGGAGTCGTCCTTGGTGAGAACGACAGACTGCGTCCGCGCGTCGGCGGCCAACCAGTACGCACGGCTGTCCCCCACCCAACCCACGGTCACCACGTCGCGCTCCACAATGGCCGATACATAGGTGCAGGCTGGTGCGTCAGCTGGTGATGTGGCAAGGGCCGACACCGCCTTCCCGGCACTGGCCACCGCCGCCTTGGTCGCCTCACCCGCCTGGTAGCCCGCACGGAGATGCGCGACCAGGGCCTCGGTGCCGACGTCGACCGCCGCCTGCGAGGCACGGTCGGGACGCGGCGAGTTCGAGATGCCGTCACAGACCACGGCCACGACCCCCCGCTCGTGACCGAACACGTAGTCGAGGACACCCACCGAGTCCTCGTTGCGATAGTGCTCCAGGCCCCGGTCGCTCACCCCCGCCGCACCCGGGTGGTCGACCTCCATGCGGTCACGAGGCTGCGGTTGCCTCGGCAGCAAGCGGTATCCGCATCCCTCGCAGTAGGTGTCGGCCTGATGCGCGGGGTATTCGCAGGACGGGCAGGTCAACACGTCTACACCCACGTTCTCGGTCGTACGGAGTTCGCGAGGCTCACCATCGTGTACCGCTCGTCCTTGCCCGACGAGTGCTGGGCCAGGCGGCGATAGGTCCGGGCGAGCTCGCGGCGCAGTCCGGTGTCGGTCATCGGCGCGCCGAGCACGGTGGTGCCAGGTCGCACGGGCCGATCTGCCTGGACGTACGTCTGCGCGGCGCCGAGGATCTCGACCGCGAGCAGGTCGTGGCGTACGGCGTCGAGCCCGAGGGCCTGGAGCCGGTCCGCGGCGTTGGTGATCTCGGCGTCGGTCATGGTCTCCGGCCGGCGGTTCCGTACCGCACAGGCGATGGTCGCCACCTGGGCGGGGATGTAGCGGCTGGAGACGCTCGGCACCGTGTCGAGCACGCGGATCGCGCTGGCCCGGTCCTCATCCGCGACGAGGATCCTGGCCAGTCCGAACGCCGCGCTCACGTACGTGCGGTCGGTACGCCAGATCGTGTCGTAGAGGCTCGCGGCCGAGCCCACGTCGCCGACGCACTCGCGGGCGAAGGCGAGGGCGAGCTTCGTGGCAGCTTCGCCCGGCAGCATGAAGTACAACTCGTCGAAGCGTTCGGAGGCGATGCCCAGCTCGCCCACCGACAGCGCCGCCACCGCGTCGTACCAGAACACTCTCCAGTCACCCGGCAGCGTCGAGGCGAGGTTGACGAGCAACGCCTCGGCACGTTTCAGGTCACCGAGCGCGATGGTGGTCCGCGTCATCATCAGCATGACCTCTGGCGACTGCACCGGACTCGCCTGCAGCGCGGCGAGCACGTCGTGCGGATCGCTCGTGGAGAGGCCGGCCAGGAAGGTCGCGGCCGGGTCGCTCGGGTCGACCAACGGGACGGGCAGCGCCGCCGCCGCCTGCATCGGGTCGAGGACACCGAGCACCGGACCCTGCGTGCCCTCCAGCCCGGGGATCTCCGTACCCGCCGGGTCGGTCTCGATGCCGAACAGCCGGGACTGGCCGGGGC
The DNA here is from genome assembly GCF_040120725.1 of Actinopolymorpha sp. B9G3. NCBI lineage: Bacteria > Bacillati > Actinomycetota > Actinomycetes > Propionibacteriales > Actinopolymorphaceae > Actinopolymorpha > Actinopolymorpha sp. B9G3. The sequence continues at coordinate 86,169 of NZ_JBEEAB010000023.1, read as the reverse complement.
GCGGCCGCCCGTCCTCGGAGGCCAGCACCTCACGCAGGATGCCGGTGAGCTGCTCGGCCATCTCCGCCGCGTCCTGGAACCGCACACTCGGCTCGAGGTGAGTGGAACGTCGCAGGAACCGGTCCAGTGAGTCGTACCGCTGGAGGAGCGGGATCTCCTCCCGCGGCGGGAGCCGGTCGGTCAGCTTCGTCGAGAACCCCCTGAACGGGAAACTGAGCACGGCGAGGGTCCGCCCGACCGTGTAGAGGTCGGACGCGATCGAGGCGCCGGTGGTCGCGATTTCAGGCGCCTGGTAGCCGACGCTGCCGTAGATGTCGCCTTCGGCGCCGATCCGGGTGACGCCGCCGAGGTCGATCAGCTTCAGCTGCTCCTCGGACTGGATGGCGTTCTCCGGCTTGAAGTCGCAGTAGAGCAGACCCCGCTCGTGGAGGTAGCTGAACGCCCGGAGCACTTCGAGGATGTACGCGATGGACTGGCTGAGCGGGATCGAGGCGAGGTCGCCCTCCTCCTTGCGCAGCTCCAACAGGTGGTCCTTGAGCGACCGGCCACCGACGTACTCCATGACGATGTAGCCGACCATCTGGGCCGTCGACGGGTCGAAGTGGCGGACGAAGTTGTAGATCTTGACGATGTTCGGGTGCTCGACCTCGGCCAGGAACGCCCGCTCGGCCGCCGCGGCGATGAGGGCCTCGGTGTCGCCGGCGTTCAGCAGACCCTTCATGACGACCCAGCGGTCGTTGACGTTGCGGTCCCGGGCGAGGTAGATCCAGCCGAATCCGCCGTAGGCAAGACAACCCAGCACTTCGTACTGTCCGCCCACGAGGTCCCCGGCCTTCAGGCGGGGTACGAAGGAGTACCGGCGACCGCACTTGCGGCAGAAGCCCTCCAGCCGCCCGGGCACGCCTGGCCGACTGCGGCCAACCGGCTCGTTGCAGCCGCTGCAGAAGCGGTCCTTCTCGCGGACCTCGGGCTTTTCGAGGACCGCTTCGGCGGGGTCGCGAACGGGCACCGGGACGACGTCGACCAGTCCCGCGCCGAGCGTGCCACGTTTGGCCGAGCGCGACGTGCGGCTGCTGGTCGTCCGCGTCCGCCCACTGATCCGGTGGGAGATGGACCCGGTGGAGATGCTGCGGGCCGAGGGGCTCGACACCACCGACTGACTCGAGACGCTCGACACTCTCGAGACGCTGGACGGGCTTGACGGGCTGGACACACTCGACGGGCTCGAGCCACCCGACGGGCCTGAGCCACCCGAAGGATCCGACCCACCCGACGGGTCTGAGCCACCCGACGGGTCTGAGCCACCCGAAGGACCCGACCCAACCGAAGGACCCGATGCACTCGCCGGACCGGACCCACTCGCCGGACCGGAAGGCTGCGGGGCAGGCGACGTCGGCGCGAGCGACGTCAAGGGAATGGCACCGCCCGGTCCGCGAAGCTCCTGCTGGAAGTGTGTGGCGGGCTGCGGCGAGCCCGGCGGCGGCCCACCCGTCCAGCTTTGGCCGTTCGCCGGCCCACCAGGACCCGGCGACCACAACTGCGCCCCGCCGGGATCGGCCGTCCAGGACGACGGCGTGCCGACGCCTGGTTGCATGGGTCCGTTGGCCGCAGGCATGCCCGACGGATGCGCTGACCCGGGCGGCTGCGGCGGCCCCAGGGGCGCCTGCGCCGGCCTGGCCGCTTGTACCGGCGACAGGCCACACACGTTGCAGTAGCCGTCCTCGACCTCACCGGTGCACGCGAGATCGGTGCATCGAACCATCCGGCCATTCCTCCTCGCCCTGACCGCCGACCAGTGCCGGCCTGTGGTGCCGGCACTGCGGTGCGGTTGGCACATGCGGACGTACGCTCCACACCCCACTCGCGTGGAACTGCGCGAGCAGAGAGATGGCGGGGCCAAGTCTCGCCCACTGTGGCGAGTGGGAGCAATAAATGGGAATAACCCGAAGTGGCCGGAGAGGCCAATGACCCGCCCGTTTGGGTTGTCTCTACGTTTTCACATCGTTTGTACCAGTCCCGCCAGGCTGTTCCGAGCGCTGTTTCCCAAGCGCCACAAGGAAAACGACCGCACTCTGTAACCGCTTGCGTGCGTATGGCCACATCGCGGCACCTAGAGCACAGGTTGTGCGGGATCGCGTACATTTGGGCCGCCCCATCTCCCTGGCTGGCGAGGATGGCACAGAGCATGACGTCGACATCGGACCACTTCGGCGCATCCCACCGGGAAGTCTCCCGGCGCCGCGTCCTCGAGATCTTCGGTCTCGGCGCGGTCGGCGCGGTCGGCGCCACCGGCCTGACTGCCTGCACCACAGGCAAGGCCAGGTCAGATGGTGACGAGACATTCGCAGCCAGTGACGGCCCGGCGTTCCATGGCGGTTGGCCGTATCTACTGCCGGCCGATGGCGGTCACTTCAACCTGTTCTCAGAGCTCCAGAACCGCGTCGACCTGGGGGCGTACTTCGACCTCATCGTCGCACCAGGCGGCATGTGGTACTGGGCCCGCGAGGAGTGGCTGTACCTCGTGTGCGAAAGCTTCGACTTCGACCAGAAGTCGTTCGTCTACAACGTCGCCGAGAACCTGACCTGGAACAACGGCGAACCCATCACCGCCAGGGACGTCGAGGCGACGTTCTGGTGTCGCTGGATCATGCGCCAGCAGGAGTGGACGTTCATCAAGTCCCTGGACGTGACGGGCGAACGTCAGGTCACGTTCCAGCTCACCAACCCCGCCGATGTGGTCGAGCGCTTCATCATCCGCGCGAACATCTTCCCGGCCCAGATCTATGGCGACTTCGCGCTGCGGGCGAAGGAGCTCTTCGAGTCCGGTGGCTCGATGGACGACCCCGAGGGCGGCAAGCTCAGCGACGAGTTCCAGAGCTGGCGCCCGAAGGACCCGATGGAAGACCCGTCCGAGGTGATCACGTCAGGGCCCTTCCGTTTTGACTTCCAGGCCTATGACGAAACCCGCCTCGTCCTTCGTAAGCAGACCAACGGGGTCCTCGCCGACAAGGTGAGGTTCGACCAGATCGTCATCTACAAGGGCGAGACAGCGGACATCACTCCCAAGGTGCTCGACAAGTCGGTCGACTTCGCCACACACGGCTTTCCGCTCAAGACACAGGAGCGGTTCGAACAGCTGGGATTCCGCGTCCTCAAGCCGGTGACCTATATCGGACCGGCGATCACGTTCAGCCTCGACAAGGTGCCGATGTTCAAAGACGTCAAGGCACGGCAGGCGCTCGCCTACGCAATCGACAAGGCACAGGCTGCCGAGGTCTCCCTGGGCGAGTCGGCGTACCCCTCGGAGTTCATGGCTGGATTCTTCGACATCCAGGTCCGCGAGTGGCTCACCGAAGCCGACCGGGCCAAGCTGGAACCGTACAAATACAACCCCGGCAGGGCGGAACAGCTGCTGGTCGAGGCCGGCTGGCGGAAGTCGGGAAACCGCTGGACCATGCCGGACGGCCGACCCGCCAGATTCGAGTTCCTCTACCCCAGTGACTTCGCCGACTGGGGTGCTGCCGCGGTGAACGTCATGGAACAGCTGATCGACTTCGGCTTCGCGATCGAGGACAAGGGAATGGTCAACCCCGAGGTCATCCCGCTGATCCCTAAGGGGGAGTTCGAGCTCGCGATCCAGCAGTGGAGTGACGGAAGTCCGCACCCGTACTTCTCCCTGCAGATGGACTTCATCACGCAGAACATTCCCGTGGCGGTCAGCCAACTCGGCCGCGGCATGGCGTTCGAGCTCACCCAGAACACCGAGGCCTTCGGCAAGGTCGACATCCAGAAACTCATCGCCGAAGCCGGCGCCGGGCTCGACATCGAGGCGCAGAAGGCGAAGGTCACCCAGCTCGCGTTGATCTTCAACGAGCTACTCCCGAAGATCCCGATCTTCGAACGTCTGGGCAACAACGCCGCCCTGGAGGGCGAACGCGTGAAGGCGTGGCCACCCGACGACGACCCGATCTACCAGAACGCGCCGTACGACGACAACCACGCCGTCATGCTGCTCCTCGAAGGCCGGCTCGAACCCGCGTGACACCCGCCGCCAGTGGCCAACAAAGTGGTCACGGGCGCGTGCAACGTGGCGGCCGACTCTGTCTATGATCGTCCCCATGGCCGATGACGAACTGGACTTCGAGTTCACTCGTAGCCGACGACGGCGCATCGTGATCAGCCAACCGCGGGTGATGCCCGTCCTGTGCCGGGACACCTCGCACACCTGGGTCGACGAGGATGCCATCGACACCTACTGTCGCGCGTGTGGCGCGACACGGTATGTCGAGCTGTGGGACCTGCCCCCGGACGACGACAGTTAGTCGAGCCGCTCGCTAGGCGAGGTCGAGTACGACGTACTGGCCCTCGACCGTGACGGGGATCGTCTCCGCGACGTACGGACCCCTGACCCTTCCGTCCTCACCTGGCGCCGACTCGAGGATCTCGTCCCCTCCCCTGACCTCCGGTTCGTACGCGGCGACCCGGAGACGGTCCGGATCGCACCATGACTGTCCGGTCCGGATGTGGAACTCCCAGCCGTGATGGACGCAGCTGAGGATCTCGCCACCGGGCGTGTAGTCGAACTCCCCCGGTACCGACGCGGTGACGGTCCCCCACAGCTTTCCGCGGCAGAGCTCGGCACCCTGGTGGGGGCATCGGTTACGCAGGGCGAAGAACTCTCCGCTCAGGTTGAAGATGCCGACGGACCGACCAGCGACCTCGACGATCTTGCGGTCACCGGGAGGTATCTCCTCCACCGTCGCGACGACGTACTTCACGGCAGGCGGTACAGTCTGCGCGCGTTCTGCCGGAGCACCTTGTCGCGCGCGTCCTTGTCGCGGAGTAGCGGCACGGCACGCGCGGGTGTGTCGCCGTCCCAGTGCGGATAGTCGCTGGAGAACAGCAGCCGGTCGACGAACCCCGGATACTGGTCCAGCATCTGTCCGAAGTACTCCCGCTTCTCCGGTTCCTCCACCGGCTGGGTGGCGAGGTAGACGTGCTCGTCGAAGTACTCCGACGGCGGACGACGCACGTGCGGGACCTCGTGCCGCAGAAGCGTCCAGGCGTTGTCCATCCGCCAGCGAAGGGCCGGCGCCCACGCGAAGCCGTTCTCGACCGAGACGAACCGCAACGTCGGGAACCGCTCGAACACCCCCTCCATGATCAGGCTGGTGATGTTCGCCTGGACGGAGATCGCCGGTCCCACGTGGTCCTCGATGTAGTACGACGCCCAACCCGTGCCGGTGATCGGGTTCCCGCACGACCCGAAGGCGTGTGACATCACCGGCAGGTCGAGCTCCGCACATGCCTCGTAGATCGGCCAGTACCGCCGCCGGCCCATCGGCTCCCTCGGCCGGCCACTGAACTGCACCTGGACGAACCGCCGGTCGTCGCCGAGCCTGCGGATCTCGGCGACCGCCGCGTCCGGGTCCTCCGTCGGCACCGCGATCGAGGAACGCATCCGCGGTTCCCGATCGAGCCACTCCGCGGCCTGCCAGTCGTTGATCGCCCGCGCCAGGGCCGCCGCGAAGTCCAGATTCTGCATGCCCGTCACGGGATTGGACGGGATGAGGACGCAGTACGCGATCCCGTACCGGTCCAGGTGGTTCCTGCCCATGAAGGCCACGTCGGAGCCGGACTTGCGTCCCGAGTCCGGCGCGGTGTCGGCGGCGTCACCCCAGAACCGTGGATAGCCGCCACCCGCGTAGTGCCCGGGACCGAACTCGTCGAGCAACCGGTGCCAGCGCTCGGCGACGAACGGCCTCAGCTCCGACAGGTCGTTCCAGGTGTTGTGCGTGTCGCAGTCGACGATGCCGACCTGGGTGTCGGGCTTCGGCCGGCCCGGTGCCTCTGTCACTGCGGTCATGAGAATCCTCCGTCGTCACGACGATTCGGCGTGGTTCAGGCCGCGATACCAGCTCTGCGCATTCGTCGCCCTGATCCTGTCGGCCGTGGCCTCGGGCACCACGCCCAACAGGTGGTCGAGGTTTCCGGGAGACTGGTGCGGAAACCCGGTGGCGAACAGCAGCAGGTCCTCCGAGCCCAGCTGGTCGAGAAGATCGAGTGCCAGCCGGTCGTCCGCGGGCATGTCCCACGGCTCCGCCGTCAGGCGTACGTGGTCACGGATGTAGGAGGACGGCGGCCGCTTCACCCACGGAACCTGAAGCCGAAGGTTCTTCCACTCCTTGTCGAACTTCCACAGGTGCGCCGGCAGCCACGTCACGCCGCTCTCCACGAGGGTGACGCGTGCGGTGGGGAAGAGATCGAAGACACCTTCACTGACGAGACTGGTCAGCTGGGCGGCGAAGACGTGCGCCATCCCGACGTACTCCTCGATGAAGTACGACGGCCAGCCCACGGGTGTCGTCGGATTGCCAGGGGCGCCGCCGAAGTAGATCCCCGCTACGAGGTCATGGCGGACGATCGCCTCCCACAGCGGATGGAAGAGGCGATTGCCGTACGGATGGTGGGCCCTTGCCGGCAGCGCGACCTGGACGAAGCCGGGGTGGTCCGCCACCCGCTCGATCTCCGCCGCCGCCAGGTGAGGAAGCTGCGACGGTACGACGATGGACGCCCGCAGCCGACTGTCCCTGTCGAGCCACTCGGCGATCTGCCAGTCGTTGGTGGCTTTCGCCAGCGCCACCGCCTGGTCGGGGTTGTGCAGTCCGTTCACCGCGTAGGTGCACAGGAGGATCGCGGCCTCGACGGACGGGCCGAGAACCTGCCGCTGAGTCATCTCCAGGTCTGGCGGCCCGTCCGCGACCCGACAGCCGGGCCGAACGGCGATGTCGGAGTTCGGCGGGTAGGGGGCGTCGTAGCCGGCCGGGCCACGGAAGACGGTGTTGTCGATCTGCTCGACCCAGTAGTCCGAGAGGTAGGGCAGCAGGGCGTGGACGTGGGGAACTTCGTTGTGCACGTTGGAGTCGATGATCGTCAACGCCGATTCCTTCGTCGTTCCGCACGGTGCAATTCATCAGACGTTTCCACTGCAGGCTACTCCGGACGAACGCGTTCACGATCGCGACGACGTGACCAGTGTGGCCATCGGCTGGGTGGGTCGTGGTCGTCACTGGCCGGCTGAGGGCTGGCGCTGGATCTGCTCGACGGCGGCGGCGAACTCGGCGGACAGGTGCGAGTCACGGAAGATCGCGGCTCCGTCGAAGACCTGGAAACCGCGGCTCGGGTGGTCGGACGCGGCCGTCTCGCGCAGGCTGGCGGGGAAGTCCTTCGCGTCCAGGATCAGCTGGACCGGCCGGTCGTGCGGGACGAACGCGGCCGACGCTTCCAGGAACTCCCGCCCCCAGCCCGGACCTCGCCCACTCTTCGCGCAGTAGATCAACGGCGTGAACACGTCGATCGCCGGAGCGAGCATCGCATAGTCCTGGGCGAAGATGCGGCTCAGCGCCCGGTCGAACTCCTCCGGCCGCCACGGACACATGTACGCCCCCACCACGCAGTCGGGCAGGTACGCATGGATCAGGTCGGCGTACTTGCCGGCGAACGCCGCGATGCGTTCGCACTTGTGCCGCTCCCACTGCTTTGCCGCCGTACGAAGAATCTCCTCGGGCGAGGTCGTGTCGAGGCCGGTGGCGGTACAGAAGTCCGCGACGCATGCCGCGCAGAAGCAGCTGTCCTGCAGGTCCGGATCCGGCACCTCGAACCAGCCGGCGTAGGTCAGGTAGTCCAGCCAGATGCCGGCGGGCTGGAACTCCCGCAGCCCGGCAACGAGATCGGCTGCGACCTCCTCCAGGAAGTCCTTCTGTGACAGGCAGACGCCCTGCACGAGCCGGCCGTACCGGATCGGCTGACCGTCCACGCCGAGGGGGATCAGCTCCGGCCGGGCGGCGAAGTCGGCGCGGAACGTCTTGAACTCCACGCACGCCGCCACCCCGTGCTGCGCGCACGCCTCGAACGCCGCCGGGTCGAAGCCGTGGAACCACAGGGCGTTCGCGCGGTACCGCTCGAACCGGTCGAGGAACTCCACCGCGGCACCGCCGTACGGACCGAATAGAGCAGGGATGGTACGCATGTCGTCTTCTCCACATCGACTCGTCAGCGGGGCTTGGGCTCGTCGCGCGTCACAGTCCGGGCGGGTGTCGGCGATGCCAGGTGGTCTCGGACTGGAAGGCCGCGGCGGCACGCACGAGGGCCGGCTCGTCGAAGTGCCGCGCCACCAGTTGGACAGCGGTCGGCACGTCGTCCGGCGAGAATCCCGACGGCAGGGTGATCGTGGGGCTGCCGCTCATGTTGAACGGGACGGTGAACTTCCGCAGCCGCGACCGGTCCGGCCCGGCGAGTTCGGCGAGAAGGTCGACCGGTGGCGTCACGAACGCCATGGCCGGCATCACCAGCACGTCGGCCACGTCGAACACCGCGGCCAACCGCCCGCTGAAATCCGCCCGCGCCAGGATCATCCGCTGGTACTCCAGCCCGGTCAGAGCCCGGCCGCGGTCGAGCAGGTCCGCCAACGCCTGGCCATAGCCCTCTCGTCGCGCCGGGAACGTGGCCTCGTGCGCGATCGCTGCCTGCACCGCGCACATGTCGAACCAGCTCGCGACCACCGCGGTGGGATCAGGAAAGCGGATGTCGACGATCTCGGCTCCCAGCGACGCCAGGACGGCGATCGTATGGTCCACGCCCGCGGCCGTCGGACCGTCGACGCCCGCGTGGATCCAGTCGCTGTCGACACCGATGCGGAGTCCCTTGACGGGCTGACCGGCCGCCCCCACCAGGTCGGGCACGGGCTCTCGGGCAGCCGTCGGGTCGGCCCGGTCGCTGCCGGCGATCACCTGCAGCATGGCCGCCGCGTCGGCCGCACTGCGGCACATCGGACCCACGTGGTCCAGGGTCGCGGCCAACTCGGCGACGCCGTGCCGGCTGACCCGGCCCCAGGTCGGCTTCAAGCCCGTGACCCCGTTGGCCGCCGACGGGAAGCGGATCGATCCTCCGGTGTCCGATCCGATCGCTCCGTAACACAGGCCGGCGGCGACAGCCACGCCGCTGCCGCTCGACGACACGCCCGCATAACGTCCGTGGTCCCAGGGATTCAGCGGTGCCCGCAGCGTCGGGTGGTACGCGCTGAACGCCCCCTCGGTGAGGTTCAGCTTGCCGAGGATCACCGCGCCGGCCGCCTGCAGGCGTGCGGTCACCGTCGAGTCCGCCGCAGCGATCACCTCGGACCGAAGCGGCATCCCCGCGCGCGTGGGCACACCCGCGACGTCGACAAGGTCCTTGACGCCCAACGGCACCCCGTGCAGCGGACCCAGGACTCGCCCGTTCGCCACGTCCGCCTGGGCCCGGGTCGCCTGGGCGAGCGCCCGCTCGGACAGCACGGTCGTGTAGCTCCCGAGCTCGGGATCGAGGGCCGCGATGCGCTCCAGCTGGGCCTCGGTCACCTCGACGGGCGAGACCTCCTTCGTCCGCACAAGAGTGGCCAACTCGGTCAACTGCAGGTAGTGCAGCTGGTCTGCGGATCCCATTCGTACGCCCTCCGATGCTCAGACGATCGCACTGCTCTGTCTCTCACCGGACACCTGCCCGAGCAGGCACCTTGCTGCCGTTGACCGAGCCGGTGACGTGATGAGTACGCTTCGGGCTCTCCCACCCGGAGATACTCACACAACGTCACCAGCGCGGTCGACGGCCAAGCGGCGGGGGTCGGGCAGGCGACGGGGGTCGACACGGCAACGACCACGAGGCGATCACAAAGGTGGCCATGACCTTCGACTCCACCCGTCGGGCGTGCTACACGGGCTATGTCACGCAGGCGATCGTGAACAATCTCGCGCCCGTTCTGTTCATCGTCTTCCAGACCCGGTACGACGTGCCGGTGGAGATGCTGGGCCGGCTCGTCCTGCTGAACTTCGCCACCCAGCTGGTCACCGACGTCATCGCGGTCAAGGTGGTGGATCGGGCGGGCTACCGCGGGCCGCTCGTCCTCGCCCACGTCCTTGCCGCGTTCGGCCTCGTCCTGCTGTCGGTGGCGCCGAGCCTGGCCCCGTCGCCCTACCTCGGTCTCTGTGTGGCAGTGATCGTGTACGCCGTCGGCGGCGGACTGCTCGAGGTCCTGGTCAGCCCGGTCGTCGACGCGTTACCCACACCGCAGGCGGCGAAGGCGGCGCAGATGAGCCTGCTGCACTCGTTCTACTGCTGGGGCCAGGTCGGTGTCGTCGCGGTCACCACGCTGCTGCTCGCGGCCATCGGTCAGAGCTCGTGGCAGGTGCTGCCGCTGGTCTGGGCTATCGTCCCGCTGATCAACCTGGTCGCTTTCCTGCGGGTTCCGCTGCCGGCCACCGTGCCCGACGAGCACCGCATGTCGCTGCGCGCGCTGCTCGGCGCGCCCGCCTTCGCGATCGCGATGGTCCTCATGCTGAGTGCCGGGGCGGCCGAGCTGACCATGTCCCAGTGGGCGTCGCTGTTCGCCGAGGAGGGCCTCGGGGTGTCGAAGGTCTGGGGGGACCTCGCCGGGCCGTGCCTGTTCGCCGTCCTCATGGGCATCGGCCGGATGGCGTACGGCCTGTGGGGAGAACGGATCCCCCTGCTGCCCGCGCTGGTCTGCTGCGGGTCCCTCGCGACCGCGTGCTACCTGGTGGCCACGCTGTCCGCCAGCCCGGTGCTGAGCCTCGTGGGGTGTGCGCTCTGCGGTCTGGCGGTGAGCCTGCTATGGCCTGGGACGTTCAGCCTCGCGGCCGCGCGCTTCCCGCTCGGTGGGGCCGCGATGTTCGGCGTCCTGGCCATCTTCGGAGACGCCGGCGGGGCGGGCGGGCCGTGGATCAGCGGGGCCGTCGCCGACCTCGCCTCGTCGGGAGGCAACGGCGTCCTGAGCGATCTCGCGGCGAGCCTTCCCGTCCGTGACGGCTCCGGCCTGCGGGTGGGACTCCTCGTCGGCGCGGTGTTCCCGGTGACGATGGTGGTGGCCGCGCTGCTGTACGCGGCCGCCAGTCGACGTCGACAGCCGTTCGACCGGCGACGGCCAATCGACCAGCGACGGCAGGCCGGCGTGGACAGCCCTCAGGACTCCACCTGATCGTCGGGACCGACGGAACCTCTCGAGCCAGTCGAAGACCCGCCTCCAGCGGTCATGGTTGTAGCGTGATGTGGTGGTCGCCACTGGCCGCCCTACTGATGATCTCAAGGCACGCGCATTTCTCGGAGTGCGGGTCGTTGGCGTTGCTATGGCCTATTACGCCGGGACATATCTGAGTGTCTTGACCAAACCGCTCGGCCTGCCGGTGACGTCGCTGTGGGTATCGGCGGGAATCGCGTTGGCCGGTCTCCTGCTCTTCGATATCCGGATATGGCCGGCCATCACACTCGGCTCCTTCCTGTCCAACGTGCAGGCGGTGCCTGCGCCCGAAGCGCTCCTGGTCTCCCTGGGAAATACTCTTGCACCGGTCTGTGCCTATCTCCTCCTCCGGCGCGTGGGGTTCAGGATCGAGCTGGACCGATTCAGGGACGCACTGTCGCTGGTGCTCCTTGGCGCCTTTGGGGCAATGTCGCTCAGCGCGGCACTGGGCACTGCCGCACTCGTGGTCGCGGATGTCCTGCCGGCGCGACAGTTCCTCCAGGTGTCGGTCGTGTGGTGGTCGAGCGACATGTTGGGCGTCCTGGTCGTGGCCCCGTTCATCCTTGTTCTGAACAGGTTTCTCCGTGCCCTGCGAGACGAGCCCCGGCTCGCCATCCGGGTCGGGTCGTGGCGGGGGCTCGAGCTTGCTGGTCTGCTGCTCACCACCCTCACACTCACGATCATCGGAGACAGAGAATTCGGCGTCCCGTTCATTGCCTTTCCACTCGTCGTACTGGCGGCACTGCGGTTTCAGTTGAATGGCGTGGCACCATGCGCGCTGATCGTGTCAGCCGTGGCGATCGACACCGCTGCGCATGGCTACGGCCTCTTCGAGGGGCGCAATCTGTACGAGAATATCGTGATCCTTCAGGTGTTCAATGGAACGTTCGTTCTCACGGGGCTGCTGCTTGCGGTGGTCATCACCGAGTGGCGCCAGGCCCGCGCGGACGTCCAGCAAACGTGCTTTCGCTTGGCCGAGGTCATCGAGCGGTTACAACAGAGCCTGCTCCCGGACGCAGAGTCGTACGGGGAACTGTCGCACAGGGAAGAGCAGAGTACGACGCGGAAACAGTCGACGGGCAGCGTCAGAAAGAAGTGGGTTCCACCACCGCGCTATCGATAGGTGCGGGCTCGGCGTTCGTACCGGCTCGGCGACGCGCTCTACGATCGGCGTGTGACCGAACCTTCCCGGCTCGCCCAGATCGAGGCCGACCTTGCCCACGCCGCCCAAATCCGCCGGCAGCACACGGACCTGACCCGACGGCTGTCGACCGAACAGGCCCACGTCCAGCTTCTGGACAAGCAGGTCGAGGAACTCCGCGATCGACTCGCCGACGAGGCCAAGGACGTCGACGCGCTGGAGTCCTTCTCGCCCACCCGAATCTGGGCGACTCTTCGCGGATCACGTACCGACGATCTCGACCGTGAACGCGCCGAGCGTGATGCCGCCAGCTACGCCGTCGCGGAAGCGGAGGCCCGACGGGACGCCGCCCACCGCAATGCGGAGTCGGTCCAGGCCCAGCTCAACGGGCTGGGCGACGTCGACGACATCCACAGTCGTGCCCTCGCCGCCAAGGAGCAGTGGGCGCTCACCAACGACCCTGCTCTCGCAGCATCACTGGAGGACATCGCCAGGCAACGCGGCGCGCTCATCGCCGCGCGCAAGGAGACCGCCGAGGCGTACGCAGCCGGGAAGGCGGCCTCCACCCTGGTCGAGCAGGCGGTCGAGGTCCTCGGCAAGGCGGAGTCGTGGTCGACCTTCGACACGTTTCTCGGCGGCGGACTGGTCACGGACATGATGAAGTACGACAGGATGGACGAGGCTACGGATCTCCTTCACCGCGCGGATGTCGCGCTCGGGGACTTCTCGCGCGAGCTCGCCGACGTGGGGATCGCCGCGATCGGTGGCGTGCAGGTCGACGGCATGACGCGTACCTTCGACGTGTTCTTCGACAACATCTTCAGCGACCTGGCGGTTCGGTCACGGATCCAGGAGGCAGGCCGCCGCGCTGAAACGGCGAGCAAGGCCGTACGTCAGGCACTCCAGCAGCTGGAGAAGACCTCGCGTGACATCGCCGGCCAGCTCGGCGAGCTCGACGCGAGGCGAGACCACCTCCTGTCCGGGTGAGGCTCGCGTGCACCGACGACGTCCGCGATCGTCACCAGTCGCCGCAGACGCTGGATCACGACTGAGACTCCGGTTCACGTAGGCCAGCGAGGAAATTCATCCTGGCCGACATCGCAGCGAAGGTGTCGTCGGAAAGTTGCTCGGCAACGCTCAGGAAATGGTCGATCGTCCAACCGAGACGAAGGACGTTGGATACCACCATCGACCGTCGTACGAGGTCGAGATCACCGGACCAGCCAGCTGCACTCAGGCCATCGCAGTACGCCGACTGCATGGCGTGCCAGGCCTCGCTGGGAGACGCACCCAGGTTGGCTTCGGCGTCGAGGGCGAGATGGCCGGCGTCGTGTCCGATCGGCCCCCAGCCCACGAATGCCCAGTCGATGATGACGACCTCCTCGTCGACAGTGCCGATATTGGCGTGGTGGAAGTCGTGATGCGTCAGGACCTGCGGAAAGTCCTGGAGCTGACGCCGGATCTCCGCCGGGTCGGTGACCCGTGCTTCGACGACGCAGCGCAGCACCGGGTCGAGGCCCCGGTCGATCGCTGCCGGCCAAGCCGGATGCGCGAGAGTCCGCTGGTTGTCGAGCCCGTAACGGCTGACGTGGGTGGGAATCCAGTCCTCGGCCAACCAGGAGCGGTCGCTGTCCAGGTGGGCGACCTGCCACCCAGCCAGCCCGATGGCGGCCTGCTCGCACACGCGCAGGGGCGCCGGGACGTCGACGGACTCCAGCCACAGGTCGCGGCACTCGTCGTGGTCGTCGATCGCGTAACAGCGCGCCGCACGTACGCCGCCTGGCCAACCCGAGACCGCCAGATCTGACTCGTAGAACGCAGCTTCGCGTCCCCACCACTGCGGATCATCGGATGCGAACCGGCAGCGCCACACCGGACTGTCGCCGAGGTAGCTGGCACCCGTGCGCTTGACCCACACGCTCGAGGGACCGGCACCATTCAGTCGGTCGGCGCTCACCCGCCAGATCCCGCCGTTGGGATAGCCGCTGTCGTCACCGAACTGGTCGACGACCCACCCGGTGTCGGCCGCGGCGCCGGACAGACCTTTCAGCACTTCGTCAGGAGGGATCTGCCGAATCGGGCCGAACCGCGGTCGCTGTGGAGGTTCGGCGCTCAGATGCTCTTGACCGCACGTCATGCCGCCAAGGTTGCCATGTACCCGCCCCAGGACGAGTTCGACGAGGATGCATGGAGCGCCGCAGCGGCCGATTCATTGAAGTCGAGGGAAACGACCGCTGGGTCTGGCTCACGGGTCAACTGATCGTGACAATGCCAAGGAGCGCCTTCTGCTTGCGCTCAGGGTCCCTGAACACGAATCCGTCCCGCTTCTTGTCCGTCCTCCCTTCGTACTGGTGCAGCACCGCCTTGAGTTGTGCGGCGTCATAGACGAGGAGGATGTCGATGCGGTACGGCGTGCGGTGACTGGCGATCGCGCCGTGGTAGAAGCCCCAACTCAAGTCCTTGAAGAGCCGCATGCGTGGCGTCACTTTGCGCCGAAAGGCAAACAGGTCGATGTGCTTGCCATCGATGTTTTCGTACCCGTGACCCTTGCGGTGAGGGTCGTAGCGGTCGACACCGTGGCGTTTGACGATCTGGACAAGGTCATCAACGGTCTTGCCCGGGTGGGAGGGCGAGCAGACGCCGCGCACGACCACCGTGCGACCCATGAAGTGCTTCTGCAGTTCAGCATCCACGACCTTGCCGACGGCGTTGTGGTCGGGTTCGGTATCGACCTGATACTGAGGCACGCGGACCGTGAAGGTAGGGACGTTCATCGTCATGCCAGTGTGGCGTGTCGTCGCATCGCTCCTCGGGTGGCGGCACCCCTAGTCGATGACGTCCACCGCCCGGACTGAGACGCGGACTGTGAGGCGGACTGCGAGTCCGGGCTGCGAGGCGGACTGCGAGTCCGGGCTGTGCGAAAGCCTGGCGATCTCGCCCGCATTCGACTAGGTTAGGACAGGCTTACCTTATTGGAGGACGTGAATGGGCGCTACCGTCACCGGTCGCATCGAGCCGACCGTTCCGGAACGGACCCGGTCCGCCGTCGCCGCGGCGGCGTCCCTGACCCTCTCCGCGGACGGGCACCGGCAGGTGCTGCTCGGCCTCCACGCGCTTGACGGTCAGGGTCGGGTCGTCCTTCGCCTACCCATCGACTGCCGGGTGGCAACTGACCTCGCTCATGGTCCGAGCGAGGGCCTGCGAACCGTGGCGGAGTTCACCGACCTGGCGCCGATCTCGGTGCGGGACCGGGTTCGCGCCCAGGTCACGTTTGCCGGACGGCTGGCCCCTGTTCCTGCCCGCGAGGCGACGGACCCGATCGCCGCTCGGCTGGATCCTGAACTGATCACCTTCAAGGAGAACGGCGGCAGTGTCACCGTCAGTCCCGACGAACTCGCCACGACAGAAACCGATCCACTGGCCGCGCATGAGGCCGACCTGCTTCTGCACCTGGCCGACGCCCACGCCGACCTCGTAGCAAAGCTGACCCGCCTGATCGAGCCGCGGCTGATGCACCACGTCATCCGGGTCCTGCCCCTGGCAATGGATCGCTGGGGGATCACCCTTCGGCTCGAATACACACGCCACCACAACGATGTCCGCCTGCCGTTTCCCGTACGACTGACCGACGTCACACAGGTGGGCCCGCAGTTCCGCGCTCTCCTTACGCGCGCCAACCTCTGCCCCCATCGCCGACGACTGCACGCCGAGCGATGACCGCTGCCACCCTCCCAGCGGGATCGGGTGATGTCGCGGCCATCATCCGCGCGACACCGCTGGCGGAGGCAATTTGTTCGCCGTGCCAGGTCGACCCACTCGAGCATGCGCCCAGAGGAGCCACTTCCACCATGACCAGAAGCAGGGCCGACTACCACGACGTCGAGGTTGTCCACACGCAGCGGCTGACGCGGCACATGATCCGCGTGGTGCTCACGGCCGAGTCACTCGCGACGTTCGGCGACGACCTCCACGCCGACGCCTACGTCAAGATCACCTTCGTCAAACCCGAACTCGGGCTGACTCCGCCGTACGATCTCGCCGAGCTACGACAACGGCTCGCACCCGACGACATGCCCGTGCGCCGCACCTACACGGTGCGCTGGTACGACCAGCAGAAGCGCCAGCTCGCCATCGACTTCGTGGTCCACGGTGACGAAGGCGTTGCCGGGCCGTGGGCCGTCGCCGCCAGACCCGGTGATCGCCTGGTGATCTCCCGGCCCGGTGGCGCCTACACGCCGCGGACCGACGCCGACTGGCACCTGCTGGCCGGAGACGAAGCTGCCCTCCCCGCCATTGCCGTAGCGCTCGAGGCGATGCCTGACGATGCCGTCGGCGACGCGTTCATCGAGGTGGACTCCACCGAGGACCACCAAGAACTCACCCACCCGGACGGCGTCCTCGTCCACTGGTTGCACCGGGACGGCGTTCGCGCGGGAACATCCACCGTGCTCGTCGACACGGTCACCAAGAGCCCGTGGCGGGAGGGGCGGGTGCAGGTGTTCGTGCACGGTGAGCGCGGCATGGTCAAGGAACTCCGGAACTACCTCAAGAACGTACGAGGCCTACCGCGGGACCAGCTCTCGGTGTCCGGCTACTGGGCGTACGGAAGGACCGAAGACCGGTTCCAGGCCGAGAAGCGCGAACCCATCGGGCAGATCCCGCTCGACTAGGGGGTTTCCCGTGGACACCCCTAGTCGCGGAGGTCGAGCCAGCGCACCTCCGCCGGCGTGAGCTCGACATCGAGGGCGGCGTAGGAGTCGCGGGTCTCGCTGAGCTGCTGCGGACCGATCAGCGGGAACGCGGGGAAGTCCTGCGCGAGGACATACGCCAACGCGATCGCGACCGCCGACACCCCGCGCTGGCTGGCGAGGGTCTCGGCACGCTCCTTGCGGAGGAAGTTGTCCTCGCTGTACCAGCAGCGCACGAGATCGGGGTCGGAGTGATCATCGGGGCTGGATCGTCCGGTGAAGAAGCCGCGCGCCTGGCTCGACCACGGAAACAGCGCCAGCTGGTGCTCCTCGAGCCACTGGCGCGGTTCGGGGTCTGAGGCGGCCAGGCAGCCATCCCAGGGCGGCTCGACCATCCGCGCAAGGCTGAAGTTGTTGCTGAGCGCCACGAATCCCTTCCTGTCATGGGACTGCGCGTACGCGTTCGCTTCGACGAGGCGGTCGGTCGTCCAGTTCGAGCCACCATAGGCATGGATCCGGCCCGCTCGGTGGAGTTCGTCGAGCACATCGACGAACTCCCCGACAGGAATATCAATGTTGTCCCGATGCATGAAGTACAGGTCGACATAGTCAGTCTGCAGCCGCTCCAGGCTCTCGGTCAGTTGGCGGCGGATCGACTCCGGGTCGCAGTGCGGGGTGTGCGCTCCCTTGCCGATCAGGACGATCTCGTCCCGGTTGCCGCGGTTGCGCATCCACTGGCCGACCAGACGCTCGGCCATGCCACCGCCGTAGATGTACGCGGTGTCGAAGCAGTTTCCGCCGCGCTCGACGAAGTCGTCGTACATCACGCTGGCGTGCGACAGCCCGCGACCGACCCCACCCATCACCAGCGTGGAGATCTTCTTGCTGACGCCGGGCACCTCGCCGTACCGCATCCGGTGGTCGGATCCGGCGCGGACCGGCCGCCCGTGGACGGGCGGGATGTTGGCGTCGATCCGCTCCGCGTCGTACTCCAGCCCGATCGCCGCCCGCCAACGGTCCAGCGTCGCCATGTTTCCGAGGGTGTCGGCCCAACTCATCGCCGGGGCCTGCCGGTCCTCCAGGTGTGCGGCCACGGTGTCGGCTTCCAAGGCGTACGGTCGCCCGCCGGCGAACTCGAGGATCTCCGGATCCGCACCGACCCGGTGGACTTGGATGGTCGTGGGATTTCCATCCCTGCCAGCGCCCCACGGAGACCCGACGACGAGATAGCCCTCGCTACCGAAGACGCGTACGGCGTTCTCGGCGGACCTACGTACGCCCGTCGCCACGTGGGCGGTGATGGACGGGTCGGATCCGGAAGCGGCGAACCGCAACGTCGCCACGGCCCACTCGTCGATCCGATTGTCGCGCCCGATGTGACCGACTCCGTCGATCTCGTCGGGATCGGCGAAGGCCTGGCCGCGCGCGGCACCGGCCAGCAGGCGCGCCATCGACGTCGCATAACCTCCGACGTCGAGAATGCCGCCGCCCGCGAGGTCCTGCCGGAACAACCGATTCTCCGGATCTCCACTGGACCCGAACGCGAACGTCGCCTGGATCTGGTGGACCGCGCCGATCGCACCCGAACGGATCAGCTCCGCAAGCCGCACGGTCCGCGGGTTGCAGCGATACATGTACGCCTCCATGGCGAACACGTCGTGCCTGCGCGCGGCCTCGAACACCGCAGTCGCCTGCGCGTGGTTGACCGTGAGCGGCTTCTCGCACAGCAGGTGCTTTCCTGCCTCGGCGGCGCGAATTGCCCACTCCGCGTGCTGCGGATGCGGCGTAGCGATATAGACCGCATCCACGGTGTCGTCCGCGAGGAGTTCGTCGTAACTGCCGTACGCGTGATCCGCGCCATGCTGGTCGGCGAACGACTTGGCCCGCGCGAGGTCCCGGCTGGCCACCGCCACCAGCCTGCCGGTCTCGGAGCTCGGCAGGTCAGCCGCGAACCGTCCGGCAATCCGGCCCGGACCGAGAATTCCCCAGCGCACATTCCGCGTACTCATCCGTCGTCCCCTCGTCCCTCGTCATCCGACCAGGCCGCCCGCTCGGCACCTCGCTCAAGATTCGACGAAGTACTGCTCCGGATAGGCCGGGCCCGGTGTGGGGTACCTCCACGACGCGATCATCGACTTCGGCACGTTGTGGAAGTCCTTCCGCTTGATGCCGTAGGTCCCGATCGGAAGGACGGTGCCCATCACCCAGAACTCGTCGGCCGCGATCTGCAGGATCTCCATGAACAACTCGTGCCGTCTCTCCGGGTCGACGGTCAGTCCGATCTCGTCGTAAAGCTCCATCTGCCGGCGGGCCGCCTCCGGCGGCTCCTCGCCTTCCTCGCCGCGTGTGAGGTACCACGTCATCCACAGAAGCGCGAAGTTGGACTCGTTGTTGGACGGGAAGTACCACCGCGGGTCGACCATTCCGTCCCGCATGCCGCCATCGCCGGTCCACACGCTGGCGTCGTGCTTGTTGGCTTCCTTGCGCGTGTAGAACAGTGAGCGGTCGATGGTGTGGAGGTCCATCTTCACACCCACGTCTTCCCAGTAGCTCCTGACCAGTTCGAGCGCGTCGATCTGGGTCGGCTCCTCGGTGATCACGTCGATGTGGAACGCAATGCGCTTGCCGTCCGGACGCAGCCGGAACCCGCTGCCGTCGCGCTCGGTGTAGCCGGCCTTGTCCAGGTGCTGGTTGGCCAGATCCACGTCGTACGACGTGAACTGCGTGGCGAGTTGTTCGTGGTAGAACTCCGACTCCTTACGCGGAGCCGCCTGCCAGGGCTCGCCCTGCCGTTGGTACACCGCGGTGATGATCTCCTCGCGGTTGATCGCGTGAGAGAGCCCGATGCGGAAGTCGCGGTTCTGGAACACCTCCGCGAGTTTGCGGTCGGGATGGTTCAGATTGAGCGCGATGACCGTCTTGTTCATCGTCGAGTCCAGCCCGTCGACGAACTCGTACCCACCCTTGTCCCGGTTCGACGCGAGCACAGGCTTGTTCTTCGGCGTACCAAGGTTCGGGTTGTAGAACGTCGGCGGGAGGAACTCGAACTCGCCGTCCATCGCACGCAGGAGAGCCGCCTCCTGGTCCGTGATCACGTGCCGAACGATCCGATCCAGGTAGGGAAGCTGACGGCCCCGCGGGTCGGTCTTCCAGTAGTACGGGTTGCGCGACAGCACCATCCGGGTGTCCTGCTGGGTGATCTCCGTGGTGTGCCACGCGGTCAGCAGCGGCACCTCCGGCTGCCAGATGTTGCCGATCCAGCCCAGTGAGCCGCCCTTGTCACCGAACAGTTCGTACCACGTGTCGAACTTTTCTTCCTTCAGCAGCGCGTCGATGTTCTTGTTGTACTTCGGATGGAACTGCTCGAAGTAGTGCTTGGCGGTGATGGTCAGGACGTGTGCACCGTTGGACGCCAACTGCTCGAGGAACAAACCGTTCGGAGTCGTGAAGACGAAACGGAACGTGTAGTCGTCGATCACTTCCAGTTGCGCGGCTTTGCCGCCGGTGACGAAGAAGGACGGTGGTGCGGAGAAGGCCTCCTCGTTGAGCACCACATCGTTGTAGGCGAAGGCGATGTCCTCGGTCGTGAACGGCTCTCCGTCCGACCACTTCATACCTTCCCGAAGGTGGAACGTGTACTGCCTGCCGTCATCCTCGATCTCGAAGGACTCGGCGACGTTGGGGCGTACCTCGCTCCAGTCCGGACTCCACCGCACCAACCACTCGTAGTAGACCTCCGCGCCACCGCCGGGCGGAGGGCTGTCGCCGAACAGGTCCCATTGTCCGCCGTAGGTTCCGAGCCGGTCGGTCGGCTCGACCACCATCGGACTGGCGGGAAGCCGCTTTCCCAGCGGCGGAAGATCGCCGGCCTTGACGAGCCTGGTCAGCTCGGGCGCTTCCTTGGCATCAAGGGCGCCGTCCGCACCCTCACCCCCACCGCTCCTTCCCTGTGGATCGGTGGACAGCAGGTCGCAGCCGGCCGCGAACATGGCGGCCGCCGCGAGCCCACCGGCCCTCAGCACATGTCGGCGAGACGGGTCACGCGGGACGAAGGTCTCCCGGTACCTCATCGGGCCGTCGGCTCTGTCCAAGCTCTCGTTCATCGCGTCCGCCTCCTACCTCGGGGACGAGGCTAGGGCGGTCGGTTGTGCGCGTATACGGCTGCGACCGGCCATCTTCGGACGGTGCAAGCGACGCCTTACTGACTGTGTTCGGGCGGACTACCAACCAAGAGGCCTGATTCCCAGCGGCCGAACGCGTCGGAGACCGCGAGCGCGATGCCCGCTACTGGTCGATGAAGTACTGGGAGACGTGGGTGACCCCCGGATACATGAAGGCCATCCACATGTCGTCCGGCACGTTGCGGAAGTTGTTCTTGGCCACGGCGTAGTAGCTGTCGGGCAAACTGATGCCTATCGACCAGAACTCGTCCCGGGCGATCTCGATGATCCGTCGCATCGGCTCGAACATGTCCTCGACATTGGTCTTGGTGACGACCTCCTCGCGGTAGATCTCGATCTGTCGCAGCATCGCCGCCGGGGGTTCCTCCTGTGGTGTGGCCCCCGTGAACCAGTTGGCCCAGAGAGGGGCGTACAGCGAGTTCCCGCTGGAGGCGAACAGCCATCGTGGGTCTCGAATCATGTCCATGTAGCCGAGCTGACCGGCATCAGCCGTGCAGTCGTACTCGTTGGCCTCGAGCCGGTCGCCGACCAGCGTCGGATCCACGTTGTCGATCCGCAGTCCGACACCGACCTTCTCCCAGGTGGGCTTGATCATCTGGAGAGCGTCGACGATCAACGTGTAGCGACTCGGGGTCAGCACCGTCACGATGATCGGTTCCCCTTCCGGCCCCAGCCGGATCCCGTCGTCGTCCCGTTCGGTGAATCCGGTCTTGTCGAGATACTCACTCGCCAGGTCGAGGTCGAACTCCGTGTACTGCGTACCGAAGTCGTCGGAGTCGTAGAACGGAACCTCTGGCCGGGGCGCGGTCTGCCACGGCCGGCCCTGCCGCTGATGAACGACGTTGATGATCTCCTGACGGTTGATGGCATGCGACAGGCCGATGCGGAAGTTCTTGTTCTGGTAGACCTGGCGTCTTGCCTTGTTCGGGTTGGTCAGATTCAGACAGAGCCCCATCGTGTTGAGATCGGACGTGGTGACGTCCATCAGTCGGTACCCGCCGGTCTTGGCAGACTGCGCGAGGACCGGCTTGTTCTGCGGCGTCGTGGTCTCC
The DNA here is from genome assembly GCF_040120725.1 of Actinopolymorpha sp. B9G3. NCBI lineage: Bacteria > Bacillati > Actinomycetota > Actinomycetes > Propionibacteriales > Actinopolymorphaceae > Actinopolymorpha > Actinopolymorpha sp. B9G3. The sequence continues at coordinate 64,042 of NZ_JBEEAB010000023.1, read as the reverse complement.
GCACGCATGTACATGTCGATGTCGCCATTCGCCGCGTTGAGCAGCAACGTCTCCGGGTCGTTGAAGAAGGTGAACGTCGCCTCGTCGAGGTAGGGAAGCTGGCTCCCTTTCGAGTCGACAGACCAGTAGTAGGGGTTGCGCCGCCAGGTCATGCGGCGGCCATCGTTGAACGGGCGGGTGGGTACCCACGGCGTGAGCGTGGGGAGGTCAGGATTGTTCAACCAGTCCTGCTTCTGGAAGAAGAGCTCCACCCAGTCGGGGACGTTCGCCTCAGCGACCAACTCATCGACGTTCGGGTTGTACTTCGGGTGGAACTGCTTCAGATAGTGCCGGGGAGCAAGCATCTCGAACGAGGTCCAGAACCACGCGAGCTCGTGAAGAAACAGGCCGTGGGGCTCTCGGAAGACGAACGACACGTGCTGGTCATCATGCTTTTCCACCCGCATCGGCTTCTCGTCGTCGCCGTATTGCGGACCGACGACCGGGGTCAGCTCGGAGTTGGTGAGCACCGCGTCGTGCCAGAACACCAGGTCATCCGCGGTGAACGGCTCACCATCGGACCACTTCATCCCCGACCGGAGGGTGAAGGCGAACTCCCGGGCACCATTCGCGACCTCGAAGGACTCGGCGACGAACGGGACGATCTTCTGCCACTGCGGATCCCAGCCGACCAGATGTTGGTCGTAGCGCATCGTCATGTACAGCCAGCCCGGGTCGGTGCTCTCCAGTGCGGTCTGCCAGGTTCCGCCGTACTGACCGATCCGCTCGACCGGATCGATCACCCTCGGCTCATCCGGCAGTCGCTCATTCACCGGCGGTAGCTCGCCCTTCTTCACGAGCCGGGTCAGGCTCGGCGCCTCCGGCCCGTTGGCGCCGCCTCTGGCCTGTCCGCCGCTGGCCTTGCGAGAGGGGTCGGTCGTCAACAGGTCGCACGAGGTGAGCAGGGCGGCGGAGCCCATCGCCCCGATCGCCAGGAACTCCTTACGCGAAAGGCGTCTCGTCATCTACGCCGTCCCTTCGTGAGATGCGGGTGACACCACTGCGACCACACGAGGTCCCGGAAGCCGGGCTCTTGCCCGAAGGGTGCTCACGTCGAGCGCCAATTCTAAGGAATGGAAGGTCAATTTCATTGTCGGGAAAATTATCGGCGGTGTCTGGCCGGTGTCAACGCTCGCCGCCGGATGTGGCCGAGCGGCCACAACCGGCAAGAGCAAGGTGCACGCGACCGGCTCGACCCTCCGCCCTCCGCCATCCGCGCCGGCGCGGGCACGTAGGTCAGCCGTACGACGCAGGCCTTCGTCACTGGTGGGTTGAGGGCCTATTCCTGTACGGGGTCGTAGAAGATCAATGACGTGCCGTTGTTGTCCCTGATGCTGAACTGGCGGCCGCCATAGAAGGGTTCATACAGGTCTTCCTCGAAGCGCACTTCCGGTTCATCAACCCTGTCCGGCTCCGTCATCACCCTGAGCTGGCGCTGCTTCAGCCAGTCGTACAGATCTGTGATCCGATCGGTGACGAACCAGAGCGTCGGCACGGTCGGTTCGCCAAACCGATTGAGGTGGATCTCCGCAACGCCGAACGACAAGATGGCGTAGTCCAGTTCACCGTCCTGCTCGTGGCGCGTTGTCACCGTGAACCCGATGGATGTGTACCACGCCACCGTCTCGGCGAGGTTGGGTGCGGACATGCCGACCGAGAGTTTCCTGATCGACTGGCCAAGAGCATCGGCGCTCGACCGCTCGGCCTGGCGCGGCTCCTCGGCACCGGCGGCTTTGAGCAGGCGCATTCCTTCTCGATCGCCACGCAGCATGGCCACCATCAACGGCGTGCGGCCCTTGTCGTCCTTCGCGTCGACCTCGGCGCCATGCTCGATCAGGAGCTCGAGCATGGGGTACTGCCGGTCCTTTCCTGACAACCCGTCCGGCGGCGCCAGCGCGGCGTGGAGTGGCGTCTGCCCGTTCTCGAACCGCGAACGGCGGCGGAACAGGCAATCAGGATCCTCCTCGACCAGGCCTTCGACGATCTCCAGATCACCGAGAGCAATCGCGGAGAAGATGTGATGGCGGGCCCCACGCTCGAGCAGCAGGTTGACGACCGCCTCATTACCTTCACGTGCCGCCCAGCCGATCACGTCGGCCTGGTGCACGTCTCCCGCGCCCTGCACGTCAGCCCCCGCGTCGAGGAGAACCCGGACACTGCGCAGATGCCCTCCCCCGGCGGCAAGATGCAACGGACCGGCGTTGTCACCCACGTCGCGCGCGTCGGGATCAGCGCCATGCTCGATCAACAGGCGCACGGCTTCCGGGTGGGGCACCGCGAGGTGCAGACCGGTGCTGCCTTCCGAGTTGCGCTCGCGAACCAGGCCGGGATCGATCTGCAGGTGCATGCGCAGGGCGTCGACGTCTCCCGTCGTGCACGCGCCGAAGAAGTCGGCCGTGCTCGGAGCACGTCGCCGATCAACCTCTGCCTTCAGTGCCCGCCAACTCGAGAAGCCGTACTCGCGGGCAATCGCCTGCTGGGTGTCGGCGAGTTTTGTCGCTGGGCGAGTCGTGCGTAATGCGACCAACCGCTCCTTGGCGAGCTTGCGCAGGTACGCCAGAGATGGTCGTTCGGGCAGATTTCGGGTGGGCATGGGCACGTTCCTTCCACTCAGCCCGGCGTCCGCTACTCACGGGCTGGAAGTCAGCGCGCCACGGTCGAGGTGGACGTGAACGGGTGGGTTCGACCCTTCACGCGGACCGTCGGCCGCCCATGTCGGCCGGCACAGATCTTAGCCAGGGAAGACAGGGCACCGGCAAGCTGACGGATGTCCCCCTTCGACGCGGACTGGTATGGAATCGGCTGGGGCGCGCCCGGCCCGCCTGATACTTGATTGATTCCAGAAACTGCGCCAAACTTCGGAGCGTGCCAACGACTGCGGACCTCGAGCGGATGGTGCGCGGGGCCGCATTGCGGGTCACCCGACCGCGGATCGCGGTGCTGTCCGCGGTGCACGACCATCCCCACTCCGACACGGAGTCGATCATCGGTGCCGTTCGGGAGAACCTCGCCGGGGTGTCCCACCAGGCCGTCTATGACGTACTGCGGGTGCTGACCGACGCGGGTCTGGTGCGGCGTATCCAGCCGCGCGGCTCCCTGGCGCGCTACGAGGCGCGGGTCGGGGACAACCACCACCACGTCGTCTGTCGGACGTGCGGTGCCATCGCCGATGTCGACTGCGCGGTCGGCAACATCCCCTGCCTGACGGCCGCTGATGACTCGGGCTACGAGATCGACGAAGCCGAGGTCATCTACTGGGGCCGATGTCCCGAGTGTGTCGCGGCGAACCAACCAGCCACCAGATGAGAACAGCGAGACAGGAGAAGGACCAACGTGTCTGACCGCGGTAGCGAAAGCGAAAACCCAGCAATCTCCGCGCCGACTCCCACGCCGACTCGGCCCAGGACGAACCAGGACTGGTGGCCGAATCGGCTGAACCTGCAGGTACTCCACCAGCACTCGCCCCGATCCAGTCCGATGGGTGAGGACTTCAACTACGCAGAAGAGTTCAAGACCCTCGACCTCGACGCGCTGAAACGAGACATCGTCGAGGTGATGACGACGTCGCAGGAATGGTGGCCGGCTGACTACGGCCACTACGGACCGCTCTTCATCCGGATGAGCTGGCATGCGGCGGGCACCTACCGCATCGCCGACGGCCGGGGTGGCGGCGGCGCCGGCACGCAGCGATTTGCCCCCCTCAACAGTTGGCCCGACAACGCGAGCCTGGACAAGGCGCGCCGGTTGCTCTGGCCGGTCAAGCAGAAGTACGGCCAGAAGATCTCCTGGGCCGATCTCCTGGTCTTCGCCGGAAACTGTGCCCTGGAGTCGATGGGGTTCAAGACGTTCGGCTTCGGGTTCGGTCGCGAGGACATCTGGGAACCCGAGGAGATCATCTGGGGGCCTGAGGACACCTGGCTCGGAGATGAGCGCTACAGCGGCGACAGGGAACTCGCGGGACCTCTTGGCGCCGTGCAGATGGGCCTGATCTACGTGAATCCCGAAGGCCCCAACGGCAACCCGGATCCGCTGGCCGCCGCCAGGGACATTCGCGAGACCTTCCGCCGGATGGCGATGAACGACGAGGAGACGGTCGCGCTCATCGCCGGCGGCCATACGTTCGGCAAGACCCATGGTGCGGGTCACGCGGAGAACGTCGGGCCTGAGCCGGAGGCGGCGCCCCTCGAGGAGCAGGGCCTCGGCTGGCGGAACACCTTCGGTAGCGGCAAGGGCGCGGACACGATCACCAGCGGCCTCGAGGGTGCCTGGACGCCGACCCCGGTGACGTGGGACAACAGCTTCTTCGAGACTCTGTTCGGCTACGAGTGGGAGCTGGCCAAGAGCCCTGCCGGGGCGCACCAGTGGAAGCCGAAGGACAGCGCTGGTTCCGGCACCGTGCCCGACGCCCACGACTCGTCGCGGAGCCACGCGCCGACGATGCTGACGACGGACCTCGCGCTGCGCTTCGACCCGGTTTACGAGCCGATCTCCCGGCGCTTCCTCGAGCACCCGGACGAGTTGGCCGACGCGTTCGCCAAGGCGTGGTACAAGCTGTTGCACCGCGACATGGGCCCGGTCTCCCGCTACCTCGGCCCATGGGTTCCGGAGCCGCAGCTGTGGCAGGATCCCGTCCCCGAGGTCACCCATGAGCTCATCGCGGACGAGGACATCGCTGCCCTCAAGGGCACGCTCCTCGCATCGGGCCTGTCCATCTCCCAGCTGGTCTCCACCGCGTGGGCGTCGGCGGCAAGCTTCCGCGGCACCGACAAGCGTGGCGGGGCCAACGGAGCACGGATCCGCCTTGCACCGCAAAAGGACTGGCAGGTCAACAGCCCGGCCGAGCTCGCCAAGGCGCTCCAGGTTCTGGAGCAGGTCCAGCGGGACTTCAACAGCGCGCAGCCAGGCGGGAAGCAGGTCTCGCTCGCCGACCTGATCGTCCTGGGTGGGTGTGCGGCCGTCGAGCAAGCGGCGAAGAACGCCGGACACGACATCACGGTCCCGTTCGTGCCGGGGCGTACGGACGCCTCGCAGGAGCAGACCGACGTGGAGTCGTTCGCCGTGCTCGAACCGACCGCCGACGGGTTCCGCAACTACGTCCGAGCCGGGGAGAAGTTGCCGGCGGAGACCCTGCTGCTGGATCGGGCCAACATGTTGACGCTGACCGCTCCCGAGATGACGGTGCTGGTCGGCGGCATGCGTGCCCTGAACGCCAACGTCGGACAGGCCCAGCACGGCGTCTTCACCGACCGGCCCGGGACTTTGACCAACGACTTCTTCGTGAACCTGCTCGACATGAACACCGAGTGGAAGGCGTCCGAGTCGCAGGAGTTCGTGTACGAGGGTCGTGATCGCGCCAGCGGAGAGATCACCCGGACCGGCACCGCCATCGACCTCGTCTTCGGCTCCAACTCCGAGCTCCGAGCCCTCGCTGAGGTCTACGCGGCCAACGACGCGCAGGAGAAGTTCGTACGCGACTTCGTGGCGGCCTGGGACAAGGTCATGAACCTCGACCGGTTCGACCTCGCCTGACACCGGTGTCCAGGTCGGCCGCACGTCAGGCCGACCTGGACATCCCCGGCCGGGTGGCTTCCGGGATCTCTCGAAAAGGTTGGCGGGTTGTGTCGATCCACGACTTTCCCCGTTCGACCTAGGGGTAAGCGGGCCCGAGAGAGGGACCCCGGACAATCCAGGAGACAGAACCATGAAGTACATGCTGATCATGCGCGCCACCGACGAGACGTACAAAGCGTTCCAAGACGTCGATTTCAACGAGATCATCGAGACGATGGGCCGGTTCAACGACGAGATGATCCGTGCCGGCGTGCTGATCTCGGCGGAGGGCCTCGACGACGCCGCACAAGGTGTGATTGTGGACTACTCGTCCGACCCGCCGGTGGTCACCGATGGTCCCTACGGCGAGACCAAGGAGCTGTTCGGGGGCTTCTGGATCCTCAACGTCGCCTCCAAGGAGGAGGCCGTGGAGTGGGCGAAGCGGGCGCCGATGGCCGGGCCGGGCGCCAAGGCCGAGATCCGCCGGGTCTCGACGATCGACGAGTTTCCGCAGGACAACGAGTGGATCAAGAAGGAGCGGGCGTGGCGCGAAGCCACCGGTCAGCTCTGAACGGATCGGCACGGCGAGTCGGGGATGGCTGATCCCACCGGCCGTGAGGCCGTCGGCGCTGTCTGGCGGATCGAGTCCGCCCGGATCGTCGGTGCGCTCGCCCGGTACACCGGCGACTTCGCGCTGGCCGAGGACCTCGCCCAGGAGGCGTTTGCCGAGGCACTGGTGACCTGGCCGCGCGAGGGTGTGCCCCGCAACCCGGCGGGGTGGTTGCTCACCGTCGGCCGGCGCCGCGCGATCGACGCCTTCCGCCGGCGCTCTGCCCTTGACGAGCGGTACGCCGCCCTCGCTCAGAACCTGGGCGAGGGCGGCGTCGTCTCGGGGAGCGCACCAGCCGATCCGGTCCGAGACGGCGAGGACGTGCTGTGGGATCCGGACCAGATCGACGACGACATGCTCGCGTTGATGTTCATCTCCTGCCACCCCGTGCTGTCGCGGGAGGCGAGGGTCGCGCTCACCCTGCGGGTGGTCGGTGGTCTGACGAGCGACGAGATCGCCAAGGCGTTCCTCGTCCCGACCGCGACCGTGCAGGCCCGAATCACCCGGGCGAAGAAGACCCTCGGAGCGGCCCGGGTGCCGTTCGAGGTGCCACCGGCGAAGGAGCGGGCCGAGCGGCTCGGATCGGTGCTCACCGTGGTCTACCTGATCTTCACCGAAGGGTCCTCGGCCAGCTCCGGTGAGGATCTGATCCGACTCGACCTCGCGAGCGAGGCACAGCGCGTCGCGCGGATGCTGGCCCGGCTGGTGCCGAACGAACCCGAGGTCCACGGCCTGCTGGCTCTGCTGGAGCTGACCGCGGCGCGCTTCCCCGCCCGCATTGGATCGGACGGCGAGCCGGTGCTGCTGGAACACCAGGACCGCCGCCGCTGGGACCGCGCCGCGATCCGCCGCGGACAAGCCGCGCTCGCCCGCGCGGAGCAGGTCGGCCGGGGCCTGGGCGCGTACGGCCTGCAGGCGGCGATCGCCGAATGCCATGCCGTCGCCCCGTCGGTCGACGCGACGAACTGGGAACGCATCGTGCTCCTCTACGAGGCACTCGGCCGGCTCGCGCCATCGCCTGTGGTCGACCTCAACCGGGCAGTGGCGGTCTCCATGGCACAGGGACCGGCGGCGGCGCTGCCGGTCGTGGACGAGCTCGTTGCCGCCGAGGTGCTGTCGAGCTCGCACCTGCTCCCGACCGTTCGCGGCGAGCTGCTCACCCGCCTGGGACGCATCGACGAGGCGCGCGCCGAACTGCAGCTCGCCCTCCACCTGTGCGGCAACGAGCGCGAACGCGCCGTGCTGGAGCGTAAGGTCGCCGACCTCGGCTGACCGGCTCACGACCGGAACCTCTCAGTCGACTGCCGCGCCGCGAGTGATGTTGAGCGATGTCGTGGTGATGGACGCCGTCCTGCGTCCTGATCGTCACACCGACTCCCTCACACCACGCCTTGCGCATCACCGACGTACGACGGGTGTGTGGGGTGTCCGGCGAGAGGGTTCGTGTAACGGCCACGCGACGATGACCCGCGCTCCGGATCTTCTGTGCTTTCGGATGTCAGAGGCGGTGGAATTCCTCTGGTACGAGCGGGACCGACCAGTCGAGGCTGGGCGTCCACCGGCTCCAGTCGGCGTCGAAGGGCCAGGCCCGTGCCTCCAACGTGGCGATCGCCTTGCGCGCTTGGGCCTCGGCGAGTACGGCTTGGTCCGGAGTCAGGAGCCCGACCTCTTGCGCCCAGGAGAACTCGTCCTCGTCCTTCCACTTCCACGCCGACAGATCGTCTGTGGCCACGACGTCGAGAACGAGGTCTTTGCTGTCGAAGCCAGGGGCCGAACGTTGCCAAGGCAGTTCGAGGTTGACATACCAGCCCTGGAACTGACCGGTCTCGTGGTCCCAGGTACGGATGATCGAGTAGCCGTCGGCGACTACGTGGAGCCGGACTACGCCAGGTCCGTGGTAGACGGCATCGTCCTCGTAGCCACCATCCCAGTCACCGGGCATGATGCGCGGACCCCAGGGCCCTGTACTGCGGTTGCCGGACCTCCGCTTCGCGTGCTGCCCCGGTGGATGGTAGAGCGCTATCGCTTCAGCGTCGTCGGCGATCATCCGGGTCGGCATCGTGTAACCGATGTGCCGCGGCTCGACCCCTGGCAGGCCGTCCTGGATCGTCCGCAACAGCACGAGTTCGCCGGGTACGAAGCGCCTTGCGAGTGTCATCTGATGAACCTTACGTGCCACGAAGCTCGACTTCGCTGGACAATTACGCGAAGCCGCCGTTGCTCATCAGCAATTGGCCGTTGATCCACTGCCCTTGCGGCGAGCAGAGAAAGTCCACGAGGTGCGCGGTGTCTTGCGGTGTTCCGAGGCGGCCGAGCGGTGTCTGGCGGATGCCGCTGGCCCGCACGTCGTCTGTCATCCAGCCGGTGTCTATCGGCCCTGGGTTGATGACGTTGGAGCTGATGCCAAGGTGGGCGAGTTCGCGGGCGGCGGCCAGGATGATGCGGTCCAGGGCTGCCTTGCTCGCTCCATAGGGGAGGTTACCGACGGTGTGATCGCTGGTGAGACCGATGATCCGTCCCGTTCCAGGTGTGGCGTGGAAGCGGCGACCGTACTCGCGGATCAGCTGCCAGGTGGCGCGTGCGTTGACGGCGAAATGCCGGTCGAAGCTTTCGACGGTGGTGTCGAGCAGGCCGGAGGCGACCGACTCGCAGTGGCACATCACCAGGGCGGTGACACCGCCAAGTCGGCGTTCGGTCGCATCGAAGATGCGCGACGGGGCGCCTGCGTCACCGAGGTTCGCCTCGATCGCGGCCGTGGCAGCGCCGTGCTCGGCAAGGGATCTGTCGATCGCGCCGGCCGCTCCGGGCTCGATACCCCAGGTCATGCGATCGTCGTATGCGGTCCAGTAGGTGAAGGCGATGTCCCAGCCTGACGCCGCCAATCGGCGGGCTATTCCTGCTCCGATACCGACGGTGCGGCCCACGCCGGTGACCAGCGCGACCGGGCGGGGGACGTCGGAAGGATTACGGCCACGGTCGGCCTTGGTCTGCTCGATGCTCATCGTCACCGGGGTCCCTAAATCTGTGTCCTACGCCGCGCGCTGTTTGCCAGCTGAAGATCTCACGGAAGGGAGACTATCTGGCCCAGCTCGCAGCATCTTCCCCGAGCGGCCGGACGCAGACGGTGGCCTATTCTCGGGCGTCATGGACCAGGACATGTCCGCTCGCCGGAGCCGTCAGTCATGACTCGTGGCGTGTTCGAGACACGACGCATTGTCTGGCCGGACTGCCGAAATGTTCGTGACCTTGGCGGGCAGACTCGCTCGGGCGTCCTGATCCGTGCGGACACCTTGGATCGCCTGACCCCTCAAGGCCTGGAGACGATCAGGGCTGGCGGCATAGCGCGGATCGTGGACCTTCGATCGCCGTGGGAGATGCCACAGCAGGCACACCCGTTCCAGAACGATCCTTCGTACCGGAAGATGCCCTTTATCGACGAGACCCGCGATCACGAGCGCAAGCCGGCAGCCGAGCGCACCCTCGCCGATCTCTACCGCGGCAGCATCGACCGCAACGCTCGCCGCATCGCAGCGGCCCTGGTTGGGATCACCGGCGTGGAGGAGGGAGCGGTGGTCGTGCATTGCTCAGCGGGTAAAGACCGCACCGGCATGCTCATCGCGCTCGTGCTCGACGTGATCGGACTGCCACGGTCCGCTATCGCGGAAGACTATGCCGCCAGCGAACAAGCCATGAGAGTCGGTGACGCTGTACTGCCGCACGTCGGCGACCCCGCTCACGACCAACGGCGGCGGATGATGAGGAGAGCGAGGCCAGAAACCATTCTCCAAGCACTCGAACACGTGGACCACCTGCACGGCAGTGCTGAGGCCTACTTCATGGCAAGCGGCGTCACCGCGACGCAGATCCGTACCTTTCGCGTGCGACTCACTCAGCAGTAGAACGACGCCGTGCGATCGTTGCCCATACCCGTGACGAACTCATGGCTTGCTGAGATGGACACCTCTCCGCCAGGACTCCTTGGAGAGCAATACGGGAAGTCCCGCATGCTCTGAGTGTGTTCGGGAACCGACACGAGTTGTCTGTCTTCGTGCGCGAGGGTCGCGCCCTGGTCGCCGTTGGCTGGTTTCGGGCACTCGGCGGCGGTTGTCAGGAAATGATGGTTTGTTGAAGCCTGAAGCTCGAACTGCGCGACCGGATCAGCCGGGTGTGGTCCAGGCTGCCCCATCCTGCTCCTCGTTGTCCGAGCCGGGCCGATCGAACAGGCGCGCGTTCTCCAGATATACAGCTCTTCCAGCGGATCGAGCAGACAGGGACGCTATAACCCGGCGCGCAAGTCTCGGCGACAACAGCCTTTCTGCCTCTTCGCGAGTACAGAACGCCCAGCCGCGCAGCTCGTCCTCGGGCAGAGTGATCGCCGAAACCTCCTCAGTTTGGACCGTCCCCCCGTCGAACACGAACATCACGCCCTCAGGCTTGCCCTCATGTGATGACACCCAGTCGACACAGAGCAGGTCGAGCCGCGCCCGGCGAAGGCCCAGCTCCTCCTGCAACTCCCGGCACACGGCCCTGTGTGGTGACTCGTCAGCCTCCACCACTCCGCCGGGAATCTCCCAGGAGTTCTTGTACGTGGGCTGAACAAGAAGTATGCGGGCTGTTGGGTCGAAGAGTAACGCGCCGGCTGCCATCCGCTTTCGAGGAAGCGTCGCCCTGAAGTCAGCTTGGTTCGACTCCGTCGTAGTCACTGCCACACCGTACAGATACACAGTCAGGCCCTGCTGCGGGCTCGCCGTCGATGTGGACTGGCCCGCCCCTCCCTCCGCAAGCGCATGGCGTGAACACTCGGCGTGCTCGTCGCGCAGTGGCGCAGCACGCGTACACGCGCGCGGGCTCGAGCCACTAGCTCAAGGGCACAGGTGTGCGAGAGCGGCGTCTATCGGGTGGAGGTCGGCCAGGTCCTCGCCTGGGTCCCACCACATGCTGTCTGCCATCTCGTCATTCGGGGTGAAGGGAAGCGGAGAGACGATCCGTCCCTGGTAGATCGCCAAGTACTCGAACCGGCGACCGGGTGCTCTGCCGGCGCTTCTTCGGCTTCGCCCAATACAAGCGCTCGGCACTGCCCAGCGGGCCGAAGGTGTCCGCGGCCGGCGCACTCTCCCCGCGCGGCGACTGGCGTGCGCCGTCCGACGGCAATGCCCGCGCATGGCTGCGCGACCTCGAGCGCTGGGACGCCGAGGGAGCGTGGGAGGCAACGCCGCCGGCCGAGACCTAGGGCGTGTCCTAGCCGGTTCGGTACACGGCGATCTCGGTCATGGTCGGGGTGTAGACCTCGGTGGCGATCTGCTCGGTGAGCGCCACCCGCAGTCTGGAGGTCGTGACGCTGCCGAAGCCGGTCACGGTGAGGTCGTGGCCGATGCCGTCGTCGTGGCTCGCGAACGTCACCCACTCGCCCGTCCCCACGTCCCACCGCTGCAGCTCGAACGACTGCACCCGCGGGTTGGTGCCCCCGTCGGTGTACTCGTCCAGGTACACCTCTTCGAACGTGGTATCCGCACCGAAGTCGATGTCGAGCGTGATCGGGTAGGCCGCGTCATCGGCTGCCGCCCACCGGGTCGTCAGGTCGCCATCGGTCAACTTCTCCGCGCCGAGCGTGCCGCCTGCCCCCGGGTGGGTCGAGCTCGCGGCGACCGGCTTGTCGAGCGCGAGGTTGACCCGGTTGCCGGGCTCCTCCTCGATCGGGTCATCGTCCACCGGGTTGGTGACCTTCTCGCCGATCCGGCTCTCCGCGATGCCGATGTCCGGGGCGTCGCCGTAGTAGATGTGCGTACCGAGGAAGTCCTCGGATCCCAGGTGCGCGTTGTACCGGCCGGCGTCGATCAGCGGGGACTCATCACGTAGCCGGAACTGGGCCGCGGCCTTCCGAATCCTGTCCACGCCCGCCCCGGTGAGGTATGAAGTCGGGTTGCCCACGAACCTCGGGTCGACCCGCAGCCCGTTCGGGTCCGCCGGTTCCTGGCTGGAGTGGCTGCCGCTCGCCTCGTAGAAGTCGTTGTTCGAGAACACCGCGTGGCGGAGGGCGTCGGTCCGGCGGTACCACGGCGTCGACTCAGTCGTCGAGTAGTTGTAGAAGATGTTGTTCAGGAAGTAGACCCTGGACAGGAACGTCTCGTCGTGGAAGTAGTCCATTTCCGCGCCGTCGTAGACAAAGGTGTTGTTCACGAAGTACGTCGGTGAGTAGTTCGTGGACAGCATGTTCTTCACGAGCACGCCGTTGTCGTTGACGCTCAGGTTGTAGCGGGCGACCGAGTTGGAGCTGTTGCCCATGTACGACATCCAGCCGGCCGGGTTGTCGTGTGAGTAGTTGAACTGGTACGTGACGTTGAAGTTCGTGTACTCCAGGTCCCACGGGGTGCCGTCGAACTCGTTGTACGGGCCGCCGTAGACCTCGTTGTACTGCATGACCGAGTCAGCGCCCGCCCACAGATAGAGCGCGACGGACACCGAGTTGTAGCGCTCGAGGAACCCGTTCACCTCGTTGTACTCGACCGTCATGTTCTTGGTGTTGGCGAGCTGGATCGCACCCTGGCCGATACTCTCGGCGTAGTTGTGGCCGATGTAGACGTCCCGGCTGTAGAGGTCGCGGGTGCGCACCCACAGCTGTTCCCAGCCCTCATGCCACTTCCCGTTCTCGTCGTACTGTCCGGAGTCGGCTGTGCGGTCGCCGAACCAGTTGAACGCGAACTGGATGGCGTGCAGCTCGACGTTCTCGAAGGTGTTGTTCTCGATCCGGACATCCTGGAAGTAGTAGCCGCCGGTGCCGTACTCCCGGTAGTTGCGGCTGCCGAAGACCTGGAAGTTGATGCCGCCGTAGTGCATCTGCTGCCAGAAGCTCGGGCCGTCGGTGTTGTGGACGTAGACATCGAAGATGCGGAAGTGGTCCATGATGTTGTCCGCGCCGTCGGCCAGGAGGTCGGCGTTGACCGACACCATGATTCCGTCGCGGACGACTCGTTCTGTGGTGATGTCGGTGGCGAAGTCGTCGTCGTTGGACAGCTCGACGTTGTTGATCTCGAAGTACTGCTGGTTGCGCAGGACGATGGCGCCGGTCAGACCCACCGTCTCGGGATTCTTCGTGCCGTCCGCGTTGAACGGGCTCGGCACGTTGCCGTTCGTCGCGATGTACGGCCGGCCGGCGCGCGGATCGCCGTACGCCGAGATGGTGATCGGCCGGCCTGCGCTGCCCGAGCCCTTCGGCCACAGTTGCTCGTCATGCCACTGCTCGCCGGCCTTGAGCAGGATGCGGTCACCGGGCGCGAACGTCGTCGCGTTCGCCTTGGCGAGGCTGCGCCAGGCGGACTCCGGCGATGTGCCGCCGGCGTTGTCGGAACCGTTCGTCGCGTCGATGAAGTAGTCCGTGCCGCCGTTCGGGTTGGGCGTGTTGCCCGGCCAGCTCGGCTTGGCGGCGGCGACGCCGCTTGGAGCTGCGGCGGCCGGCATGACGGTCACGAGCGATCCGGTGAGGAGCGCGGCGAGCAGGGCGACGAGGCCCCTGCGGAGCGCCCGCGAAGAGGGTCGTCGGCGCGTCGGCGCTCCGGGGGGTGGTGGTGCGGTAGCGACAGGCTTCATTCCTGCACATCCTTTGCGTTGATGGCGTCCAACGCCTCGGCGTCGACCTCGATGTCGCTGGTGGCGATCCGGCGCTCGAGGAACTGCTTGAACCTCTCCTCGATGAGCACCTGGCGGATGCGCCGGGAGTAGTCGGCGAGCGCTGCGCTCTCGTCGACGGACCTGCCGTCGAGCTCGTAGTAGGTGACCTGGCCAGTGCCCATGACCGGGGCGGAGATCTCCCCCGGGGCGAGGTCCCCGAGCAGCGTCATGAGGTCCTGGTCGTGGGCGTTCGCCCCTGCCAAGCCGCCGTCGTACGTATCGGTCGTGAGCGTGGCACCGGGCTCCCGGGCGGCGACGTCCGCAAGTCGCCCGGCGGCGGCCACCCGCCGGTTCAGGCGTGCCGCGTAGTCCGTGGAGGCGCCGTCGCCTTCGGGCACCCGGACGACGAGCTTCGAGTAGCTGTAGGTGGTCGCGTTGGCGCTCCACGCCTCCCGGTCCGCGTCGAACGCGCGCCGGACATCGCCGTCGTCGACCCAGAGCGGGTCACCGGCGGCAGCGCTGAGTCGTTCCTTCAGGGCGGTCGTGATCTCGGTGAGCCGGTGTGAGTAGTACTCCTCGGGCGAGAACGCCGTGACGCCGTAGACGACCTCGCCCCTCGCGAGGGCGTCGGCACGTCGCTCGTTCTCGTCGGCCAGCTGGGCGAGGAAGTCCTCGTGGTCGATCGCGACGCCGAGCCCGCGCTCCTCGGCGAGAATGAGTGTGGTCTTGTCGCGCCAGATCTCGTCGAGCGCACGAGAGGTGAGCTGGTCGAGAGCGGTGCCGTCGCCGACCGGCGTGGTCCAGTCGATCGCGCCCTGCAGTCGATGCTCGTTGCGCAGCTCGTTCTGAACCGTCGGTTCGAGCCGCCGCAGGTGGAAGAGCAGCTCGTCGCGGGTCACGGTGTACCCGTCGATCGAGGCGTCCTCGCCCGCCGGGCGGGCGAGCACGATGGCGGTGACCGCGAGCGCGGCGATGGCTACACACACGCCGGCGCTCAGGGCGGCGACGGCCCGGCGGGACAGCGTGCTCACCGCACGCCGGTGGAGCCGTCCCCGCCGGTCAGGCATCCGGAGAGCAGACCGAGTGCCGTGACCGTAGTGCCCGCGAGAACGAGTGATCTTCCCATTGGTACGGGCTCCTTCCGTGGACAGCGCCACGCGGACGCAAGAACAGAGCTCGTCCGGAGCGGTTACGTCGGGCGCCAGTCCGCCGCAACCCCGTGCCACCCAGGTCGAGAAACGCGATGACTCGGCCGATCGGAGCAAAGCATGGCATCGATAACATGCGCGCGCAAGAGATCGTCACAGACCGGCAACGAGCAGATCAACGCGCGGGTGGTGGCGCGGTAGAGGCACGGATCGTCAGCGTCGCGGGAACATCAGAAGCCCCGGCACCTGCCCGGTCGAGCAGCAGGGCGACGGCCGTCGCGCCGCAGCTGTAGAAGTCCTGCCGCACGGTGGTCAGTGGGGGCGAGCAGTACGCCGCCAATGCGATGTCGTCGACGCTCACGATGGACAGGTCGTCGGGCACCGACCGCCCGCGCTCGCGCATGGCGCGGATCACTCCGAAGGCCATCTCGTCGCTGGCCGCGAATACTGCGGTCACGTCCGGGATCATCGCGATGATTTTCCCGAGCCGATATCCCGAGTCGGGGGACCAGTCGCCCTCGAGCGGCGGCGGCGCCTCGATCCCGGCGGCGGCCAGGCACTCCTGCCATCCCTGCCGCCGTTGGCGCGCCTCGATCCACTCGTCCGGCCCGGCGATGTGCCAGACCTGGCGGTGCCCCAGGTCGAGCAGGTGTTGCGTGGCGACACGGCCCGCCTCCTGCTGGTCGATCCCGAGCACCCGGGCGCCCGCCGTCCGCGAGCCGTCGAGGGTGACGGTCGGGATGTCCCGAGTGATGTCCTCCATCTTCTGCGTCGTGGCAATGAGCGGCACGGCGATGACGATGCCGTCGACGCCCTGCTCCGCGAGCTTGGACAGGGACCGCTCCATCATGCCGGTGTCGAGAGCGGCGATGGTCGCGATGCTCACCGCGAACCCGGCCTCTCCCGCAGCAGCCTCGACGCCGGCGGTCACCGCCGAGCGGGCGTAGTATCCGCCGGACTGCAGCAGTATGAGCCCGATGGTGTGGCTCCGCCCCGAAGAGAGCATGCGGGCGGCGTTGTTGAACCGGTAGCCGAGCTGCTCCACGGCGGTCAGCACGCGCCGCCTTGTCTCAGGGCTGACGTTCGGCGAGTCACGGAGCGCGCGTGAGACCGTCTGCGCCGAGACACCGGCGGTCCGCGCCACGTCAGCCATGCTCGGCTGCCTGGCGGGGCGCTCGGTGGCCTCGGTCATGTCGCTCCCTTTCCGCGGCTGGCCCGCGAGGTCCGTCTTGGCCAGATCCTACGTGGTGATGTTACGAATGACATCGATAACATCGTCCGGCTGCGATCGGTCGCCGTGCGCCGTCCCAAGCGTGGCGTAGGGCACGCCGTTGGCGCAGGGCGCCCCTCATGCGAAGCCGTGCCTCAACTCGTGCGAAACGTCCGAGGGCGGGGGTCGCTACACCGTTCCGGATCTCGGCATAACCGTCCCCGTTCACCTGGCAAGGGCGCAACGGCAACCCCGGTTGCTGAACCATGATGGACGGCTAGGTGTCCGGTGGAGAGTGGCCTTCTGCGCCAGACTGCTGACCCTGAGAGATCGGCCGCGAAGAGGTCGTGTACGCCGGCGCCTCACGTCCCCCGCCGTAGCCGATGGGGTGCACGGGTGGCCGGGCGATCAGGTCGGCGATGAACATCCTTCGGGCCACGATGACCAGCAGTGCCGCGACGGCGAACAGCATGGCGGCGACCCGCCAGGCAGTCTCGTATCCGCTCGCGGCGACCACCGCGCCGAAGAGTGCCGGTCCTGCCGCTCCACCGACGAAAGCTCCTGCCTGGAGATAGCTGCTCGCAGCACCGGGCGCGTCCCTGCTGACCCGGACGACGGCGTACAGCAGCAGCCCCGGCCACGACCATCCGAACGCAAACGCGATCAGGCCGGCCGCCACCACGGTGGGTTCGGACGGGAACGACAACACCGCCAAGGCCGCCGCACCGATGAGCATCTGGGCCGCGACAACCGGCAGGTTGCGCCCGTGCCGACGGTCGGCGAGGTGCCCGGAAACCACCCGCACGACAAGGTTCACCGCGCTACCCGTCGCCATCAGCAGCCCCGCTACGTCCGGAGTCAGACCCACCCGGAACCCCCAGGAGGCCACGAAAGCGCCGAGAGAGTTGCCGGCAGCGCTGGCCAGGCTGACCGCGATCATCGTGGTCACCAGCGCCGCCGTGGAGGGACGATCGAGCGCACCGAGTGGGCGAGAGCCGGCGACCGTGGCGCTGGGAAGGCGCAGGCTCACGAGAGCGATCGCCAGGCCGCCGAAGCCGGTGAGCGCGAAGGTCCACCGCCACCCGAGCAGCGCGCCGACCGTCGGAACGGCAAGACCCGCGAGGGTGATCGCGAGTGGGATGGCAGCCTGCTTCACCCCGAATCCGAGCCCCTGCCGATGCGCTGGCACCACTTTGGCCATGGTGACGTTCGACGTCACCTGACATGCCGCGTTGGCGACCCCAAGGATGACCATCGCCACGGTGAGAACCAGCCATGACCGAGCCGCCCAGGCGACCCCGAAGCCACCGGCCGCGGTGAGAAGCCCTGCGACAGCGGTGCTGGTCCGACGTCCCCATCGATCGACCAGTCCACCACCAAGCAACACCGATGCCGCAGCGGCCACGAAGAAGGCGCTCACCGCGACGCCGAATCTGCGTTCGTCGAAGTCGAGGTCCGCGCGTACGAACACAGACTGGGAGCTGAGCAGGAACACCGGCAGGATGCCCACCGTCGTCATGGCGCTGGCGCCGAGCACTGTCCAGGTCGTCGGCGGCACCCAGGAACGCTTCATCAGAAGGCGTGTCCTGCGCGTGACCCGCTGGCTCGACGTGACGTCAGTTCCCCCGGCTGATGCGTACGACCACCTGGGAGTCGGTCACGCTCTCCGCGGAGACCGACAGACCACCGACCTCGGTGGCCGGCTGGCCTGCGGTCAGGGTGACCCGCTCACCGGCGACCTCGACGGTCGCCCGGTCGCCCTCTGTTCCGACGAACCGGGCGTCGACTCCGAGGACGCTCGCGTTGCCCTCGACGCCTCGATCGAAGGTGACCGTGCACTGGTCGAGACCGCACTCGGTGGCGGCGCCTTCGGAGCTGCAACCGGCCAGGAGCGCTACGCCGAGGGCGGTGGCCGCGAAGAAACGCACGATCATGGCGACGGGCGGCCAGGACATGTGGGGCATGTGCATTCGGTTCGTCACAGCGCCCCAGGCTACAAGGACCAGGTCGTTCAGCCCCACGTGCTTCGGTCGGCGGCGAGTTGCTTGGCCAGGGTGGGGATGTCCAAGGCCCGTTCCCCGGCCGGGGTCGCGTGGTGAAGCAAGTTATCCAGCTGATACGGATCGCGGGTCAGGTCGTAGTACTCGCGGAAGAAGAGCTTTCCGCTGCCCACCTCGTCGCCGGCGGAATTGGTGTGAAGGTCGTAGTACTCGACGTACTGCCTCGTGGTGCTGAGATAGGACGCCCAGGTCGGCCGTCCACCGCGAACATCAAAAGACCACCGCCAGCTTTCGAGCAGGATGTGCTCGCGGCGAAAGTTCGACAACAGCGACCGGCCGTCTTGTGGTGTCGTGGGGGCGACCTGCGCGGCGTCCAGGATGGTCGGCGCGAGGTCGATGTTCGCGGCGATGCGATCGTCGACCGTGCCCGAGTCGAGGCCGGCAGCGGGCCAGGACAGGTAGAGCGGCACTTGGTGTGCCGGGCCGTAGGGAAGGGCCTTGTCCAGCAGCGCGTGGTCGCCCCAGAGGTAACCGTGATCCGAGCAGTAGATCACCAGCGTGTTGTCGAGCTGACCGGTTTCGATCAGCTTGCCCCTGACCGCTTGGAGCGCATCATCGACAGAGCGCAGCGACTGTAGCTGCCGCGCACGCAAGTCCTCGCCGTCGGCGAACGTGTAACGCGAACTCCGAACGAATGGCGGCTTGTCTCGCTTGTCCTTCTCCGGGACCGAGGGCCGACCACTCCAGGACGGGACCTCGCTTCCTTCGTACGGCACGTCGGCGGTGGAGGGCCGGTGCGGAGCGTTGGGTGTGAAGATCGCGAACCAGGGGCTGCTGCCGAGCGCCGCCCGATCCAGAAATCCCAGGAGTCGATCCCTCAGCACCGTGGTGGTGTATCCGGGAATCATCTGGACGATGCCGTTGACGTTGTAGTGCGCGTCGACGTAACGGGGCCGCACAACAGTCCACTCGTCGAAGTGAGGCGGCGGGTTCTTCACGCCCCAGTAGTTGATGTACTTTCCAAACAGCGCGGTCCGGTATCCGGCCTGTTGAAGGTGCCGCTGCACTGTGGTGTTCTGATCCAACCTGGATGGATGCCCGTTGTCCAACACTCGGTGGTTGTGCGCATAACGACCGGAGAAGATGGACGCACGAGACGGTGCACAGAGCGGCGTGGTGGCGTGGGCGTTGCGGAACCGAATTCCTTGACCTGCAATCCAGCTCACGGCAGTCGGTGTCGCCCACTCCGTGTGCAGGGGTTGGTCATCGGTAATGATCAACAAGACGTTTGGCTTTTCCGATGCGCCGCTTCCCGTGACCCTGGTGGAGATGTTGGGTCTCGTGCTGGCCGAGTACAGTGGCCACGCCACCGTGGCCGCCGTGGCGGCCGCCGCGATGCCGGCACCTTTGAGCAACCGTCTCCGGCTGACGTGTCGCCGACCCACGACCTTACGGTCCCCCGACATGCACACCGTCCTGACAGCTTCGTTCGGCACCCGCTACCAAGGGACACCCGAGTACCTGGTGGGTGGACCCCATGGGCACGGCCCTCGTTATATCAGCGGGGCGGCCAGCCGATGACGGCGGCGTTCACTCCTCGACCCACTCCAGCAGGTCGCCGGGCTGGCAGTCGAGCACCCGGCACATGGCTTCCAGGGTGCTGAAGCGCACCGCCTTGGCACGGCCGTTCTTCAGTACCGCCACGTTTGCCGGCGTGAGTCCGACCTGCTCGGAGAATTCGCCGACGCTCATCTTGCGCTTGGCCAACTCGACGTCGATGCGCACCACGATGGGCATCAGATCACCGCCTCCATGTCGGTCCGCAGCGTGGTGGCCTGCCGCAGCAGCGCACGCATCACCACCATCAGGAGACCGAGCACAGTGACACCTATGACCATCAAGAGGAGCAGGAGCGGTACGCCCGGGTCGTCCGCGTTGAGACCGACGTAGACGAACACGCCCAGAAGCACCATCCACGCCGCGGCGATGGCCCACACGATCGCATCCACCCAGGCCAAGGAGGCCGGACTGAAGATGCGGTCGTGTTTGACCATGGTGAGCAACTTCCAGGTGGACACGATCACGACCTGAACACACAGCACCCAGAACACCGCCACGGCGGTCATCGGCCACCTCAGGTACGCCTGGTCCGGGGACTCCGCAGCCATGTGCGCGAACTGTCCAGGCAGGGAGAGGACCTGGAACACGACCAGGACGCCGAACAGCAACACGAGGAAGACTCGGAGAGGGGCTACCGCCCGATGCGCCGCAACCATGTATCGAGTATGGGCTGTTCTATATCGACTGTCAATCGATACCTGCCGTTTCGCGTCGGCTCCCCTCGTAAGGAAGCGGCGGCCGTTCCGGGTTCCGCGACTTCGGGCGGTGCGGAGCGGTGGAACCCAGGTGGAAGTCGGCGATCCGGAAGGCCGACGGCAGGCCTGCGCGACGCGGTGGTTCCTGATAGGCGACCGAGAGTACGCCGTCGAGGGCCAGCCGCGAGCGGTCGATGATCAGCTCCGACACGTTGCGGACGTCCCCGGCGGCGAAGACCGTCCGCCAGTCGGTCCACCTGCTCGCCGCCGTCGCGGCCATGATGCGTGCGTCGGGCAGGATCACGTAGGCGGTGTCGTCGTTCCCGAGGACGATTTTCGTCCGTCCGGAACTTCCCTGCCGGGTGGGCAGCGCCGTCTCGTGCCAGGTGCCGTCATCGTCACGCCAGGCGTGGTACGGGCGGGCGAACCGCCTGCGGTCGGCGTAGAGGTCGCGCGCACAGCCGCCGAGTGGGTGGAGATCGCTCGCCCGCACCCGGCTGGTCATGACATGGAGGCGTCCCTCATGGTCGAACGCCTGGGACTCCTGGTTCATCAGACCGCGGTCGATCGGGATGCCTCGCACGATGTGCGGGTCGTGGACCGCGATCAGGTCCCGGGTCCCGGTGCGCCCGATCACCCGGCCGTGGTTACCGGTCCAGGTCATTCCGCCGTCATGGCTGACCGCGTAGCCGGTGTCGTGGTTGCCGACACTGGCGCCGTCGCATGAGCCGCTGGGATGTTCCCGCCAGGTCCACGTGATGGCCAGGTCACCCGTTGCCGGGTCGGCGGTGAAGCCGTGCAGGTAGGCGTTGCGCGTGGTGCTCGTCCCGTATTTCGAGCGGTAGGTGCCCTGGCTGGACGTGTAGCTGCCGAGGAACGACCAGGTGCCGGCAGGCGTGTCGTCGTAGCGCAGCAGCACCTGCTGGCCGTTGCCCGAGATGCCGTCGCGGTACGTCAGCAGCATGCGGCCACGGACCACCTCGAACCGCGGATAGGTGAGAGTCCTCGGAGCCTCCAGTGCGCCGGGCCACGATGGTCGCGTGCGCTCGAAGACTCGCGACGTCCACGGGACCTCGCCCGGCCTGCTGGCGACCCCTGGACGTGTTCGCGTGTAGCGGATGCCCTCGTTGTGCGTCGGGAACGCGACATGCAGGCGACCATCGGACGACGTCACGGCCATGGCGATCGTGTTGTGCGAGTCATCGCGGTAGAGGTCGACGTCCAGCTCCGTACTCTGCCAGCGCCCGGAGGGGAGCTTACGACGTGCGATGACGGCGCGTTCGCTGTCGCGATACCAGCCGGTGTACTGCCAGCCGCGGTAGGTGAGGATGCCGTCCTGCTGGTAGCTGGCGATGTTCGCGGTGTTCTCGTACGTGATCACGCCGCGTGCCGCCGGATCGAGGATGGCATCGCTACGCCGCGAGACACCGGACTGGTGAGGTCCTTCCGACGTGGATACGACGATGAGGAACGCCGCGAGCACAGCGCCGAGGAGCAGGCACCCGCGGTGGAGCCAGGCCATGCGTGTGAACCTCTCGCCTTGAACACGACCAAAAGAGATCGATCGGCACTGCACAAACGTCGGTACCCATGCGCGGCCTTCTGCGAACCAGAAAAGGGTTGTGCGTGTGCTATTCGACCTTTGCGGCCGGCGCCACGCCCTCCTCGGCCTTGCGCCACGGCCACCGCCCCGTGACCTCGAGTTCGAGCGAGAAGCTGAGGAACGTACGGATCGCCACGATCAGGGCGAGCACTCCGACGCTGGTGAACGTCGGTTGGACCGCGACGGTCCGGATGATGTCGCCCGCGACGAGAAACTCCAGGCCGAGCAGGATCGACCGCCCGATGCGACGGCGGTAGACGCGGTACGCACCTGCCTCGTGGCGAGCGAGCTGGACGACCGCGAGGACGGTCGAGACGAGCGTTCCCACCACGATCGCGGCGACGCCCACGCAGTCGACGCCTATACCCACCAGCGTCACGACCTGCTGGAACTCCACCATCCCCCCTTGTCCGCCCCGTCCTCAGCTCGTCCCCAGGATCACTACGTCGGTCCCTGCCGGGACGCCCTCCCCCTGGGCCAGGCCGGAGCCGGCGAGTCGGCCCGTGCTCGACTTGTACCCGTCCACAGGTGTCGACGATCCGCGGACCAGCCGACGAGCCCGCCCGACAGGTTCCCTTCGAGGTGTGGCTGATGCCCAGAAGGGCATCCCGTAGTCATGAACGAACGGTTCGATGCGATCGTGATCGGAATGGGCCCAGGCGGGGAGACCGTCGCCAACAGGCTGATCGCGGGGGGTAAGCGCGTCGCCGTGGTGGAGAAGCAGCTGATCGGCGGGGAGTGCGCTTATTGGGCGTGCATGCCGTCCAAGACCCTGCTCCGGCCGGTCGAGGCCCGGGCCGAAGCCTCCCGCGTCGCCGGGGTTGGCAAGCCCTCGATGGAATGGGCGAAGGTGCGGGAGTATCGCGACGTCATCGTCCGTCACCTCGACGACAGCGCCCAGGTCGAGGAGTACCGCGCGAATGGTGCGACCGTGATCAAGGGTGAAGGTCGACTGGCTGGGCCCGGCCAGGTCGCGGTGGACGGAGAGGTGCTGACCGCGGAAAACATCATCATCAGTACCGGATCCACACAGGCCTGGCCCGACGTCGAGGGGCTGGACCAGGTACCAGTCTGGACGAACCGGGAAGCCACAAACCTGAAGGAGATCCCCGAACGTTCGTTGCTCATCGGCGGCAGTGCGGTCGGCGTCGAACTCGGCACCTTCCTCCACCGGATGGGCAGCCGGGTCACGATCGTCCAGCGCGGACCGCGCCTGCTCGGCCGCGAGGTCCCGGAGCTGGGTGAGGCCGTCGAGGCCCACCTGACCAAGGAGGGCGTCGACGTCCGTACGAACTGCCAGGTACGCGCGGCCCGCCGAAACGGGTCCGACACCGTGGTCGACCTGGACGACGGCACCAGCGTGCGGGTCGACATGATCGTCCTTGCCTCCGGCCGGACGGTCGCCACCGCCGACCTCGGCCTCGATGCCGTCGGCGTCCGCACCGGCGCACGTGGCGAACTCCAGGTAGACCAGCATTGCCGGGTCGGCGACGGCTTGTGGGCGGTCGGGGACATCACCGGCGTCGCGCTGTTCACCCACACGGCGCTGTACCAGGGTCGCGTCGTTGCCGACAACATCCTCGGCAAGCCCCACCCCGCCAACTACACCGGCATACCGCGGGTCGTCTTCGGCGAACCCGAGATCGCCGCCGTCGGCCTCACGACCGACGCGGCCCGCCAGCAGGGAATCGACGTCGCCACCGCGCAGATCGACCTGGCCGAGTCGATCCCCAGGCCATGGACGTTCGAGACCGAACCGCGCGGCACCCTCGGCCTCATCGCCGACCGGCAACGACGAATCCTGATCGGGGCGTGGGCGTTGTCGCCCCTCGCCGGGGAATGGATCCACACGGCCGTCCTGGCCATCCGCAACCAACTGCCCATCGACGTACTGCTCGACGGGATCGCGCAGTTCCCCAGCTACAACGAGGCCTACTACGAAGCCGCCGCAGCCCTTGGACTGTGAGCGGACAAGTCCTGCACCTCCCGAGGTTTCAGGCGTACACCACGATGAGGGTCGCGTCAGTTGCCGCGGGTGAGGTCGGTGAGCGCTCGCCGTAGTGGTACGACCCCGGATTCGAGGTGTCCTGTCTGGCCACTGGTGAGCAGCCACCGCAGGTAGGCGATTGTCCTCATCATCAGTGCGCGCGAGATGGTTTGACGTAGTGCGGGATCGCGCGCCGCGTCTCCGCTGTGTCCCTCGAGTACCGCGTCGAAGTCGGCCCTTGTGTGGCGCATGGCGACCTCGGCCAGATCATCCTCGGCGGCTCCGGCACTCCACATTCCCCAGTCGATGAGCGCACGCACCCGTAAGTCCCGGTCGACAAATATGTGATCGGGCGACAGGTCACCATGACAGAGCACGGGTGCGGGTCGACGGACCGGTTCTTCCAGCGCCTGGTGGAGTAGACCACGAGCGTCCTGGATCTCCGTGTCGGTCAGTCCAGCCTCGCCCAGGTGATCGCAGTCGGCGATCACATTCGTGATGTACCGACGCTGGTCGCTGGCCTCGTCGGGCCAGTCACCAGTGCCGTCGGGCATGCCGCGGCCGCGCATCGAGACGGCGTGCAGCCTGGCCAGGACGCGGCCGAGGTCGCGCATGATGCCGGCCCGCCGACCGGCCGGCATCGACGGCAACAGGCCAGTGAGTTGCCGGCCGCTTGCCGCGGCAACCACCATGGCGTGCCGGTCCCCTTCGTTACCGGCGATCGGCTCCACCGTCAGGACATCGGGGACGGGAACGCCAGCGCGGCGGGCGTGTTCCATGGCCCATGCTTCCCGATAGAGACTGAGCGCGGGTGTGTCTGGACGGCCTATGCGCACAAACACCGTGCCGCCTTCGGCGAGGTCGGCGCGGTAGACCTCGTTCTCATCGCCATGGATGAGTCGCTCGATCCCTGCGACCTTCTGCCCGCAAACGCGCTGGATCAGCTCCATCACCGCCGGACGTGGGACGGCGAACTGCGCGTGCAACTGGTCCAGGAATGCGGTTCGATCCATCGACATTCGCCTCCGTGGCGAAGCTTGACGGTCCAACTCAACGGCTAGGCGGCAACGCACTGCGGAACGCACGACGGTACCCCCCGCATGGCTCGCTGGTACACCAGCCCGCCGCTCCCACCGGCCGAGTACCGCCTCGATCCCAGTGGCGACTTCACGCAACTCCTCCTGGCTCAGCTCCGGCGATCGACCGTCGATTCGGCCATTGCGCTGGGCTGATACCTGGAACTACTATGCATCGTACTTCTAGGGTAGGTAAGGTACGGGTGTGTGGAGGTCTCGTGAGGATCACCAAGGATCTTGTCGCCGCGTCGGCGACACCGATGGTGCTCGGCATCCTCGCCGAGGGAGAGAGTTACGGCTACGCCATTCTCAGGCGGATCAACGAGCTGTCCGGTGGCGAGCTGGACTGGACCGAAGGACTGGTCTACCCGTTGCTGCACCGGCTCGAGCGGCTCGGTCATGTGGAGTCGAGCTGGCGGTCTGTCGCCGGGGAGCGGCGGCGCAAGTACTACCGCGTCACCGACAAGGGCATGGCCGAGCTCGCCGAGCAGCGGCGCCAATGGGGCACGGTCGTGGACGCGCTCGATGAGATCTGGATCGGCCGCGGCGAGTTCGGCCGCCAGTGGACGGCGCTCCCGTTGGGGGGTTGGGCATGACAGCACTAGGCGGTCAGGACGAGCTGGAGGCCCAGTTCGCGCAGTGGCGTGACTACGTACGACGCCGCCCAGAGCTACGGCAGTCCGACGCCGACGAGCTCGAAGACCATCTCCGGGGTTCCGTCGATGAGCTCATCGCCGTAGGCCTCCGCGCCGACGAGGCCTTCCTGGTCGCGGTCAAGCGCATGGGTAGCTTGGACGACTTGTCCCGTGAGTTCGCCCGGGAGCATTCGGAACGCCTGTGGAAGCAACTGGTCCTGACCGGCGAAACCGGCGGCGAGGTGGCGAATACCCGGTCGCGGCGTGACCTCCTGGTGATGGTCATCTGCGCGGCGGGCGCGGTGGTGTCCATCAAGGTGCCGGCACTGTTCGGGTTGAACTTCGACGAGGATGGCGCGTTCTACGCACCAAACTTCAGTCTGTTCGCGCTGCCCTGGCTCGCGGGCTTCCTTGCCTGGCGCCGCCAGGTCAGGCCACAGTTGATCGGGGTACTGCTGGCGTTGTTCGCGCTCGGCGCCGTGGCAGCCAACATCTATCCGCTCGCGGAGGACTCCCAGTCGGTGGTCCTGACCGCCATCCATCTCCCCATCGCCCTGTGGCTCGTGGTCGGCCTGGCCTACGTCGCCGACGACTGGCGATCGTCACGCCGACGGATGGACTTCATCCGCTTCACGGGTGAATGCTTTGTCTACTTCGTTCTCATCGCCCTCGGCGGTGGCGTGTTGACCGCGTTCGTTGTCGGTACCTTCCAGGCCATCGGGATCGAACCGGAAACCTTCATCTCCCAATGGCTTCTCCCATGCGGCGTCGTGGCCGCCGTCGTCGTGGCCGGGTGGCTCGTCGAGGCCAAGCAGAGTGTGGTCGAGAACATTGCCCCCGTGCTCACGCGGCTGTTCACACCGCTCTTCACCGCCGTGCTGGTGGCGTTCCTTGTCGCCCTCGGGTGGACCAGCGCCACCATCGATGTCGAGCGGGAAACGCTGATCCTGTTCGACCTTCTGCTGGTCGTCGTGCTCGGTTTGCTGCTCTACTCGATCTCAGCCCGCGACCCGCTGGCCACACCCGGCCTGTTCGACAAGCTGCCGTTCGCCCTCGTGGTCAGCGCGCTGGCCATCGACGTGCTGGTGCTCCTGGAAATCACCGGACGCATCACCGAGTACGGCGCCACACCCAACAAGGCGGCGGCCCTCGGGGAGAACGTCATCCTGCTTGCCAATCTCGCCTGGTCGGCGTGGCTGGTGCTGAGTTTCGTCCGCCGACGCACCCCGTTCACCGCGCTCGAGCGGTGGCAGACCGGCTATCTCCCGGTCTACGCCGCGTGGGCCTGGATCGTGGTCCTGGTCTTCCCTCCGTTGTTCAGCTACCTCTGATCGACCAGGCCCGCGGGTCAGTGGAGCGCGTCCTGGAGTCGGTTGCGTTCGCGGGCGAGCCGCTCGACACTCGCCTCATGGTTCGGGGTGGAATGACAGCCGCATCACGGCCCGCTTGCCGGTGGCGCGGATGGTGACGAACCCGCGCACCTCGAACGACTGGCGGCGCCCCATCCAGCTGGCGTTCTCCTCTGCCCGCCGGTCAGTCAAGGCGTGCTGCGCGACGTCGACTTTCGGAAAGGCGTCGACAGCCGTGGCGCCCGAGGCACGGGCGTACTCGATCGCCGCGTCGAGCAGCGCGCTCGAGACCCCCGTCCCGCGCAGTGCACGATCGACGTAGAAGCAGGTCACGGCAAAGACGCCGCGGTCTCCCGGGCAGGGCCCGTACCAGCGAGATCGCTCGAGGCCGCTGTGGTCCTCACGTGGCGCGACCGCGACCCAACCAACCGGGCGACCCTCGGCGTAGGCGATCATCCCCGGGACGCGGCCATCGTCGACGGCGGCCTTGAAGGCTGCCTTGTTCAGCGCACGTACGCCCTGCCGTTCTCGCCAGCACGAGCACCAGCAGGACCCGGGTATCGGCGTGCCGCCGCGCGGGCCCTTGCGCTCGAACAACTCGACGAGGTCGTCCCAGCGCTCGGGCGTGACCGGGTGGATCTCGACGCCGGTGTCGTTGCCTCGAGCCGTTCGCCACACGCCCATCGCCCTACTGCTCCCTTCCCGCCGCAGCAGCGCCACGTCCTTCGTCCCGTAGCAGTCGGGCGGCGAGCTCGGCATTGCGTTGCGCGAACGCACGCCAGCGGGCAGGAGTCGCCGCCACCCGGTCACGTGCCGTCCTTTCGGCGGTGGCTCGTTGTGTCCACGTGCACAGTCGGCCAGCGCGCATCGTGAAACGTACGAGAATGCCGTCCGCCCAGCCGTACACGTCGGTATCGTCCGGCTCGAGTAACGACACCTTCTGCTCGGCGATGATCCAGTCGAACGCGGTGATCTCGTCCTGCAGCTTCGCCGCGAGCTCGAAGCTGAGCTGCTCGGCGGCGCGGTCGCGGCGACGCACCAGCTCCGCCCGCAGCGCCGTCACCGCCGCCGGATCGCGTTCGAGCACGGCGATCGCTGTCTGGGCGAGCGTGTCCCGGTCACTCGGGCCGATGCCGAGCTGGCGAGCGAGCTCGCGTGCCGAACCGTTGGCGGCGGTCGCGTACGACAGGGGCAGCACCCGGTGGAGCGCGGAGATCGCCTGCCGGATCCGCAGGCCGCCGAGGAAGGGGCCGAAGTGCGGTGCGGCCGTCGTCGCGTTGTATGCGAGCCGCAGGCCTGGTCGGGACCGCCCGGAGTCGACGCGGATGTATCCGACGACTCCCAGGCCGCCTTCGGCGCGGTTCCAGCGTGGTTTGGACTGCTCGAGCAGGTTGCGTTCCAACCAGGCCGCCTCGTGCTCGGAGTCGCACCAGACTGCCTCGACTCGCCCGATGCGCGCCACCATCGTCGCCAGGTGCGGGCGGTCGCCGAGGTTGGTCCAGTACGACTGCACGCGGCGGCGCAGGTAGCGGGCCCGGCCGATGTAGAGCACCTTGCCGGTCCCATCGCGGAAGCGGTAGACCCCCGGCTCCAGGGGAAGCCGACGGGCGACGGCGCGCGGTGACGTCATGCCACCTCCACCTGCGGCCGCTGGAGATCCCGCAGCCGGGTGGTCTCGGCGATGCGCGGCTGCTGCATCCAGATACCGGAGCCGGTCATGCCCGGACAATAGGCTGCTTCGCGGTCAGATCTCGGCCGCGAAGCAGGAGAGAATGACAGCCATGGATCCGGCCGTCCGCCTGCTACGGCTGTTGTCACTGTTGCCGTCCCGACCCTGGTGGCCCGGGCCAGACCTGGCGGCCCGCCTGGACGTCTCGCCCCGCACCCTGCGCCGCGACATGACGCGGCTGCGTGAGCTGGGCTATCCCGTCCAGGCGACCGGCGGTCAGGCAGGCGGTTACACGCTCGGCGCTGGCGGCCGCCTGCCACCGCTGCTGCTCGACGACGAAGAGGCGGTCGCGACCACCGTGGGGCTTCAGCTGGCCGCGGCGAGCGCGGTCGCCGGCATCGAGAACTCTTCCGTCGCAGCTCTGGCGAAGCTCGACCAGGTGTTGCCGCCGCGGCTCCGCGAACGGGTGCGGGCGCTACAGGAGGCGACTGTCCAGCTGCCCGGGCCGGCACTGCCGGCCGTCGATCCCACCGTGCTCACCGCGCTGGCAACGGCGTGCCGACGTACCGAAACGCTCCGGTTCTCCTACACCGACCACGCCGGCCGGACCAGTGCGCGCATTGCAGAGCCGTACCAGATCGTGCAGGCAGGTGAGCGGTGGTACCTGGTTGCCCAAGACCGCGACCGGCAGGCATGGCGGACGTTCCGGATCGACCGAATCACCGGCCCGGCACCGACCGGGGAGCGCTCTCGGATCACCGACCCGCCAGACGCCGCCGCTCTGGTGTTGGAGTCAACCAAGCTCGCCGTCTACCGCTACGAGGCACGGATCCTGCTCGACCTGGCCCACGAGAAGGCGGCGCGTGCGTTCCGCGGCCGCATCGTCGAGCCAGCGCCACACGGGCGGTCCATCCTGCGGGTGGCGGCCGACGACCTCGCCTCACTCGCGTCCTACGCGGCCGGCCTGTCGTACGACTTCGAGGTGCTCGACCCGCCCGAGCTACGCACCGAGGTGCGACGCCGGGCGTTGGAGATGGCCGTCCGGCACGCCGGGTCGGGCCCCACCGACAAGTAGCATGTGCCGCCACCGGCGGCGGGTCCTGGATGGAGGAGAGACATGTCTGAAGCTTCCGCGCAGCGACGCCCGGTGGCGCGCCCCAGGATGGACGGCGTGGTCGCTGTCCTCGTGACGCCCTACCTCGACGGGACGCGCGCGGTGGACGAGCCCGCCGTACGTCTCCTCACCCGTCGGCTCGAGGTGGCTGGTATTCGCACGCTCACCGCCCTGGGTAACACCGCCGAGGTTCACCAGCTGACGTCGGACGAGCGGATGAGCGTACTGCGGGCCGTCGCGGCGGACCGGCAGGAAGCGACCTTGATCGCCGGACTTGCCGGCAGCCTGGGTGGCGCGCTCGATGACGCCGCCCGCGCCCGCGATCTCGGATACGACGCCGTCATGATCCACGAACCAGCCGAGCCGTTCGGTGACGGCGGTGGTGTCGCTCGCTACTTCCAGCAGATCTGTGAGCGCGTCGCGCTGCCGGTCGTGTTGTACGTACGCTCGACGAGACTCAGCCGGGAGGCCTTGACGGAACTTGCGTCGAGCCCGTCGGTCATCGCGGTGAAGTACGCACGACCGGACCTGACCACCTTGGCGGAAATGCTCGACGATGGTGCGGCTCAGCACTGCGCGTGGATCAACGGCTCGGCGGAGGGACGGGTGCCGGCGTTCGCCGAGCTCGGCGTCACCGCCTTCACCTCCGGCATCGCCAACGTGCGACCTGATGTCGCCTTGGCCGTGCACGCCGCGGTGGCTGGCGGTGACCAGGTTCGGCTTCGCCGGTTGATCGACCTCGTCGCCCCGGTCGAGGCCCTTCGCACCGAGGAGCAGGGACGCTTCAACGTCGACGTTCTCAAGGAAATGCTGCGAGCGGAGGGAATCGAGACCGGTGACGTCCGTCCTCCCCACTCGCCGTTGACCCCCGCGGCCAGGGAAATCCTTCGTTCCGCTGTGGCGACGTGGCCTACGGAGGCGGATCTTCCTGCGTGGCTCGCCGGCGACGCGGCGACGTTCTCACAAGTGGTGACTTGATTTTCCACTTGTGAGAACGTCGGTAGTGCCCGTTCGGGCACACCTGCGGCCGGCGACCGGCCCATCGCCGTCACCTGGCAACTCGACCACCCCATGCCCACCGACACCTACACCCACGCCACCGTCGTGGCCGGCTAGTGTCAGTGCCAAGGCTGGAAGCACGCACCGACAAGCCTTGGTCCACATCAGGAGAGGTGATCGCCGCGTGTCCGACCGTCCGAACATCGTGTTGATCGTGGGTGAAGACATCGGTCGGATCGCTGGCTGCTACGGCGCCGACTACGTGCACACACCCCACCTCGACGGGCTGGCCGCACGCGGGTGTCGCTACGACGAGGCCTACTCCACCTACCCCGTCTGCGCTCCGTCGCGGTCGACGATGGTGACCGGTCAGTACCCGATGAAGATCGGCACGCACCACATGCGGTCCACCCTGGCGGACCCGCCGCGGCTGTTCACCCACGAGCTACGCGACGCGGGCTACTACGTGAGCTGGCCGACCAAGCTCGACTTCAACCTCGAACCGACGAGCGGCTGGCGCGATGACGATCAGCCGTGGATCGACAGGCTGCGGGCGGGCGCGATGCCGGACCAGCCCTGGCTCGCCTACCTCAACATCGCGATCACGCACGAGTCGTCCATGTGGCCGGACGAGGGTGAGTACCCGGGCCGGGACCACCTGGAGCACTGGAACCACGAGAAGCCACGCCCGGCACGCATCACCGACCCGGCCGCCGTGCCGGTGCCGCCGTACCTCCCCGACACACCGGTCGTGCGCGGCGACATCGCACGGCATGCTGACAACATCGCGGAGCTCGACCGGCAGGTCGGCGAGATCCTCGACGCGCTTGACACCTCCGGCGTTGCGGACAACACAGTCGTGGTGTTCCTGTCCGACCACGGGCGCGGCCTGCCGCGGGAGAAGCGCTGGCCCTACAGCGCAGGGATCCACATGCCGCTGCTGATCAGCTGGCCCGGCGTCCTCGAGCCCGGCAGCAGCAGCGATCGGCTGGTGTCCTGGGTCGACGTCGCGCCCACCTTCCTGTCGATCGCGGGCGCGCCCATCCCGGCCGACTACGACGGTCAGGCGTTCCTCGGTGCCGCCGAAGCACCACCGCGCGACTACGTGTTCGCCGCACGCGACCGGATGGACGAGGCGTTCGACCGGGTCCGCGTCATCCGTGATCGACAGTTCCACTACGTACGCAACTTCTACCCGCAGATCCCGTACTGCCAGCGCAACCAGTACATGGAGAACATGCCGACGATGCAGGAGCTTCGCCGGCTCAACGCCGCCGGATCCCTGAGCGGCACCGCAGCGGTCTTCATGCCGCCGGGCAAGCCCGCCGAGGAACTGTACGACCTGCGCACGGATCCCGAGTGCGTGCACAACCTGGCCGACGATTCCCACCACACTGATGTCCGCGACCGCATGGCCGCAGAGTTGGACCGCTTCCTCGCCGAGATCGATGACCTTGGCGCCTACCCGGAGCGGGAGCTGGTGGCCAAGGGCGTTGTCACCGACCGGATCGAGGAGTTTCGCGTCCGGCTCGCGGCGCTGCCCCCAGAGCAGCAGCGCGGCTACCCCCTGGCGGTCTTCGAGCCGGCCGACCTACCCGGCGCCGAACCTGGCGCTGTGACCACCCGGTAGACGCCCGCCGGACCTCTCAGCGCGTAGAGGTCATATCGTGCCGATCACGGCCCATTTCTGCCTTGGCGAGCGGGGCAATCCGATCCCGATAGAAGAGCTGCGACAGACGCACCTGCAGCCGCTGCGGCAACCTTGTCTGCCCGTGCACGTCGCGTTGGAGGGGGACCGGCGGGTGGTCCTCGTAGTCAGCCAGACGCTGGCGCTCGGCCGCGTCGACGGCCAGGTGCACCTCGGCGTACCCGCCGCTTCGCGTCCGGACGAGCTGTCCGGTCTCACGCCCGTGAAGCACGATCGCCCGGTCCCTTCGCTGCAGGCCGATGCAGATCCGCCTGGCGATGTCGAACCCCGCCACCGGGCCGATAACGAGCAGCACCTGCAGGGCATGCATGAACCCCTCGACGGAGATGCCGAACACGACGGCGATGGTGTTGGAGCCTGCGGCCGCCCACAGCACGCCGTAGAAGACGATGCCGGCCACACCGATACCGGTACGTGTGGGGTTGTTGCGCGGGCGTTCGAGCAGGTGATGGTCCTCGCTGTCTCCGGTCACCCATTGCTCGAGGTACGGATAGGCCGCCACGATCGCGAAGAACAGCGTGCAGACAAGCACCGGAAGCAGGACGGCAACGGACCAGGTCCGGCCCATCCAGACGAACTCCCACCCGGGCGCGAGGCGGAGCGCGCCGTCGAGGAAGGCCAGGGACCAGTTCGGGCTCGATCCGGCCGTGGCACTTGCCGGGTCCGCGGGGCCGTACTGCCAGATCGGATTGACGGTGAGCGTCGCGGCCATCAGCACGATCACACCGCTCATGATGAGGAACAGGCCCGCGCTCTTGGCCACGAACGCCCGGAGGTTCGTGCCAATTGGGTTGTCCTTCGTTCGCTCCCGTCCAGCGTATTCCGCGGGCTTGTGGCGGAGTCCGACGATTGCCTTTGCCACGAACGCGATCGCCAGCGCCGCGGGCAGAACCCCCACGTGCACGGGGTAGAAGAGCGCGTTGACGTCGCCGGGGAACGCGCCGCCGAACAGCAACGCCGACAGCCACGTACCGACGACGGGCGTTGCCGTGAGCACGCCGTCGAGGACAGCCATGCTGGTGCCGGACAGCAGGTCGTCAGGCAGGGCCAGGCCTGTCATGCCAGCGGCCATCGTCACGACAAGGAGCGTGACGACGATCAGCCAGCTCCGACGCCTGGGCCCCCGGAACGCGCCGGCGAAGAACAACCACAGCAGATGCAGGACGATCGCGGCCGTCATCACCAGTGAGCTCCACAGATGTACCTGACGCACCAACAGACCGCCGCGGACTTCGAACGAGATGTCCAACGTGGACGCGAATGCCCGCGACATGTCCACACCGGTGAGCGGTCCGTACGACCCGGCGTACGTCACCCGCTCCATCGACGGATCGTAGAAGAACGTCAATACGACGCCACTGATCGCGACGACGACAAAGCTGAAGACACTGATCTGCCCAAGCAGGACAGACCAGTGATCCGGGAATACCTTCGCCCGCATTGTGGCGAGAAACCCCGCCATGCGAGATCTAGGCCAGATGTCCTGGAATTGGCGCACCGGTGGCCTCCCATCGTGAGCAACGTCGTCATCCCTAGGACGAGATTCGCGGCCCGAACGTGACAGCCGATCGGCGCACCTGAGGGAGATCCACCTCACATCCCGCCTGGTACGTCCTCACGCACGACGCCTGCGGACGTAAGCGTCGACCAGGCGGGAAGACTCGGGTGCCGGTGCCGGGATTGTCGCTGCCGGTGCCGGGATTGTCGGTGCATTGATCGGCTCTAGCATGAGCCGATGACGACGACCTGGGACGAGGCGTTCGCGAACCGCTACGAGGAATGGTCGGCTCGCATGACGGCTGATGTCGCCTTCTACGTTGACCTTGCCCGCGAAGCGGACGGGCCTCTGGTCGAGCTTGCGATCGGGAACGGCCGGGTCGCGATCCCGGTCGCGCAGGCGACTGGGCGACGAGTTGTCGGCCTCGACTCCTCGCCGGCGATGCTCGAGGAAGCCCGTACCCGTGCAGCCGAGTCCGGCGTGGACCTCGACCTGCGCAAGGGCGACATGCGCGACCTCGCCCTCGACGAGCCGGCGGCGCTGATCTACTGCCCGTTCCGCGCGCTCCTGCACCTGCCGACCTGGGCCGACCGCCGCCGCACCTTCGAGCGCGTCGCCGCGTCGCTACGGCCGGACGGCCGGTTCGCCTGGAACGCCTTTGCCTGCGACCACCGGATCGCCGCGCGTCTCGACGGCGTGCACCAGCAGGAGCCCGTACCCCACACGATCCGATACTCGGTCGGCGACAACCGGATCGACACGGTCCTCGCCGATGGCGCGACGAGTTCCCTGTGGTGGGCAACGAAGAACGAGTGGCTCGGTCTACTCGACGTCGCCGGTCTCGAGGTGGAGGCGCTCTACGGCGGCTTCGCCCACGAGCCATTCGCCGATGACAGCCGGGAGTACGTGTTCGTCGCCCGCCTCCGGCGCGACCTTCCCTGAAGGGACGGCTGGATCTGGTGCGTCACTCGCGGCATTCAGCCGGAGCGTCCTCGCCGACGAGCCCGTCCACGGACTCGCGGATGAGGTCGGCATGTCCGGTATGCCGGGCGTACTCCTCGATGAGATCCGCCAGAATCCGCCGCAGGTTGAGCGTCGCGCCCCAGTGCGTGGGCTTGGTGGCGAGCGTGCCGAGCCCGCCACCTGCGAGCGCCTCGGCGACGGCCGCGCGCGACCGGGCGATGGCGCCGCGCCACAGTGCCATCAACTCCTCGGGGGTGTCATCGGAAGCCGTGCGCCACTCCCAGTCATCGCCGCCGTAGGCGTGCCAGACGTCGGGCATCTCTCGGCCGGCGAGCATCGCCGTGAAGTAGTGGTCCTCGATGAGCGCCATGTGCTTGACCAGGCCACCCAGCGTCATCGTCGACGGGCTCAGGCGCGCGGTCATGCCTGCGGCGTCGAGCCCGCCACACTTCCAGGCGAAGGTCCGGCGGTTCCGGTCCAGAGTGCTCACCAGCGCCTCGGCCTCATCGCCGGCGGGGGCGAACGCCACGGGCTCGTTCGGGTCGATCTCGC
This sequence comes from Actinopolymorpha sp. B9G3, assembly GCF_040120725.1. Lineage (NCBI taxonomy): Bacteria > Bacillati > Actinomycetota > Actinomycetes > Propionibacteriales > Actinopolymorphaceae > Actinopolymorpha > Actinopolymorpha sp. B9G3. Next base: position 28,412 of record NZ_JBEEAB010000023.1, on the reverse strand, counting down.
TCATGCGCCGACCCTACGATGCTTTCCGGACGTTCTGCTTCCGGATTGGTGCCGGCGGTGGCGAGAGGCGAAGCAGTCCCCACCGCGGGCGCCGTTGTGCTCCGTGATCGCGGTTTGTCAGCCGAAATATGAGGGTCCGCAGTCAGCTCTCATTGCGAGTGGAACTTTTCCCGCAGGGACTTCATGAGAGAAACGTCCGACACGTGGACAGCAGTCGGGTTCTGTCCGTTTGCTGTGGCCACCACGCTCACCTGCTCACCTTCCCTGATCGAACCGATGCCTTCCCGACCCGCGTTGACCAGGGTGTCCTCGCCGACGAGGTAGCTGTCGCGGAAGCCGTCTGCGCTTCGCAAGGTGATCTCGGAAGAGCTCACCTCTTGGACCGATCCTCGCTGGATCACCATGGTCTGGTACCCACCACCAGCCTTCGGAAGTACGAACTCACCGTGCAACATCCGACCGAACATGTCATGCATGTCATGCATGTCTTGCATGTCGCGGCCCGCGAGAAGTTCGGGGCTTCTCGGGGCACTCTGTGCCGTCAGAGTGGTCTGGGCGTTCGTACCCGCCGCAGCCGAGTTGTCCGCAGGGGCAGCGCCGCCGACCGCGAGTGCCACGACCGCGACACCGGACCCGACGAGACCGCCGAGAGTCAACCTGTTGAATCTCATGGCGCACTCCTTCCTGTCGCAGGAGTCTCCAACCCACTCTTCCCCATGCCAACCTGATCTCGGACGCGGGTGTTGTTAGCCATGGGCGTTGTCATCCGGCAATGCCTTCTTGTCGGCAGTCCAGCGAAGATCACCGCTCCCATTGCCGGGTGAGGGGAATGTCGACCTTCGATCCGGCCGCCACGTCGTACTGGTAGCCCTTGCTGAAGTCGTCCGGGTCGACGTAGCCGCGCACCGTGGTGATGTCGCCGATGTCGAGCACCACTGTGGTGTCGTCGATGAAGCGTGCGCTGTGGATGCGGTAGACGGCGTTGCGCCCGCTGCTGCCCTCGCCGGTCGCTCTGGGGTTGATGAGGAAACTCGGCGAGTTCGACTCCGGCCGCCAGGCGGGTGACTCCGGATCTTCGAAGTCTGCGTTCTCGATGGTCGTTCCCGAGATGGCGACGTCGTCGAACATCGCGGTGACGCCGAAGTTGCCAACGCCCTTCTTGCTGATCAAACGCAGTGTCAGCACTGCGGTGGTCTTGCCGGCCAACTGTCCGGTGACGTCGGCGGTCACCTCCCGCCACTGGGTCGCACCGGCAACGTCCTGCTCGACAGCGACCTCACCGTCGATAAGCACCTGGATGAAGTGATAGCCGGCGGTAGCTCCCGTGAAGTCGTCGTTCACCTTCAGCGCCAGCTGGTGTGAGGCCGCCTGCTGGACAGTGATCTGCTGACTCAACGCCCCGTACTCCCCTGCCTTGGAAGGTGTGCTCCACGGGAACGCGATTCTCGCGTGTGTGGACCGGGGGACGTGGACATAGGCGTAGCTGCCGTCGAGCTTGGTCTTGTCCGGCAGCTCGCTGTCGAGCTTCACGACGAGCTCGTTGTCGACCGACAAGTCGCGGGTGAAGTCCTGCAAAGTGCCGGTTGCGGCGGCTGGTCCCTGCATCTTCGGTAGTGAGCCGAGGAAGCTCGCTCCGTGGGTCCAGGCGTACTCCGGCTCACCGCCGTGCATGGAGTAGACACCGAACGAGCCACGGAACGTGAACGCCTTGCCGTTGCCGACCTCGACGCTCAGCATCACGTCGGCCCTGGTGGCGTTGACGATGTAGTCGACCCGTCCGTTGGTCAGTTCCACCCGCACCGCGGCCACCTCGTGCGGAGCGATCGTGCCATCCAGTGCCCGTACCGCCACAGTGGACACCGACCGCACCACCCGCCGGTCGACGTAGGGCTCGATCAGCGAGACGAACTGGCTCGCCAGGCTGGTGCCGTGGCGGTGGGCGATGAGGTATCGAAGCTTCGCCGGGTTGCCCGGCTTGTTGCGTGGCGGGGTGCCGTCGCAGATCGCCACGTCGTCCACATCGGACAGCATGGTGAGCCGGAGGTGGAGGTTCGGGTCGGGGTCGTGCACCCCCCAGGTGTCCGTGATCTTCCAGTCCACACTGAACGGTCCGGTCGGGTCGGTGTCGCGGGAAACGTTGTCCAGCCAGTCGAAGCCACTCGCACCCTTGCGGTATGGCGCGTCGTCCGGTGGCATCGGCACGTCCGGGCCGGCGTAGGTGCCGGTTGGTTGTTCGACCAGCGTGAGCCCGTCGGCCGTCGCGGGGCCCTCCGCGGCGTGGAACGAGAAGTGGTGGTCCGTGCCGCCGACGAGGCGGAAGACATCCAGGGCATAGAGGTTCTCGTCGTCGACCTTCACCATCGCCGTGAGGCGGCGGTAGGTGCTGGTCTGGACGTACGCATGGGGTGCCGACGTGTCGCACACCTGCACGCGGTCACCGACCGCGAACCCTTGCGGCGTACCGACCCATTGGCCTGCTTGCGGTTTCTTGTCGACCACCACTGTGTTGTGGGCGACGGTGTTCTGGTTCCACTCCTGGGTGCGGATACTGGTGTCGGCGAACTCCGGATATCCGAGGTCCGGCAACAGGTCCACGCCGAAGCCGTGCATTCCGAGGTTGAGTGCGTCGAGGTCGCCGTGCCCGGTGGTGCGGCCGTAGTAGACCCAGATGTCGCGCGCTTTGCTGCCGGACCCGTCCCGGAGCATCGCGAGGCCGTACCCGGTGAGGTTCTCACTGGGTGGCTGCCACGTCCCATGCTCGGCGATGACGTCCCGGATCCGTTGCTGTGTACCGGGAACGTCCGGGCTGAACAGGTCACCGTAGAGGTGGTCGGCGTTGTTGCCGCCCATCAGGTAGGCCATCTGGGCATACTCGGGGAGGCCGAGCTTCTCGAAGAAGTAGAAGAATTCGTTCGCGGAACCGAACAACCCGGGCATGCCGGTGGCACCGGTGTCGCCGATCTGCGGCACGTACGCGCCCAGCATCACCAGCGGATGCATCCCCTGGAACATCTTCCGGAACTTCGGGTGCTGGTACAGGTCGGCCGCTGGGTAACCGGAGTATCCGGACAGGAGGTCGGCGATGCCACGGATGTGGCCGATCCACAGCCGGTTGTATCCCGGCGAAGCCTCATTGCCCATGCCGTCGCGGTCCACGACGTCTACGAGCGTGCGGTACACGTCGCCGCCTGTCACTCGATAGTCGGGTGCGGGCGTCACGCCACCAGTCTTGAAGACGAAGTCGATCCACTCCTTCGTCTCGGCCGGGGCGTCCAGCACCACACCGGCGAGCGTGGTCGACCGCTGGTGCATGCCGAAGTTGCCACGGATCTTCCCGACTTGCACGCTCGGGTACACCTGCCGCAGGATGCCGTTCTCGATGTTCACCCGGATCGCGGCCGGCGTGTCCTTCGCGGAGAGTCCGTAATGGCGGGCCTTCTCGGACAGGAACGGCACCACGTTCGCTTCGTCGGTGTCAGCGATCGCGGGGAAGAAGGCGTCGTACGCATCGCAGATCCGCTGCGACAGGCCGGTCTCCCAGATACAGCCGACGACCTTCCCCTTGCCACTCAAGCCATCGGAGTGGAAGTAGCCTTCCGATCGCTTGTACGGAGCGGTGTCCATCGACGGGTACACGTCGGCGATCCGGTCGAGCAGGACCAGCCCCGCGTGGGCGTACGTCGGGTCGCCAGTCGTGATGTACGCATCGCGGAGCGCGGGCAGGCCGTTGAAGATGGACGCTGCTTCGGCGTAGAGCGCGGTCGCGCTGTACCAGACCAACCAGTGGTTGTAGTAGGGGATGAACGTCCACTTGGCGCCGTTGTCGTCGATCCAGCCGAACCCGTCGTCGACTCCCCATGTCGGGCCCTTCTCCGGGTACAGCTCGTTGACCAGCAGGCTTCGGTCAGCACGCGCGCGGTCGAAGGTGCCGTGCTCGTCGAGGCCGCTTGCATAGAACTTGCCGAAGTCGTTGGTCGGGTAGATCCGCGGCTGCCCGGAGCCTTCCGGCACCGATGGATCGATCAGCTTCCACGGCTGGTCGAGCGGGTCCGCAAGCCACGGGTAGTTGCCGAACCGGTAGATGTCCTTGCCGGTGATGGGCGAGCCGAGGTCCTGGTTCACCGCATAGCTGCGCGGCACACCCTGCCCGCTGACCAGCCGCCAGAGCCACTCATCGCCCTTGGCGACAAGGGAATCGGCCTTCGCGACCGCGGCGTCGCGGGCCGCCTTCGCCCATTCGTACTGCTCGACGTTGCGGCGGGCAGCCGCCACCTTCTCGGTGGTGTAGACCGTCGCCTGGGTCTTGGTCGGTACGTCAGCGAGCGTGGGCGTCAACTCCGCTGCGGCGGCAGGACCGGGGCGGAGTGGCGGCAGCAGCGCCGCTGATCCGAGGAGCATGCCGTAGCGCAGCACATCGCGGCGGCTGGCATGGAAGCCGGCTGCTGGTGGTTGTCGTGTTGGCCAAGGTGGGAGGAGGTCATTCATGGACACCTCAGTTCTGACCTGAGTTTCGACTTGCCCGGCAGGGTGTTTCACGCAGCCACTTCGTGCATGAACATAGGTGTGACGAGAGTTCCGGTCAAGACCTAAACTGGTCAGCTCGCGGCCCCGGTCGAAAGCAACCGATGACCCGAGATGAACGACCAGACCACAAGGCGTGCCACTACCGGCCAAGCGAGGGACGCCAGGTTGGGCAGACTGTTACCGGCCGTTCGCTTTCGCACGTCAGTGTCAGTGACCGTTCGGTCGGCCACCCGGGGCCGTCCGTCATCGGGAGGGGAACCATGCCTCGCACCGCGCGCCTCCGCGCCGCCGCACTCGCCACATTCGTGGCCCTGCTGGCCGCACTCGGCCTCGCCGCCCCCGTCGTCGCCGACACCGAGCGGCCAGTCGACGTCATCGCCCATCGGGGGTCGTCCGGCGTTGCCCCGGAGAACACGCTCGCCGCCGTCCGGTTGGCCATCGCGCAGAAGTCGGACGTGATCGAGAACGACATCCAACGCACCCAGGACGGTGCGTTGGTGATCATGCATGACACGACGCTGACTCGCACCACCGACGTCGAGCAGGTCTTCCCCGACCGTGCTCCCTGGAACGTCCGCGACTTCACCCTCGCGGAGATCAAGCAACTCGACGCCGGTTCGTGGTTCGCACCGGAGTTCGCCGGCGAGCAGGTGCCCACGCTTGCCGAATGGGTCAACGCCGTTGGTCAGCAGGCCGGAATGCTGCTCGAGCCGAAGTCACCTGAGCTCTACCCCGGCATCGATACCGACCTGGACAAAGAGCTGCGGTCGCTTCCGGCGTTCAACCGCGCCCTCAAGGCCGACCGCGTGGTCGTCCAGTGCTTCAACCACTCGTGGCTGCGCACCTACAAGGACCTGGCTCCCGACGTGCCGGTCGGGCTGCTGTACGGCAACAAGCCGACCGAGACCGACATCGCTTCCGCGGCGACGTGGGCGCAGCAGGTCAACCCAGCGCTGGGGGCGATCGACCTGACCACCGTCGAGCAGGTTCACGCACACGGCATGGAGATCCACGTCTGGACCGTCAACGCCGGGCAGGACATGCGCCGGGCGATCAACTGGCAGGTGGACGGCATCATCACCAACTACCCCCAGGTCCTACGCGACGTCCTCCGCCGCGGCTGAGTCAGGCCGGGGCATGGGGACCTGCCCACACTGTGTCCTGGTCCCGCCGCCGACGGCCATCCGCTCACGAGACGGCGTGCAGTGCGTCGGTAAGTGCCGCCGGCACAAGTGCGCAGAGCTTCTTCCGGGGTACGACCACCTTGCCGACGTCTGCGGTGTAGGGCTGGCCGAGCACCACGTACACCTGCTGGTGCTCGGCGACGTCCAGCAGCCCGTAGCACGCCCCGGGGTTGTTACTGCGGGCGACGACGGCGCGGAACCCCTCGATGCTGAGCCGCCGAACGATCCGATCCTCGATGCCCACCGCAGCGTCGAGAAAGGAGTCCAGACTCTCATTGGTGACCGCGGTGACACTCAAGGTGATGCCGTCGTCATCGACGATCCCCGTGGCCGTGTACCTGGATTTGCCCAGGCGGAAGCAGTCCGTGTTCCCCGGGAACTGCAGCGACGGCGAGTCCTCGATCTTCCCGGCAGTCGAACCGAGCCGGCTCGGTGGGATGGCCCGGCGGATCCGGCAGGAGTCCGCCCGGGTCAGCGAGATGTGACGCAGCCAGGTGCGGGTGGGAGTCGGTGTGGCGGTCGGCGTCGGACTCACGGAGGCCGACGAACCCGCCGACCCCCCTTGCGCGCCGACTTGCACGCCGGTCGAGCCTCCGTGCCCGGCGTCGTCCGTCCCGACAGCCGCGCAGCCGACGAGAGCGAGCGCAAGGACCGCGAGTGCGCCGGCGGCGCGCGCTACAACGGTCAAGCGGGAAGTTGCTGGCACGGCGCTGGTGGAAGCCATGCCTCGGGACACTAGGCAGGCTTGATCACAGATCGCTGTCATCTGGCTGGTGCAACGACCGCGCGACGATGCCGCCCACCAACGCGCCCGGAACTGCCGGTGCAACGGACGACGGACGGGTAGGGCGACAGAGGGGTCGCGCACCAAGAGAAGTGCGCGATGACCTGCGCCGCCGGGCGGCTTATCATCCTCACGCCGACCTGGCCGCGGCCTGCGGCTGGCTCCGCGTCCCATCCTCCGTCAGTCCAGCTTGCATCCTGGCCTGTGGATAACTTCTGCACGGTCTGGGTTGAAGGTGGCAGCATCGCCAGTCGACCGAGTTCTCTCGTCCACGGGGAGCCTGATGACCGAGAACCTGTCGTCGACCGCGATCGACGGACTTCTCTCGCAGACGCGACGCGCGTTCGAGGATGCGCGAACACCTGGCGCCGAGAGCGCCGAGATCCTGTCCGGTGAGGGCACCGTGCTCGACGGCCGCGTACGCGCAGTGGCCGTCTCACCTGGACGGATCGACCGCTTCGAGATGGATCCGCGCGTGATGCGCGACGGCTCCGAGGCGGTGTGCGAGGCGATGGCTGCCGCGGCCAACGCGGCTTTGAACGACCTGCGCAGCAAGGCCGCCGAGCAGTCGTCCGGGTTCGACGTACAGCGGGCTCAGAGTGACATCGAGCAGCTACAGGCCGAGTCGTTGGAGACCGCGCGCACGTTGTTCGGCGCGGTCCACGAGGCCATGGCACGGCTGGACCGGAACCGGTAGCAGGATGGTGAAGCAGGTTGATCCGGACAAGATCCGAAGCTCCGCCAAGGACCTGGAGAAGACCGCCAACCGGCTGGACGACGAGTTCGACGCGTTCCTCAACGATATGTACGGCGTCGGGCCAGCAGCCGGTGAGGCGGAGATGGTCGGCCAGGTCGTGGGCTCTGGTCTGGACGAGGCGGAGGTCGTCCTGATCGAAGGGATCGAGTCGGTCGTCGATGGCATCCACTGGTTCGCCGAGGCCCTCGAGGTGATGGCGGAAAACTACGAAGACGCCGAGAAGAGAAACGTGCAGCACGTCGACGACGCTTGGCCGGGAGACTGACATGGCACAAGGCATGGTGCTTCCTGGCTGGGCGATCAGCGTCATGGACGAGCTCGGCTTCACCTGGCCCGACGCCGACGAGGTCCGCATGATGCAGATCGGGCAGACCTGGATGGACTTTCAGGCCAAGCTCGAGGACGTCGCCCGGCAAGCGAACGAGGCCGCTGAGCGGGTCTGGACCGAGAACCACGACGACGCCATCGACCAGTTCAAGGCCGCGTGGTCCAAGCCCGGCGACACGATCGACACGTTGCGCAAAGACGCCGAGGGAGTCACGGTCGTCGGCATCGTCATCCTTGTCTGCGCCGCGGCCGTACTCATCCTCAAGATCCTCGTCATCGTCCAGCTGGTCATCCTCGTCCAGACCATCGCAGCGGCGATCGTGGCGGCGCCGGAGACCTTCGGCGCCTCACTCCTGATCATCCCGGCTGTCAAGTACGCCACCGGCCTGGCCATCGACCTGCTCATCGACCAGGCACTGGAGGCCCTCGTTGGGTAAGGGAAAGAATCGCGCCAAGAAGGCCGCCAAGTCGATGGGTTCCAAGATCGGCAGACGCGCAGAGGATGCCGTACCTCCTGCGGGCAACAAGGCCCCGCCTCCACGCAAGGGACAGCCTCCCCCGGGCCAGAAGTACCATCCTCCGCCGAAGAGCACGCCATTCCCAGGTGCGACCCGGGAGCGCGGCAAGACCCCGATCCAAGGTGGTGGCGGTACTCGGAAGCGCTGGAAGGACAATGATGGCAACATCTACGAGTGGGACAGCCAGCACGGCACGTTCGAGAAGTACGACAAGCGTGGCCGGCACCAGGGCGAGTACAACACCGACGGTGAGCAGACCAAACCAGCAGATCCGACCCGCAAGGTCGAACCATAGGAGCAGGTAAGGCAGCATGGCAGTCGTTCGTGAGATCGTTGGTTTCGGCAAAGACGACAAGCTTGTTTTCTCGCAGGAGTTTCCGGAGGAGAAGTTCCTCGAACTCCGTCCGCTGTTCGACTACGGCGACGACGAGCTGATGTATGGCGGTTCCTACGAAGTCTCCAAGGCCAACCGCGACAGGGTCGCCGCCGTCCTCGGCATCGAACTGGATCCGAACATCGACTATTTCCTCGAGGCCTCGACTGATTAGGCCTCCGCTTGGAGGGAGCAGAAGCGAGATCCGGGATGCGGTGAGGTCGATTCCATAGCCCTCAGCGCCGATTCCAGGGAGCAGATGGTGTCTCGAGCAGTCGGTCTGATCGGAGCCGGAAACGTCGGCGGCCGCATGGCGAAAGACCTGGCCGCAGCTGGCTATCGGGTCACGGTCCTCGACCCGTCGGAGAAGGCGCAGTCTCGCGCGAGGGCCAACGGTGCGGCATGTGCCGCCGACCTCGCCGAGCTCGTGGCGGCCTCCGAGATCGTCCTGCTGTCTCTGCCGAACTCCGACATTGTCGACGAGGTCGTCGCCGGGGATGGTGGCCTGTTGAGCCTGTTGCCACCCGGGCGTCTCCTGGTCGACATGAGCACAAGCCTCCCGGCACGTACGCTGCGCCTGGTGAAGCTGTGCGAACGCGCGGGCGTACGCATGATCGACGCGCCGATCACCCTGGGCAGCCCGCACGGCATGGTCATCATGGCCGGCGGGCCGCAGGAGTGGTACGACGAGGCGAAACCCCTCTTCGACGTCGTGGGACACAAGTCCACACTGGTGGGGCCGCACGGGCACGGCCATGTCACCAAGCTGGTGCAGAACATGATCTCCGGCGTCAACACGGCGATCGTCGCCGAAGCAGCCGCGTACGCCGCGAAGGCGGGCGTCGACGTCGGCCGCATAGTGGAGGCTCTTCGGGACACGAACGCTGGCTCAGGGGCGATGGCCCGCATGATGCGTCGCGACTTCGGCGACGGGGGACAGCTGGCGTTGCACCACAAGGATCTCGGCTACGCACTCCGTAGTGGTGCCGAGGTCGGCGCGGCGATGCCGTTCACCGAACTGCTGCGCGACGTGTTCGGCGACACCCTCGAGCACGGCGACACACACTGGTCGCAGGTCGCCTGCGTGACGTACTGGGAGCGCCGCATGGACGTTCAGGTGAACGCCGAGCAATAGTTCCACCATCGCCACGCAGCGGAGCCCCCAAGCTGCTCACGTCAAAGTCACCCGAACGAGACCCGGCCAGCGGCGTGCAGAACTTGCAGGGCGTTGAGGGTGATCATCAGGTTGGGTTGGCCTGGCTGTCCCCAGTCGATGACCTCGGGTGTGGTGGAGCTGCCGGCAGGGTTCCACCATCGCCCGTCGGCAGCCCAACGACCGTCCGGCAGGCGACGGCGTTCGAGCTCGTCGAGAGCGTCGCCGGCACGGGGGTCACCGAGCTTGCCCATCCGGGACAGGATGAGGAGCACCCGCAGAATGTCGTAGTGCCAGTACGACGGGTACCGCAGCTCCAGCCACCGCGGGTTTATGACCTCACCTGCCGGGCGTCGGTGCGCGCGGCCTCGCCGCCGTACGCCGGTACCCAGGCTGTACAGCAGTCGGTGTTCCAGGAAGAGCTCGACAGCGCGTTCGGCAGCGGCTCTGGCGGCCTGGTCACCGGTGGCCGCTGCGTACTCGTGCAACGCCCACGCCGTGGACAGCGTCTCGTGGAACGACGAGCGGCGACCCAACGCCTTGCTGTCGCAGTTCCACCCGCCGTCTGGCCATTGAGCGGAGATCAGCGTCTCGGCGACTTTCCGTGCCCGTGGATCGGCGGCCAGGCCCAGGCGTGAACTGACGGCCAGTGCATTCCCGCCGACGGAGCCGCACAGGAGGGCCAACCCGCCAATCTCGGCAGGCTTGTCACGGTAGGGCCCCTGGCGGGCGATCCACGCGAGCTCGTGCTCAGCGGCGGGTGCGACGCGGGGTTCCGCGGCCGGTACGCCGAGGTCGACCAGCGAGACCAGCCTCCAGTGCGCGCCAGTCCACTTGGCGTACGGACCACCGACACCCCCGAACCCACCGTTCGGTTGCTGACCGGACAGCAGCGCGGTCACCGTCGGACCGGTCAGGATTCTCTCTGCGTCTTCCTCGGCCGGCTCATCAAGAAAGTCGCGGCGAACCGCCAACCGGACCGCCGGCTCCTCGGAGTCGAGCAGCCACTCCACAGCAGCCTCGTCCATGGTTCACACCTCCCGGCTCGCGCGGTGTAACGGATGATTATCCGTTCGCACCGAAGATCGCGTCGAGCACCCGGTTCATCGAGATCTGCTCTGCACCTTCCGCCGGCGGGACGGTGAAGCGGCCGGCAACAGTCGCCGGCAGGCTACGCGTCGTGTGTTTCGATAGGGCGATGACCAATCACCGTGAGGATCTCCGCGTCGTCAGCGCCAGCCGGGAGATTTCGGCCGGTGCCGGGCACGTCTTCGAGTTCATCGCTGACCCCAGTCAACAGCCTCGCTGGGATGGCAACGACAACCTGTCGGAGGCGGCCGCTGGGCAGCGAGTCCACGCTGTCGATGATGTCTTCAGCATGACCCTCACCAGAGGCCAGGTCCGAGAGAACCACGTGGTCGAGTTCGTGGAGGGTCAGCGCATCGCCTGGAGACCGGCCGAGCCGGGTCAGCAACCGCCGGGCCACCTGTGGCGATGGGAGCTCGAGCCGATCGACGCGTCGCGTACGCGGGTGACCCACACCTACGACTGGACCGGGCTGACCGACGAGAGTCGGTTCCCACGCGCTCGGGCGACCACGGCAGACAAGCTGCAGAGCTCACTCGACCGACTCGCCGCACTTGCCGAGCACGAGGGACCTGACCCCTCTTGAGTAGGTGACACCCTCCCGCGAGCGTTCATACCGGACTTCCCCGGCGGAGACGATCGCCGAACCCCACGCTGAGGCATGCACACGAGTCGTCAGCCGAGGAGGCAGATCGGCGTCGTGGTCGATCGCAGCGACATCCTCGCCGGCTCAGATTGAACCGGCCGCCCACCTGGCGCGTGTGTCACAACAGGCGCTTGTCGAGGAGGCCAACGTTGCACAGCGCAACCGCGCGAGTCCTACGCCCGCACCCTGCTCGGGCGGTTCCGTGACGCGGCGGTCCTGGACGTGGGTCCGAACGCTGGGCGGCGCGGCGGTCCTCGGGTTCCTGGTCTGGCGGCTGGGGACCGGCCCGTTCCTCGACGGACTCCGCCTGATCGACGGCAGCGCCGTCGCGGCGGCCTCCGTCCTGGGCTGCGTGGCCACCGTGAGCTCCGCCTGGCGATGGAGCCTGGTCGCTCGGGGCCTCAGCGTCCAGTTGCCCATCGGCGCGGCCGTGGCCCGCTGCTACCGGTCCGTGTTCCTGAACACGCTGTTGCCCGGTGGTGTGCTCGGAGACGCCGACCGCGCGGTGCGGCACGGACGGGATGCCGGCGACATCGGCCGTGGCGTCCGTGCGGTGGTGTGGGAGCGCTCCGCCGGTCAGGTCGTGCTGGTCGTCCTGGCGATCATCGTGTTGTTCGCGTTCCCCTCGCCTCTACGACCACATATGCCCGCCCTGACCGCGGTGGTGCTGGTAGGCGGTCTGGCGGTCGTACTCCTGGCGCGTGCCGTGCCACGAAACAGCCTGGTGCGGCGGCTCCGGGCGCTGCGTACGGCAAAGGCGGACATCCGCGACGGGCTCCTCACTCAGGGCACCTGTCTCGGCGTCGTCCTCGCCTCCGCCGTCGCCGTGGCAGCCCACCTGGCGACGTTCCTGGTCGCGGCGCGCACTGCGGGCGCGACCGCACCACTGTCGCAGCTCGTCCCCCTGACCTTGCTGGCCCTTCTCGCCATGGGGCTGCCGGTGAACATCGGTGGTTGGGGACCGCGCGAAGGCGTGGCCGCATGGGCGTTCGGCGCCGCCGGGTTGACTGCCGCTCAGGGAGTCAGGACTGCCGTGGTGTACGGAGCGTTGGTGCTCGTCGCCAGTGTTCCCGGCGCCGTCGTCCTCGCGTTCCCGAAGCTCAGCCGCTTTCGGCGGGACCATCTGACCAACGGACGGGAGGTTCCGTACGCCAAGGAACGCTTCGTCGGTGGCGAGGTCGTCGAGAAGGTCGGTTGAACCTTCTTGACCGGAGTCAGGGTCGAACGCACGAACCTACTGAGGTGGCACGGTCATGGCGTGGATGAGCTGACGTGCGTGCACGGCGAGCCAGCGGTCGAGGTCGACCAGCTTGTCGGTACCGCTTCGAGGGCCTGCGGCGGCAGGGGCTACATCCCAGGAACGAGGGCGTTCGTGGTTCAGGAGCCGTCGAGTTCGGCGACAGCGCGGGCGAGGGCTTCCTCGAGCTCCCGCCAGTCGGAGGGCCGGTCGTCGCGCAGCTCGTCCAGGTAGCCGATGGTTCCGACAAGATCGGCCCAGGGGTTGAACCGTTCGCCGGTCAGGCGTTCCCAGTACCTGGTGAATCGGTCGGCCAAATCCAGGCCGTAGCGAAAGAGGTTGCCGCGACAGTTCGCCACATCAACAGACGGGGATCCGATGCTGGCAGCTTGCCAGTCGACCACACCAGTGACCGACGCACGGTGCCACAGCAGGTTGCCGGGGTGAAAATCGCCGTGGATGAACCCTCTGGTGTCCCCAGGCGCCGGCTGGTGGAAGACCTCGGCCGCTCGCTGCCACAGTTCGGGCCGATGTGTCCAATGAGGTGGTTCATAGCCGCTCGGAGTGTCGGGGACGTGCTCCGGGAACTGCTCTGGCGCGGGAAGGGTGGCGGTGTGAATCGTAGGCAGCACTTCCGCCATGCGGCGCAGCCACGGATCCACATCCTCAGGCACCCACTCGACGCGGCCGGGCAGGCATGTCATGAGCAGGGCAGGCGTCCCGGCTCGAGTTCCGGTCGGGTCGACGGCAAGCAGCCGCGGTGTCGGCGCGGCGATGGACTCTACGAAGGACAGGGTGCGCGCCTCCCGATCGGCAAGGTCTGGCCACTCGGCCCGGCGTTCTGGCCGGACGTAGCGGCGTAGCACCACCGTCCGGAGTCCTGTCCCACGGCGGAGCCTCAGCAGGTGCATCGCTGAGGACAGTCCCCCTTGCAGGACCTCGACCGACTCGACGGTGCCGCTCAGAGCGTGCTCTGCCCACGCCAGCGCCTGCCTCGGCGGTGCGGACCGCAAGAGTCGGACTGTCGTCTCGTCGTCGTCGAAGCCGTACGGCACCGTGTCGGCCTTATCGGCGTCCACCAGCCCACTCCGCTGGCAATGTCCTGCACAACACGGCCGTGACTCTAGCTCGCCCAGCCAGTCGCACCTCACGTCCTCGTGACGACGTCGGACGGCGCCTGCGCCTGGCAGCATGGCGAGCGTGGACAGAGAAGGCGTCGAAAGGTGGGTCGCCGGGTACGAGCGGGTGTGGCGCACACCAGGTACGGAGCCGCTTGCCGAGCTGTTCTCGCCGGACGTGTCCTACCGGCCGTCGCCGTGGGCACGCCCGGTCGTGGGACTGGCCCGGCTCGGCGCATGGTGGGAGGCCGAGCGCGACGGCCCCGACGAGGCGTTCGCAATGACGAGCGACGTCGTCGCCGTCGACGGCAACACTGCGGTGGTGCGGATCGAGGTCGCCTACCTGGGGGACGACGCGGCGCGCTGGCGCGACCTGTGGATTCTGCAGTTCGACGCCGACGGCCGTTGCGTCGGGTTCGAGGAGTGGCCCTTCGCCCCGGACCAGCCCGATGGGCACTAGGAACGGAGCCATCCTGTTCGGTTGTACCAACGTCCGCCGCTTCGCAGATGGGTGACAATCGCGTGGTGGAGCGACGTCTCCTGCGGTAGCTCATCCAGGAGCGCGATGGGCGGGTGCTTCCCCTCGTAGCGGCGGTGGAAGACATGCTGCAGTGGTGCCCAGTCGGCGAGCTCACGGTCGGTGAAGCGATCGAATCAGCGTTGGAACTGGATGATGTTCGAGCGTTCAGGCAGGTACGCGGCAAGGGACGCGATGTCACTCCGGATATCGGGTGGTCTCATCAGACCTTGGCTTCCCATCGCCTTCGGTTGCGGCGATCTCATCCAGCCACGCACGGGTCGCGGGCCATCCATGGGAAGTGAGGTGATCGCCCAGCTTCAACCACGCGTCCGTCGTCGGCGTGATGCCATCGACCCGTCCATGGCTGTCCAGTGAGTAGACCGCCTTGACCCGGCGGGCCGTCTCCTCGTCGATGCGCTCCGGATACTCGACGTCGCGCGCGACCTCACGAGCGAACCGGTCCAGCCCGTTGCCTTCCCTGCCGTGCCCTACGCTTCGCCGCAAGCTGACAGATCGGCCCTCCTCGGGATGCGCGTCGAAATGGCGTAGCAGGCACGCCACCTCCACGCGCGTCCCGTGACTACGGCTGTACGACAGCTGCTTGACATCCAGCGCTGGCACCTGGCCGGCGAACTCCGTGACAAGCTGGCGGATCGTCGTGGAGGTAGGTCCATTCGCCCATTCCACCGTGTAGGTGCCGATCCTCGTCGATCCGCCTCTGCCCGCGTGGTACAACAAGCGAACCTTGGCACCGGTGCGCTTGGACAACATTCCCGCCAATGCCCGAGCCTGCTTCGTCCGCTCCCCCGGATTCTTGGCCGGACGCTGCTCCTTGACCATCCGTTCGATCTTGCGGGCCAGGTCGACAGCAGTGCCGGCCTCCGGCAGGTCGCCGGCTTCGATGCGGTCGGCCAGGGCGCGCAGCTCACCGGCCACCCTGCGATGGGCATGCCGGCGCAGATCCTCTCCGACGTAACGACCCATGAGGCCACCTCCGCACCCGCCATCAGGCCGACTCAACGAGATCAGCGGAACGCCAGTTGAACCGACGCCGACATGCTGCTCGGCGTCTTGGCCACCGTCTTGGAGGATAACGAGCCGAGCTGCCGGTGACCCTAGGCGAGCGCTCCCCCGCTGCCTGTGGGCAGGCTCGCCGCAGCGTGGTGGGGACGTCGGTGGGCGGTGGCAGAGTGGCGCTATGAGTGGACGCTTCAACGGCTGGCCGGAGCAGGCGTTCGACGTGCTGCTCAAGCTCGAGGGCGATCCTCCGGCGGCCTTCCGGGAGACCCTTCGCAAGGAGCGGGAACAGCTGGTACGCCGGCCCATGATCGCCCTCCTCCAGGACGTCGCCGACGCAGACGCCACCTACGACGACTTCTCGGTGTGGGGCTTTCGCATCATGCTCTGGCCTTGGCAGCGGCAGGCCGCGCGCGTCCTGATCGAGCGCGGCGTCGAGCTCGGCGTGATCTTCGACCTCGACGGGCTGCACGTCCACGGTGGCGGGTGGTACTTCGGTCCCGAGCGCGAGGCCTTCCGGGCGGCGGTCGCCGACGACACGTCCGGGTCCGCCCTGGTGACGATCGTCGAGGCACTGCGGACGCGGGGCTACGACATCACCGGCGACGTGATGAAACGGGTTCCGCGGGGCTATCCGGCCGACCATCCGCGTGCCGACTTGCTACGGCACCGCACACTGTCCGCCGGGCGGCCACTCGGATGTGACGGATGGCTGCACACCCCGGAGGCGGTCGACCACGTGCTCGCGGCGTTCGAGGACCTGCGGCCGCTGATGTCGTGGCTCGCCGACCACGCAGTGGTGGACTCGGACGTCACGTGACTTGACGCAGGGCCGTCGCGAAGCGCCGTCCCGGCGTCGGGTCGACCCCGAAGCGCTCGGCGTAGCGTTCGTGAATTTCCGCCCACTGCTCGTGTGCGGCCTCTTCAGAGAGGTGCTCACCGACGAGATGGGGCTCGAGCCGCGAGAGGTAGGTCTCCCAGCCGGTTGCGGTCTGCGCTGCGAGCGCCGGGTCGTCGATGACGTGGGTGAAGATCAACCGGCAGCCACCTTCTTGAGTGGTCAGCTCGAAACTCTGCGGCTGGCCGGCGTAGACCCAAGCCAGGCGATGGGGTGCATCGACCTCGGTCACCTCAAGGGTCGCGCCGGCGGCCTCGAAGGTCTCGCCCACCTCCGGCGTCCAGTCGACGGCTGCCGGAAACCAACGCTCGAGCTCTGCTGGCACGCTGGCGGCCCGCCACACGCGCTCGATCGGGTGGGCGAGTGTGCGCTCGAAGCGCAGCGCTGAGCGACCGTCGATCGTTTCCAGAGTTCCGTAGGCGGTGGGTTCGGTCATGAGTTCTCCTTGAGGTGTCGTTCGAGAGCGTTGAGGCGCCTCGCCCAGTACGCAATCTGTCGATGGACCTTGTCGCGGCCCTCCCGGCGGCTCTCGACCAGGCCGGCGTCCCGTCCGCCGCAACACCCACCATAGGCAAGTCGTCACTTGCCTGTCAAAGCGATACGTCCCGAGTTCTTCGAGGCGTCAGCGATGCGTCGAGGCAGATCGGGGTCGGCGGCATCGGAAGATCAGGGTCGGCGGCATCGGAACCGACAACGCCGCGCCGCGCGGATCATCCCTGCGCATCGAGCAGGTGCGGCACCGCGAGGTCGAGGGCCTTACGTATCGCGCCCAGCGCGACGGCCCGCTCTCCGAGCGTCGAGACGGCGACCTGAGGAGGCTCGACCCCTGGCCCCGAGACACCGTCCAGTGCCGCACGAATGGCCGGAAGGATGATGTCCCCGGAGGCTGAGGCGTTTCCGCCGATGACGAACAGCTCCGGGCTGACCAGCGTGGTGATGACGATGGCGACCGCGCAGGTCCTTTCCATAGCGGTCTCCACCTGGCGGACGGCGGCCCGTTGGCGGCGCTGCGCGGCGGCGAGGGTCCTGTCGAGGTCGTCGACCTGCACGCCGTGCAGCGGTGCAAGGCCTCTGAGGAGAGTACGGACCGGCTCGCCCTGGACCTGTCGGCGCGAGATCAGCTGGTCGACCTCGGTGCGGACGACAGCCCGGAGGAGCTCCTCGATGGATTCGGACGAATCGGTGTCCCTGAGCAGCCCGAGGAACGTCATCTCGCCGGTGCCGCCACGCTTGCCGCGGACGAGTTCGCCGCCGATGACGATCCCGGCACCTATCCGATCACCAGCCAGGAGGAGTACGACGTCGTCGACGCCGTGCGCCGCGCCCTGCCAGCACTCACCCAGAGTGGCGAGGTTCGCGTCGTTCTCGACGGCGACGGCGCAGTCGAAGCCGCGCCCGAACTCGGCCGCCAGACAGAGACCGGACCAGCCCGCCATGGCGTTGCAGTAGGTCACGGTGCCGGTCTGGCTGTCGACGATTCCAGGCGTTCCCACACCGATGGCTCGAAGGTCGGACGGGCTGACGCGGGCGTCGTCCATGGCCGATGCGGCGATCCGACGCGCCGCGCGAAGGCGCTGCGGCCGGCTCATGGCCGGGTCCACTGAGCGCTCTCGACCTCCGACGACGGCGCCGAGCAGGTCGGTGACGACGACCTCGAGCCGGTGTGCCCCGATGTCCACGCCGAGGAGGTAGCCGGATTCCGCGCGGAAGCGGAGCCGCCGAGGCGGGCGTCCCCGTCCTCGCGCACCATCGGTCGCCGACTTCGGGACCTCCGCCACGAGTCCGAGTCCGATGAGGTCCTCGACGACGGCGTCGAGGGTCACGCGCGACAGGCCGGCCTCGGCGGCGAGCTCCGCGACGTTGAGCGGCCCACCGGAGCGGAGTACGTCGAGGACCCGCCCGGCATTGAGGCGACGCAGCAGCGGCGGCGTCGCCGACTCGGCGCGTGACATCCACCTCTCCTCTCCGGCGCTGTCGGCGTCACCCTATGGTCCTGGCGGGGTGAGGCCCGGAGCAACCATTTTTTCATGGAACCCTTGACTTATTATCCGGATGCGTCCCACCCTTGTCGCGCAACCCCTCCTCGTCATCTCCTCGTTCGGCTGAGTGAATGCGGCGGCTGGTCCTCGGGCCGGATCCGCCTCCGGAAGGACAGCGATGCGGACCAGAGCCCCTTCCCTGATCATCGTCATGGGACTCCTTCTGCTCCCCCTGGGCCCCCTCGCGCAGGCGAAGAGCGCAAGGTTCGACGTCTGGGTGGAGAACGCGCTCAGGACCATCTACCGAACCAGCACCCTCCCGCAGAACGCAGGAGACGCCATCCGAGTCGTCTCGGCGCGGAACGAGTACGAAAGCGCCCAGATCGCGCTGCGGAGCATCGAACCGCTGACGATCAGCAGGGTGCGGTTCTCCAACCTCGTCTCCGCCAGCGGCAAGGTCATCGACAACAAGCATCTGCGGCATCGCTTCGAGGAGTACGAAGACAACGCGACCGTCCAGCCGAACGCGTTCTTCCCCGACCGGGTGGGCCGACAGCTCTATCCCCAGTCGGCACTGCCCGACCCGCTCTCGAACGACCGCACGGTCAAGGTGGACGCAAACTCCACCCAACCGATCTTCGTTACGAGCTACGTGCCCACCAGTACGACACCCGGAGCATACGAGGGAACGGTCACTGTCGAGACCACGCGCGGAAACCGCGTCGTCCCCATCCGGGTCAGCGTCTTCGACGTCACGGTTCCCGCCACCTCCGACGCCACCATCGATCAGTACCACTGGACGATGACGAACGGCTTCACCTGGGACGGGCTGAGGTGGAACGGCGAGGGCAGCCAGGCCTACGACGTGGGGCAGCACTACTACGGCGTAAAGACCTACAGCGACAAGTGGTTCACGCTCATGGACAACTTCGCCCAGACACTGGCCGACTACCGGACCACCATGGTGTGGATACGCACCGACCTGCTCCTCCAGGCGACTGGCACGGAGCTCTCCGAGTTCACCGAGGGAGTTCCCGACGATCTGGACTGGTCACTCTTCGACCGCTACGTGGAGACCTTCCGCCGGCACGGCATCACGGCCTTCGCCAACCAGCACCTGATCCACACGCTCAACAAGATGCCCGACAGCGAGAAGCCGGACGCCTCGTGGAACACCGAACTCCCCGACGAGCTGCCCGTGACCGATGCGTACCTCGAGAACTATCTGACCGCACTGAACCAGCATCTGCAGGAGAAGGGCTGGACCGGACCGGACGGCGGCACGTGGTACCAGCACATCCTTGACGAACCGATCACGGACGCCCAGAAGAACTGGTGGACCTACGTCGCCAGGAAGATCAAGCAGATCAACGCGCAGACCGGCGCCGAGTTCCGCACGATGGACGCCGATCCCAACGGGATCCTGCTCGGTGAGCAGACCAAGGATCACGTCGACACCTGGGTGCCGCTGACCCCGGCCTTCGAGGCGAAGAAGGAGGAGTACAAGGCACAGCAGGCAGCCGGGCAGGACCTGTGGGTGTACACCTGCGAGGTCAACACGCCGCCGTGGCTCAACCGGTTCTGGTCGCAACCGACCCTGACCGGACGGTTGCTCTTCTGGAACCTCCAACGCCAAGGCGTGCAAGGGCACCTGCACTGGGCGTGGAACGCATGGTACGTCGGCCCCTGGAACGGTGACTCCTACATCGTCTATCCCGACAAGGAACACCTGACGGTGAAGAGCAGCCTGCGCTACGAGGCACACCGCGACGGCCTGGAGGATTACGAACTCCTGCACCAGCTGCAGCAAAAGGACCCTGAACTCGCGCGGAGGATCGCCGACAGTGCCGTGAGCCCGGAGGACCCGCGGAAGTACACGCTCGATCCGGCGTACATCAAGACTCTTCACGACTACGTGGTCCAGGCGGCCGCCGGTGTGGACGCCGGAGACTTCCCCGACCCGACGAGTCCCTACCCCGACCAGGAAGTGCCCTCGACGTACCTGGTCGACGACACCGACACCTCCCTCACCTACGACGGAGACTGGTTCTCCCGCAAGCGGCAGTACGCCTACCTGGGTGCGGTCACCATGAGCGAAACCGCCGACGACGCACTGGCGTACACGTTCGACGGGTCCGGAATCGACCTCATCGTCGAGAAGGGCACGACGTCGGGAAAGGTGTCGATATCCGTCGACGGCGGGGAACCCGAGATCATCGACCTGTACGAAGCCGTGCGGTACGACTACGCCACGGTGTTCCGGGCACGCGACCTGGCCGCCGGGGTGCCGCACACGATCAGGGTCGTGAATCTCGATGGCAAGGAGCTCCGCCTCGACGGGCTACGCGTCCACCTGCATCCCGGCCAACAGCACGGCGACGCGTCGCTGGAAAGCCTCGACATCCCTGGTGTCAGGGACTACGTCTTCGACGGTCGACTCACGACCTATCGACTCCTCATTCCCGAGGAGAGGGACTCGGTCACCGTCACGCCGTCGCTGACCGACCCCGAGGGCTCGCTCACGATCAACGGTACGCAGGTGACTGATGGCACCACGGTCACTGTCGATGTGCCGGTAGGCAAGAGCACCCTTCGCATTCGTACGACCGCGGGCGACGGCACGACCTCGATGCTCTACACGGTCGAGTTCGTCAAGGGCGCTGTGAACACACCCGGCACCAACGTCTCGAGGTCGTACTCCACCATCACCGCGTCCGCAACCCGCTCGGGTGAGGGCGGCGTGGTCTACGGTCCACAGAAGATGGTCGACGGTGATTCCGGAACGATGTTCGCCGCCGAACAGGGCTACACCGACGCCCATCCGTTCCCCCACGAGATCGTGACCACCTGGGACCAGCCGCAGAGCATGAACACCCTCGTCATGCAGACGCCGTCCGGAGTCCTGCAGGGCATCACCGATGTCGACGTCCAGACGTCCACCGACGGATCGACCTGGACCACGGTGGCGCGGGGCGTCCAGCTCCGATGGGCACGGGATGAGGACGACGGCGTGATGGAGTCGGTGGCCGCCGACCTTCCCGAGCTCGACAACGTGACGCACCTTCGGATAAAGATCAACGACGCCAACTACACGACGTGGAGCATGTACGCGGTGTACGAACTCGAGCTCTACGACCTTCCCGACCACGGCGAGATCGCCATCGGCTGAGCGCAACGTCGACGGTGCGGACCCGGAGGCACTCGCCTCACGCCATGCCACCCCGGATGGTACGGATGCCCGCCGGTGCGCCGTTTCGGGCAAGGGCCAGCAGGGCATCGACATCGAGGTGTTCCTCGACGGTGTCCGCCAGTCGGTCGATCCGCTCCTCGCGCAGCTGTGCGAACGACGCGCTGCCGGGCTTGAACCCGTCCGCTCCGCGTAGGCGGGCGACCTCGGTGAGCCAGGCCCGCCGCAGCGCGTCCGCCTCGAAGATCCCGTGCCACAGGGTGCCGAAGACCGTGCCGCGGCGGGCTCCACCCAGGAACGCCTCACCTTCGGACACGGTGACCCGCCCGTGGTGGATCTCGTAACCCGACGCCGGCGCCCCCAGTGCCTCTCCGGAACACAACCGCACCACCTTGTGGGCCTCGAAGCACGTGTCGGCATCGAGCAGCCCGAGCCCGGACACCGCGGCGCCGGCCCGACCCTCCACACCGTCGGGGTCAGTAATACTGCGGCCGAGCATCTGGAAACCGCCGCAGATGCCCAGAACGACCCCACCCGCTGCCGCATGGTCGGCAACCGCTCGTGCCAGCCCGCGTTGGTGGAGCCACTCCAGGTCGGCCAGCGTCGAGCGGGTGCCCGGCAGCACAACGACATCGGCGCCGGCGAGACTCCGTGGGTCGTCGACGAAGCGCACCGCCAGACCAGGCTCCACGGCAAGAGCGTCGACATCGGTGAAGTTGCTGATCCGCGGGAACCGCACCACAGCGACCTGCAGCGTGTCCCCGACGGACCCATCCATGCCACCGCCGCCGCCGGGACGCGCCCGTTCCTCCAATGCCAGGGCGTCTTCCGCGTCCAGCCACAGGTCGCGGATCCACGGCAGCACGCCGTAGACCCGACGGCCGGTCATCCGCTCCAGGTCGACAAGGCCAGGTCGCAGCAGACCGACGTCACCGCGGAACTTGTTCACCACGAAGCCTGCCACCAGCGCCTGGTCGGCGGCCTCCAGC
Source organism: Actinopolymorpha sp. B9G3 (assembly GCF_040120725.1). Classification (NCBI taxonomy): domain Bacteria; kingdom Bacillati; phylum Actinomycetota; class Actinomycetes; order Propionibacteriales; family Actinopolymorphaceae; genus Actinopolymorpha; species Actinopolymorpha sp. B9G3. The sequence goes on along the minus strand of NZ_JBEEAB010000023.1, from coordinate 6,115 downwards.
AACGCGACCGTGCCGAAGAAGGCCGCGAACACGCCTCCGCGATCGATGTCCCCGACCACCACCGCAGGCATACCGGCATGCCGAGCCAACCCCAGGTTGACGTAATCGCCCACGCGCAGGTTGATCTCCGCAGGACTTCCCGCGCCCTCACACACCACAACGTCGTACCGACCGCGAAGGTCATCGAACGCATCGAACGCCGCGCGAGCAAGGTGCTGACGCCCGACCGCGAACTCCCCCGCCTCCAACCGGCCCGCCGAGCGGCCCATCACCACCACGTGACTGCTTCTGTCGCTGCCCGGCTTGAGGAGTACCGGGTTCATCGCCGCCTCGGGCTCCGCGCCCGCCGCCACCGCCTGCACCCACTGAGCCCGGCCGATCTCGGCGCCCTCCGCGGTGACCATCGAGTTGTTCGACATGTTCTGCGCTTTGTACGGCGCCACCCGTAGACCGCGCCGCGCGAACGCCCGGCACAGCGCCGTGGTCACCACAGACTTACCGGCATCAGAAGTCGTACCGGCAACCAGCAATCCGACGCCGCTCACCCGCACGTCTCCACAACCGCCTCAGCGCCCGACCAAGCCACACCCGCAACATACCGACCGCCCGCACCCAGCGGCCCCCGCCCCGACCGGCCGCTGGGCTCCTCCCGCACACGGTGATCGCGGCGCGTCTACGTCAGGGGCTGTAGCTCCTCGAGGAGTTGCTCGATCTTGGTGACGGTGAGCTGGTCGGCGATCAGCTGCTGTACCTCGGCCTCAACGTAGGCTCGCTTCTCGTCGCCGATGGCGCCCCGCGCCGTGCAGAACTGGTCGTACGTCCAGTTGAGGTGCGCTGTGATCGTGAGCCAGAACGAGGAGAGGTCGAGCGGCGGGACAGCACCGGCCCGGTCGCGGTAGCCGGCAACGAGCGCTCGCGCGGTGCCCGGATTAGCCGGACCGGACACCGTCCAATGCACGAGGACGTAAGCGAGCTCCCACTCTGGTCGGTGCGGGCCTGCGAAGTCCCAGTGGACCAGGGCCAGCTCGTCGTTGGGTGCCATCCGCACCGATCCGATGTTGAGGTCGGCGATGCTGACCACCAGCGGCTCGACGGCCGGTCGGAAAGGGACGGACTCGAGCGCGCTCAGCGTGCCTTCTCGAAGGCGAACCAAGTCGTCTGTCCAGGGCTTGCCCGCCGCGGACGTTCCGGTGATGAGCTGATCCCACTCCGCGTCTGAGTGGCGGTACGTGAGATGCCCCGGTGCGAACGGTGTGAACACCTGGTCGCTGGGCATCGCCACCTCGTGCACCGTCGCCAGAGTCCGGCCGACCTGCCGCGCGACCGATGAACGCACTGGCTGCAGAACCTCAGGGCCGAGTTCCATCCACTCATCGACTCGCCAGCTCTTCCCGCCGACGCGCCGGACCAGCGCACCGTCAGCGGCGCGGACGGGCTTGGGGGCGAGGACACCCGCAGCACGTGCTCGCTCGCGCAGCTCCGTCGCGCGAGAGGCCTGGTCGTTCCCGATCCAGTCGAAGACGGGTCCGACCAGCCACACGCCCCGCTCCGTCTCCAGCCGCCACCGCCGGCCCATGAATGCGTACGAGATCGGTGTCATGGGCGCCTTGACGTCACCAAGATCGAACGCGTCAGCAAGGTCGCGGGCGAGTCCCGGGTCGGCCGTCGGCGGCATCGAGCGCCGGCGCTCGACCTCGGCCTTCAGGTCCGGCCACGTCCGAAAGCCGTACTGGTCGGCGACGGCGCGTTGCGCGTCGGAAAGGGCGGCCGTCGGATCGGTCTCGCGCAGCGCGACGAGGAGGTCTTTGGCTTCCTGACGGAGGAAGTCGAGATTCGGAGTGTCGGGCAGGACTCTCACTGCTACTCGCTCTCGTACCCGGACTCGCACGGGTGGTTCAGAGCGGCGGTGAGGTACCCACGCTGATCCAACGTCTGGTGGGGTGGCTTCTAGCCTTCCGGCGAGTCTCGACGCGCCCCTCGACACGTTGCCCGTATACAAGCATGACGTCCCCGATGCGTCAACGCCTGCCTGATCGATGCACGACGGGCACGCAGCTTGCACGCCGAGGAGTGGGCGAACGGTCAAGCCTGGATCGCGTCGTTGCACCACCACGGGTTTCGGCGCGCTGGCCTATTCGCGGAAGTATTGCTCGGGGTTGGTCGGCCCTGGCTCGGGATAACTGCTCCCGTCGAGGAATGGGTCCGGGACGTTGTGAAAGTCGTTCTGGACGATGTTGTACTGCTGGGTCGTCCGTGCGGTCCCGATGACGTAGAACTCCTCGGCGGCGATCTTGAGGATCTCGGTGAACAGCTCGACCCGCTCGGCCTCGTCGAGGGTGGCTTTCACCTGGTCGAACAGCTCCATCTGGCGCTTCTGCGGTGCCGGCGGCTCCTCGCCCTCCGCGCCGCCGGAGTCGTACCACTGAGCCCACCTTATGGCCATCGACGATCCGGCGGCGGGTAGGTACCAACCGGGATTCAGGTACGGAATCAGGCCACCGTCACCGTCATCCATGATGGCCTCGTGATCGTTGGCGTCGATGCGGGCGAAGATCAACTCGGCCGCCACCACCTCGACGCGCGCGTCGACACCGACCTCGCGCCAGTAACGCCCGGCCAGTTCGGCGATATCGGCCCATGCGGGGTTGAAGTTGACTCGGACCTGGAGGTTGAAGCCCAAGCGCTTACCGTCGTCGCGAAGCCGGAACCCCTCGTCGTCTCGCTGGCTGTACCCAGCCAGGTCAAGGTGCTCGTTGGCCTTGTCCAGGTCGTACTCGGTGTATTGCGTACCGAGCGGCTCGTAGAAGTATTTCGATTCCGGCCGCGGCGAGGTGTTCCAGGGCTCACCCTGGCCCTTCATGATGAGGCTGACGATCTCCTTGCGGTTCAGGGCGTACGACAGGCCGATCTTGAAGTCCTTGTTCTGGAACACTGCCCGCATCGCCGGGTCTTTGTGGTTGTGGTTCAAGACGAAGGTACCGAAGTTCATTCGGTCCTCGACCATGTCGACGAAGTGATATCCACCCGCCTGCCGCCCTCGTGCGAACACCGGCTTGCTCTGCAGGGTGGCGATTCCGGGCGTGATGACGCTGTAGCGCCCTTCGGTGATCTGCAGGGTGGAGACGTTGGGCTCCTCGACGATCTCCATGACGACCTTGTCGAGGTAGGGCAGCTGGGCACCGTTGGGGTCGGTCTTCCAGTAGAACGGATTGCGTTCGGCGACGAGGCGGTTGCCTTCGCCGATCCCTTGGACGATTCTCCAGGGGTAGACGGTTGGCAGCTCGGGGTTCTGCCATGAGCCGAGGTTGCCGGGACCCAGGCCGCCACGTGCGCCGAACAGTTCCATCCAGTTGGCGAAACCTTCGTCCTTCGCGAGACTCTCCGCATCGGGGTTGTACTTCGGGTGGAACTTCTCCAGGTAGTGACGAGGTAGGGAGGTCAGAACCGTGCCGCTGGCGGCGATGTTCTCCAGGAAGATTCCGTTGGGCTCGGCGAAGACGAACTTGAACGTCACGTCATCGATCTTCTCCAGCGTCGCCGGCTGCCTGGCGGTCGTGAGCCACGTCGTGAATACCGGAAACAAGTCCTTGTTCTTCTGGACATCCTCGTAGGCGAAGACGATGTCGTCGACGCCGAACGGCTCGCCATCCGACCACTTCATGTCCGCACGAAGATGGAAGGTGTACTCGCGCGTGTCCTCGCTTACGTCCCATTCCTTCGCGATCCCGGGGACAACGCCGGTGCTCTCGATATTCCATCGCACCAACGGCTCGTACGACAGACACCCGACCAGGTGCGGGTCGGCGGCGACACTGGTGAGGAACGTGTCCCACTGCCCGCCGTACCGCCCGATCCGGTCGGTGGGCTGCACCTCCAGCGGTTCCTTCGGGAGCCGTTGCTTGAGTGGGGGCAGCTTCCCGTCCTTCACCAACGCGGCAAGGTCAGGTGCCTCCTTGGCGCCGCTCTTGCTTGACGCGCCGCCGCCTCCGCCCTCCGGATCGGTGGACAACAGGTCGCACCCGGAAACGGCTAGCATCGCCGTCGCCGCCGTGCCGAATCGCAGTACGTCTCGCCTCGCCGGTCGCCGGTTCGCTAGTCCCATGTAGCTAGCACCCCATCCAAAGAGTCCACCCACCATGGTGGTCATGCCTGTGCCGACAGCGATGGCACCTCTCTAACTCCGTTAGGTCCGTGAGTGCCAACGGAAACGAAGATCGTCACATTGAAAAAAGGACCCGGTCAAGGACTGCCCGGCAGGTTGTCCAGGAATGGAACCGGCCACGGACACCACTCGTGTGGCGGAGCAGCCACAGCTCGAGACGTGGCCGATCCCCGGGCAAGGCGACGAGGCCGAGTGAGGTCTCGATGGCCAGAAGTTCCGGCGGTTGGCGACCGCCGCTGGCCCGATCCGGCGGGAAGCTCCATGACTGTGAGCGGCTTGGCTAGCGTGTCCGGACCAGTGCTTCAAGTGTCCGGGCCAGTGCTTCAAAAGGAAGAGGGATATGAAGATCACCGCGGTGGAGACGGTCGTGCCGGACCTGAATCTTTCCCGCCCGTTCGTCTTCGTGCTGGTGCGTACGGATGAGGGAGTGATCGGGCTCGGTCAGACCGCCGACGTGCGCACGATCGGGGTGTTGCGCGACCTCGCGGAGCGGTTTCTCATCGGTGCCGACCCTCGCCGGTCGACGCTGCACTGGCACGAGATGTTCGACTGGTCGGCGTACCACGGCTATGCCGGCGCGGAGTCGCGGGCGATCTCGGCACTCGACATCGCGCTGTGGGACATTCGCGGCCAGCTCGCAGGCCAACCGATCGGCTCATTGCTCGGTGGCCCGGTGCGCGAATCCGTACCCATCTACAACACGTGTGGTGCGTACGCGGGCAACTCCGATGGTGAGCGAGCGCGGCGCGACCCCGTGGGGTTGGCCGAGGAACTGTTGGCTGCGGGGATCACCTGCATGAAGGTAGCGCCGTTCGAGCGCTTCATCGTGCCGTCCCGCGGAGCCTTGATCACCAAGGAGCAGTTGGCGGAGGGCGTCGCCGGTATCGAGAAGATCGCCGCGGCACTCGGTGACCGCATGGAGGTGATGGTCGAGGCACACGGCCTGTTGAGCCCGAACGTCGCGGCGCAGGTGGTCGTGGCGCTGGATGGGCTGCCGGTGCGGTGGATCGAGGATCCGATCGCACAGGACAACACCGAGGAATGGGTCCGGCTGCGTGAGAAGAGCACCGTGCCGATCGCCGGTGGAGAGCGGCTGCAGACCCGGCACCAGCTTCGCCGGCTGATCGAGCACGGCGGTGTCGACGTCGTGATCAGCGATATCACCTGGTGCGGCGGGATCACCGAGACGAAGCGTGTCGCCGACCTGGCAGAACTGCACGGGGTGCCGCTGGCCACGCACGGCAACTCCGGGCCGGTCAACCTGTGGTCGGCCGCGCACCTGCTCACCTCGATCCCCAACGCGTACATGGCAGAGACCGTACGCGTCCAGCACGATCCGACCATCGGCTACTTCCACAAGGTGGTCGACGGGCCGTCGATCCTCACGGACGGCCACCTGAACGCCCCCACCGCACCCGGTCTGGGTATCACCCTTCGCGACGACTTTCCGACCCTCACTTCCTCACGTGGGGCGACGGGCTAGCTTCCGCGACCTCGACGACCGTGCGAACTGCGGCTACACCGTCGGAGCGACGAGACAGCGGTTCGTGGTGACGGCCACTATTGGCCGTGGCAACCATGATCGTGGCGCTGGGAGAACTCCGAACCAGCATTGACGGTCGAGTGGGAACGTAGTACTCATCGCACTACCGCAGAGAGGAGCCAGGTGTGTCCTTCGATCTGAGTAGGCGCGATGTACTCCGTGCCGGTGGTGCGGTGGTGGCGGCGGCCGTGACCGCCGGCTGTGACGTGCTCTCTACCCAGCCCAAGAACTCGGGCGACGGTGGCGGTAGCAGCGGTGGGCCGAAACCGAAGGAGGCACCGGCGCTTGCCGAGCTGGTCAAGCAAGGCAAGCTTCCGGAGCTGTCGAAGCGGCTGCCGCCGGATCCGGTGGTCGTCCAGCCGCTGGACCGTTTGGGCACGTACGGCGGCCAGTGGCGGTTGACGACCCAG
>NZ_JBEEAB010000022.1:0-114534 GCF_040120725.1 Actinopolymorpha sp. B9G3 | reverse complement strand
GTATCCGCGCCCGGCTGGCAAGGCCGAGGAGGAAGGCGCACTGGTCTTGTGCGCCGATCGACGAGAACGCAGCCAGGCGGGATGCGGGACGCCGCGAGCCGATCGTGATCCATCAGACACCCCCTAGGGTCGGCGCGATCGGATGCGCCGGCGTGGTGGTCATTCGATCCACCCGCTGCCGGCGGCCGGGGTCTGGAGAAGAGCACACATGAACGACCTCGTCGGGCAGTCAGGTCTCGGACCGGTCAGCCGCGAGTCCACTGCCAGCATCATCGCGCGACAGCTGCGTAACGCCATCACCCAAGGCATCCTGACTCCCGGCACCCAGCTCGGCGAGACCGAGCTCGCCAACCGGTTGAAGGTCAGCCGCGGTCCACTGCGCGAAGCGATGCAGCGCCTCGTCCAGGAAGGGCTGCTGCGCAGCGAACACAACCGCGGCCTGTTCGTCATCGAGCTCGATGCCGACGACGTGCGCGACATCTACCTCGCCAGGTCCGCGATCGAACGTGCGGCGGTCGCCACCATCTGCGAACGTGATCCCGCCGGCACGGCACGCCGCTTGGAGAAGGCCCACCGCCCGATGGTCACCGCCGCGCGACGCGGCGATCTCAAGGCCCTCAGCGACGCCGATCTCGCGTTCCACCAGCTGCTCGTCGAGGAGTCCGGGAGTCCACGGCTTCGACGCATGCACGACACCCTGCTCGTCGAGACGCGGATGTGTATCGCCGCGCTCGAGCAGACCTGCCAGGTGCCCGAGGCCACCGTCAGCGAGCACGGTGCGATGGTCGAGGCGATCCGAGACCGGGACCTCGAACGCCTCGACAAGCTCATCACCGCGCACACCAACGACGCCTTGTCACGACTGGCGCCCGGCTGAGCTGAACCCCGTCCGAGGGCCGCCGCCGTACGCGCAGTGGCGGCGTCACCGTCACCGCAGAACCAGCTCCCCCAGAGAGACGGGGAGCAGCTTCACCAGCAGCAGGATCAGGACGATCGCCAGCGCCAGAAGGGCGGCCCACGCCACACCCAGGCGACTCCATCGCCGCCGACCTGTCGCGCCGTCGACCCGGCCCGCATCATCGGGTTTCCAGAGTTCCACCACGAGCCGGCCACCGAACGCACCAGCAGCGGCGACGAGGATCCAGATCCACAGGTCCATGTCGATGTCGACCGAGGACGATGCAGCGCCGACCCCGGCGGCCAGGCCGATGACGAGCCCCAGTCCCACCAGCAGTGACCGGGCGATCAGACCCGCCCCGGCGAGGCGTAGCGCAAGGGCCGTCGCGGCCATCGGCAGGATGACGAACACCGGCGTGACCAACGCGACCACGACGAGGATTGCGACCAGCACCGCGGTGAGGAGGAGGAATACCGCGGCGATGACCGCTTCGACGCCGGACATGTCATCGGTCACGGCACCGGAGGTGATGTCGCGGATGATGGCGGTGCCTATGCGTTCGAACAGGACGACGATCAGGAAGCCGCCGACCGGCACGGCGAGGAGCGCCCCCGCGGCAGCCCCACCCGCCGCGGCGAACGACCGTGCCCATGCCGGTACGCCGAGCCGGGGGCGGTCCACCCGCACGTCGTCATGAACTGAGTGCGGGGGCGTGGATCCCTGCCCTGGTTGTGCTTCGTACATCAGGCGTCACGCCCCTCCGAGCCGGCGGCGGCGGTGGCCGGTTCCCTTCATGATCACCGTCATGATCACGGAAGGAGGGCTCGGGTCGCCGCCCAGCCGGGCGAGTCGAAATGATCAACGAGGCACGATAACCCGGCGTCGCGGTGTCGCCAACCGTCGAGGCGTACGCAGGTCAGAGCAGGGAGGTGAGCAGCGCGCGGTCGACGTTGCCGCCGCTCAGCACGGCGACCGCGCGTTGGCCCGGCCGTAACCCGCACCGCCGGTGGAGCAACGCCGCGACCGCGACGGCGCCACCGGGTTCGGTCAGCAGTTTCGTACGTTCGAGAAGGATTCCCATGGCCTCGACGATCTCCTCGTCGCTCACCTGTACGACGTCGTCGACGTAGCGGGTGGCGAGCGCGAGGGTGCGTTCGCTCACGAAGGGCGCCGCCAGCCCGTCGGCGATGGTCGGCGTGCGCGGTAGATGGACGACGTGCCCCTCGGCCAGGGCGGCGTGCAGGCAGGCCGCGCCGGTGGGTTCGACCCCGATCACCCGGACCGAAGGACGCTGCTCCTTGACCACCGCCGCGATACCTCCGACGAGCCCGCCGCCACCCACCGGGACCACGATGGCGTCGAGGTCGGGGACGTCCTCGAGGACTTCGAGCCCGATCGTTCCCTGGCCGGCGATGATGGCCGGATCGTCGTACGGCGGGATCACGACCCGGCCGGACTCGGCGACGATCGCGGGGAAGTCGGCGTGGGTCTCGACCGCGCTCTCCCCGCGCAGGATCACCTCGGCGCCATAGGCCTTCGTCGCGGCGATCTTGCTGGTCTGCGCGGTAGTGGGCATCACGGCGGCGGCGGACACGCCCATGCGGGCAGCCGCCCAGGCCAGTGCCTGGGCGTGGTTGCCGGCGGAGATGCAGATGACACCGCGGTCGCGTTCGTCAGGCGTCAGCCGCGCGAGCCGGTTGAGGACGCCGCGCGGTTTGAACGAGCCGGTCTTCTGCAGGACCTCGGCCTTGACCAGCACCTCCACGCCGGCGCGCCCGTCGAGGCTCGAGACCGACAGGACCGGCGTGCGGAGCAGGTTGGTGCCGATGGTCTCCCGCGCGGCACGCACCGCCTCGAGTCCGACCACGGGACCCGCCTCCTTCCCGACGCAGCCCGAACGCCCTACCTGACGGTGACGTTGATGTACTTCACCTCGAGGAACTCCTCGATGCCGAGCCGCCCACCTTCGCGGCCGATGCCCGACTGCTTCACCCCACCGAACGGCGCCGCCGGCGTCGACACCATGCCCCGGTTGAGCCCGACCATGCCGGACTCCAGGCGTTCGCTGACCCGGATGCCACGCTCGAGATCGCGCGTGTAGACGTACGCGATCAGCCCGAACTCGGTGTCGTTGGCCGCCGCGACCGCCTCGTCCTCGGTCTCGAACACCGTCAAGGGGGCGACCGGACCGAAGATCTCCGTCCGCGACATCTGCGCGGCGGGCGGGACGCCGGTGAGGACGGTCGGCTGGTAGAAGTACCCCGGCCCGCCGACCGCGGAGCCGCCGACCACCGTCGAGGCACCCTGCTTCACCGCGTCGGCGACGAGCGACTGCACCTTGTCCAGGGCGGCGGCGTTGATCAGCGGCCCGACCTGTACGCCGTCCTCGACGCCCCGGCCGACCCGCATCGCGCCCATGCGTTCGGCGAGCCGGCGGGAGAACTCCCCCGCGACGCCGGACTGGACGTAGAACCGGTTGGCCGCCGTACACGCCTCGCCGACGTTGCGCATCTTGGCCAGCACCGCACCGTCGACGGCCGCGTCGAGGTCGGCGTCGTCGAAGACGACGAACGGTGCGTTGCCACCGAGTTCCATCGAGGTACGCATGACGGTGCCCGCTGCCTGCTCGAGCAGCTTCCGCCCCACCGCCGTCGAGCCGGTGAACGACAGCTTGCGCGAGCGCGGGTCGCGGATCAGCGGCTCCATGACACCGGCGGCATCCGTGGTGGTGAGGACGTTGAGTACGCCATCCGGCAGCCCGGCCTCCTGCAGGATCCGGGCGAGCGCCAGCATCGACAGGGGCGTGTCAGGTGCGGGCTTGATCACCATGGTGCAGCCGGCCGCCACCGCCGGGCCGATCTTGCGCGTGCCCATGGCCATCGGGAAGTTCCACGGCGTGATGAGCAGGCACGGGCCGACGGGCTGGCGTACGACGACGAACCGGCTCGTCCCGTCCGGCGACACCGCGTAGCCGCCGTCGATGCGTACGGCCTCCTCGGCGAACCACCGGAAGAACTCGGCGGCGTAGGCGATCTCGCCCTTGGCCTCGGCCAGCGGCTTGCCCATCTCCAGGGTCATCAGCAGGGCGAGGTCGTCCTGGCGTTCGAGAAGGAGGTGGTACGCACGCAGGAGGATGTCACTGCGGGCTCTCGGCGCGGTCGCGGCCCAGGAGTCCTGCGCCTCGACGGCCGCGTCGAGTGCGGCGACGCCATCGGCGGGTGAGGCGTCGGCCACCGTGCACAGCGCCTCGCCGGTGGACGGGTCCTCGACCTTGAACTCCGCGTCACCGGCGGCGGCGCGCCATGTGCCGCCGATCAGGAGTTCCTTGGGTACGTCCGCGACAACCGCGCGCTCGCGCTCGGCCTGGCTCATCTCGGGACACCTCCATGGCATCGCGCGTGTCTGATCACCCCGACCCTCGCCACCTTAGCTCTGACGCCACGAGCTCGTGATCATGAAGGAAAAGCGGCGCATAGACCCCAATTCCCTTCATGGTCATGGTCATGATCACCGTCATGATCACGGAACCGGCGACGGCAAGGGCAGCGCGGCTCGGAAACTCACAGCTGTGAGGGATTGACGTCAAGTATTACAGTCGGATTGTCTGCAATCCAACAGAGCGCTTTGATCTCCAGGGGTCGCCATGGCACAGCTCTCCCCACTCCTCAAGCAGGCCACGCCCGTCCTCGCCGCACGCGGCGAAGGGGTCTACCTCTACGACGAGGAGGACCGGCGTTATCTCGACTTCACCGCCGGCATCGGGGTCACCAGCACCGGTCACTGCCATCCGCGGATCGTCGAGGCTGCCCAACGCCAGGTCGCGACGCTGATCCACGGGCAGTACACGACCGTCATGCACCGTCCGCTGCTCACCCTCGCCGACCGGCTCTCCGAGGTGCTACCGGCCGCGCTCGACCGGGTGTTCTTCGCCAACTCCGGCAGCGAGGCGATCGAGGCGGCGCTCCGGCTGACCCGGCAGGCGACCGGCCGGCCCAACGTCGTCGTCTTCCAGGGTTCGTTCCACGGCCGGACGATCGGCGCGGCCGCGATGACGACGGCCGGTACGAAGTTCCGGGCCGGGTTCTCGCCGCTCATGGGTGGCGTGGTGGTGTCGCCGTTCCCGGATGCCTACCGGTACGGATGGGACCAGCGGGCCGCCACCGACTTCGCGCTGCGCGAACTCGACTACGCCCTCGCCACGCAGACCGCGCCCGACGAGACCGCGGCGTTCGTGGTCGAGCCGGTCCTCGGCGAGGGCGGCTACGTACCAGCGACGCCCGAGTTCCTCGCCGGTCTGCGCACCCGCGCCGACCGGCACGGCATCCTGCTCGTCATGGACGAGGTCCAGACCGGGTGGGGCCGCACCGGGAAGTTCTGGGGACACGACCACTTCGGTGTGACACCCGACATCCTCGTCACGGCCAAGGGCCTCGCCAGCGGCTTCCCGCTGTCGGCAATCGCGGCACCGGCCGACCTGATGTCTAAGGCCTGGCCGGGTTCCCAGGGTGGTACGTACGGAGGAAACGCCGTCGCCTGTGCCGCCGCCCTCGCCACCCTGGACGTGATCCGCGACGAGCACCTGGTCGACAACGCCGCCGCCACCGGCGCCGAGCTCGCCGAGGGACTCCGGAAGGTCGCGGCCGAGTTCCCCGTCATCGGCGACGTACGCGGCCTCGGCCTCATGCAGGGCAGCGAGTTCACCGATCCGGCGGGCCAGCCCGACACCGCGACCGCCCAGCGCGCCCAGCAGGAGGCGGCCCGCCGCGGTCTGCTGCTGCTCACCTGTGGCGCCTTCGGCAACGTCGTCCGCATGATCCCGCCGCTCGTGGTGCGATCCCCGCAGGTCCAGGAGGCGCTGTCGATCTGGATCGAGGCGGTCGGCGCCGCCATAGCTCCACCGACCTCCGAAGGCTGAGTGAGACCGCCGATGACCGAACGACGAGTGGTGGCGCAGCGCCTGGCGCCGTGGTCATGGGACCGACCGAAGGAGCTGCCATGACCGGACTCTTCAACGAACCGTCGAACATCCTCGCCGACGAACTCCCCCAGCGGCTCGACAGCCTTCGGCGGGTCATGCGCGAGCGCGACCTGACGGCGCTGCTGCTCACCGCACCCGAGGACATCTACTACCTGACCGGGCTCGCCCACCAGGGGTACTTCGCGTTCAGCATGCTGGTGGTGCCGTCGGCCGGGCCGTCCGTGCTCGTCACCCGCGAGATGGAACGTACGACGGTCGCGGACCTGGCACCGTCGGTCGTCCACCTGCCGTATGCCGACGACGAGCCCCCGTCTGCCGCTGCCGCCCGGGCCCTGCGTACGGCCCTCGACGGGGCCGACGCCGCGAAGGGGCGGGTCGGCGTCGACCGGGCCGGCATGAACTTCCCGCTTGCCGTGTGGGAGGAACTCGTCGACGCCTGCACGTACGCGGAGTTCTGCGACGGGTCGGGCCTCGTCGAGGACCTCCGCCAGGTGAAGTCCGGCGCGGAAATCGGCTGCGTACGCCAGGCCGCCGAGATCTCGTCGCGGGCGATGGAGGCCGGGATCGCCGCGGTGGCTTCCGGCGTCACCGAACGCGACATCGCCGCGGCCGTGTCCACCACCCTCATCACCGAGGGCAGCGAACCGCCGGGCTTCGTGCCGCTCATCCGCGCCCAGGACCGGCTGTTCCAGGAACACTGCACCTGGACCGACCGCACCATCGTCGAGGGTGACCGGGTGTTCATCGAGCTGTCCGGCTCGGTGGCGCGCTATCACGCCCCGCTCACCCGGATGGTCTACGTCGGTGCGCCCCACCCACAGCTCGCCGAGTCGGCCGCCCTGGTCACGGCCGGCCTGGAGACCGTGCGGGCGGCGCTGGTCCCCGGCGCTCAGGCCGGTGACGTCTATGCCGCCTGGCAGAAGGTCGTCGACGAAGGACTCGGCCACGACCGTTACCGCCGGCACCACTGCGGCTACATGACCGGCATCGGGTTTCCACCCAGCTGGAGCGGCGGCGGCGTGCCCGTCGGCCTCCGCCACGACAGCGAGCTAGAGATCAAGGCCGGCATGGTCTTCCACGTGATCTCGTGGCTGCTCGGTCAGCAGCTGCCCGACTACGTACTCTCCGACACGATGATCGTCACCGGGGACGGCGGCGAGATCCTCACCACCCCCCGCCGCGACCCGCTCGTCACGATGTAACCCGTCCCGATGCAACCCGTCACGATGTAACCCGTCCCGATGCAACCCGTCACGATGCAACCCGTCACGATGTCAGCAGTCTCGATGTAACCCCTCACGATGTCAGCAGTCTCGACCGCCGCCGCGAGGAGCCGCCGATGCGTATCACCGCGATCCGGGCCACGCCGGTGGCCGTTCCCTTCCGCGAGGCCGAGATCTGGGCATACGGCGGTCGCACCGGCATGGTCAGTGTCCTCGTCGAGGTCGACACCGACGAGGGGCTGACCGGACTCGGCGAGGCGTCGGCGTACCCCTCGGCCGACATCGTGCTGGCCGTCCTGCGGTCGCTGGATCCGTTCGTCCTGGGGGAGGATCCGACCGCGATCGAACGCCTCATGAAGCGCATCACGGTCGCCGGCACCTGGCATCACGTGAAGTCGACGAGCCCGGCGATCGGTGCGGTCGAGATGGCCTGCTGGGACATCGTGGGCAAGCTGTGCGGGCAGCCCTTGGTGACGCTGTTCGGCGGGCGGGTCCGCGACCACGTGGAGTACTTCTACTACCTCAGCCGCAAGTCGCCGGCGGAGATGGCATCCGACGCTGCCGCCGGGGTGGCTGCGGGATTTCGGACGCTGTATCTCAAGGTGGGTTCGGACGACCCGGGCGAGGACCTCGCCCGGGTCGAGGCGGTGCGCGCAGGTGGTGGGCCGGACGCGCTGCTGCGGATCGACGCCAACGAGGCGTGGTCGTCGGCGTCCGCGATCCGAATCCTCGCGGAGATGGGGCGTTTCGGGATCGAGCTCGCCGAACAGCCGGTGTCGGGGCGGAACCTTCCCGAGATGGCGTACGTACGCAGCCGGATCCCGATGCCGCTTCTCGCCAACGAGGCGTCGTGGACCCGCTTCGACCAGCTCGACGTCATTCGCCACGGTGCCGCCGACGTGCTCTCGGTCGACAACCAGATGGACGGTGGGCTGCTCAATCTCAAGCGTTCTGCCGGTCTCGCCGAGGCAGCGGGGCTCCCGGTGCTCAAACACAGCCTGGGCGAACTCGGTCTCGCGACCTACGCGGCCTGCCATGTCATGGCGGCGACGCCGAACTTCCTCGCCGCGAGCCAGTCGTACGCCTCCCTCCTCGCCGACGACATCGTGGTGGCTCCCGATCCTGACCGCGCTGCGCCGGCCCCAGGTGCAGCCGGTGCTGCCATTCCTGGCCTCGCAGCCGGTGCAGCCGGTGCAGCCGGTGCAGCCGGTGCTGGGGGTGCACCGGCTGGTGCGGTCGGCCCGCTGCCGTATGTCAACGGTTGCTTGACGCCGCCGAGCGCGCCCGGCATCGGAGTGTCGCTCGATGCCGGGAAGGTCGCGAAGTACGCCGAGGCCTACGCCAGGGACGCGGCCAGCTTCACCTTCCAGCAACGCGATCCCGGCCGGAGCCCGACACCTCTCCTCCCCAAACTCTGACCGGTCCGGGCGGCGGCACGCTCGCAGACCTGTTCCATGATCATGCGCGGGAAACCCGGGCTTTCCGCCCGCGGAAACCGCCGTTTCCCACGCATGATCATGGCCGGCGGTCGAGTCGGCGCCGGGGCTCGCGCCCTCGCTAGCCTTTGAGGCCGCTCGCAAATCCCTTGATGATGTGCTTCTGCAGCAGGAAGTAGATGACCACGATGGGCAGGATCGCGAGCGCCATTCCGGCGAAGATGATTCCCCACTGCGCCGTGAACTCCCCACGGAACGCGAAGATCGCCACCGGCAGGGTCTGCTGCGGGCTGCCACCCACATAGAGCAACGGCGTGAGGAAGTCGTTCCAGATGTTGATCGAACTCAGGATGACCACGGTCCCGGTGATGGGTCGCAGCAGGGGGAACACGATCCGCCGGAATGTCGCCCCTCGACCTGCACCGTCGATCGCCGCCGCCTCTTCGTACTCCCGGGGCAGCGCCCGCGTGAAGCTCGCGTACAGGAAGACGACCAGCGGAAGCTGGTGACCCACCTCGAAGAGGATGAGCGAGGTGTAGGTCCGCAACAGGTTGACGTCGCGCATGAACTGGTACAACGGCACCATGCCGAGCTGCAGCGGCACCATCAGCCCGAGCAGGAACAGCAGGTAGAGCCCGTAGCTCAGCCGGGACATCCGCCGGGCGAGGAAGTACGCCGCCAGCGAGCCGCACAGCACCAGCAACGCGACCGACAGTCCCGCGACGGTGAGGCTGTTGACGAACGCCTGGCCGAGGTCGCCACGTTCCCAGGCCGTCGTGTAGTTCGTGAGGTCGAGCCGCGGCGGCAGCCCCAGCGGGTTCACCGCCACCTCGCGCGGCTTCTTCAACGAGACGGTGAGAAAGACGTAGAACGGAAAGACGAAGGCCAGCGCGACGGCGATCATCGCGACCTCGGCCCCGACCCGGCCCCACGTGAACCGACGTGGGTTCATGCCATTTCCCTTTCGCGTGACCACTGCGGTGCCTCACTCCGGGACGCCTCGTTCCTCGGCGTACCTCCGTGGGGGCTCCTCGTGCTCACGCGTCCACCTCGAACCGCCGCAACGCCTTGAGCTGGAGCATCGCGAACGCGAACACGATCATCGTGAGGACAAGCGCGATCGCGGTGCTGTAGCCGTAGCGTCCGGAGACGAAGGCTTCCTTGTACATCAGCAGGGACAGCGTTTCCGTCGCGTACCCCGGCCCGCCGCTCGTCATCACGAAGACCTGGTCGAACATCTTCAGGCCACTGATCAGGGTGAGCGACATCGCGATGGTGGTCGCCGGGATGAGCAGTGGGAGCGTAATGTGCCGCAGTCGCTGCCACCGGGACGCACCGTCGAGGTTCGCGGCCTCGAGCAGGTCGACCGGCACACCTTGCAGCCCAGCAAGATAGATGACCATGGTGAGCCCGGCGTGCTGCCAGATGACGACGGCGATCACGCTGCCCAACGCGAGCGAGGAGTCGCCAAGCCAGTTCCGCGCGAGCCCGTCCAGTCCGAACGAACGAAGGGCGCCGTTGAGTGGGCCGCCCGGCGTGAGGATGTACTGCCACAGGAAGCCGATGATGACCGGCGGCAGCAGCGCGGGCGCGAAGAACAACGTACGCAGGACGTTGCGGCTCACGAGCGCCAAGTGCAGGACGAGGGCGAGCGCCAGACCGATGAGCGTCTGGACGACGGTCGTCGCCGCCGCGATGACCAGGGTGTTCGTCAGTGCGCCCACGGCCTGCCTGGTCGCGAGCAGTTCGGCGAAGTTGGCGAAGCCGACGACATCCGGGGCGCCACGCCGACCCGCCCAGTCGGTGAAGGCGTAGACGCTCCCGGATGCCGTGGGATAGAGCACGACCAGCGCGTAGATCGCCAACGCCGGAACGACGAAGCGGTACGGAACCTCGCCTCGACGCCGTCCCCGGTGCGACCGATCGGGAGTGGCCGGCCGTGGCTTCTCGGGCGGACTCCCAGTCGCGCGGTCGAGCTCCACGCTCATGGGGTGAGGACGACGAATCCAGGCCCTCGCCGGTTCGTCCGGTCATTCCCCGGCGGCGCGGTCACGGTGTCCCCTTGTCGTAGTCCGCGTCCATCTGGGTGAGCAGCTCCTTGGTGGTGATCTTGCCGTCGAAGAGTTCCTGCCCGGACTGCAACAGCGTCTGTTGGGTGTCGCCGTTCGGCCAGAGGTAGTTGGCGAACGGCGCGGTCCGACCCTCGTCGAACAGTGGCAGGACCGGTTGCAGCGCGGTCTCCCCGAGGTCGACCTCGACGTCGAGGCCGGGGAGCACGCCCAGGGTGGTGGCGTAGGCCTCGACGTTTTCGGGCTTGGCGAGGAACTCCAGAAAGTCCTTCGCCGCGTCCACGTTGTCCGCTGCGGCGTTGACCGCCATGAAGTCAGGCGCGAGCGGGAGATGGGTGTCGGCCGCGTTGTCGGTCGCGGGCAGAGCGAAGACCTCGAAGTCCTCCGCGCCGTTCTCGGCGTAGCCGTAGAGCTGCGGCAGACCGCCCGACACCATGAGGATCATGGCGGACTCACCCGTCGCCACCGACTGCATGCCCTGGTCGAACGGAATGCCCAGCGACCCTTCGCTGACGTAGCCCGCGTCGCGCAGGGACAGGAACTTCGCGTACACGTCGTTCCACGGCTTGTTGTCGACGAAGTCGACGTTCCCGGCCGCCATCTGCTCATCGAGGTCGGGGTTCTCCGCGTAGACGAGGGTGGCGGCGAGGGCGTACATCCAGAACTGCAGGTAGATGCCGTCCTGCAGCGGTGTGGAGATGGGCGTCACACCGGCCGCCTCGAGCTTGTCGCAGGCCGCGAGCAGTTCGCTCCAGGTGGTCGGCACCTCGACGTCGGCGTCGGCGAAGACCTTCTTGTTGTACGCCATGATGATGGCGTTGCGGCTCACCGGGAAGGCGAGCGTCTTGCCGTCGACGGTCGCGAGCGCGGCGGTGTCGTCGGGAATCGCGTCCACCCAGGAGGCATCGGACAGGTCGGCGAGTTCCGCAGTGCCGAGCACACCGGCCGCGACCGGGCTGCTGTATCCCGGCGAGACCCGGATGAGATCGGCGGCCGTTCCGGACGTGAGCTGGATCCTGAGCTGTTCGTTCAGCTCGGAGGTCTCGGCCGAGGAGATGTCGACGGTGGTCCCGGAGGATCTTTCGTACGCCGCGATGAGTTTCGCCAGACCGGTGTTCTGCTCGGTGTTGACGTAGGCGGTCACCTTGGCACCACCTGCGCCCTTGCCCGGCCCGCCCTCGCCACCACCACCACCGTCGTCGGTGTTGACGAAGCCACAGCCGGCGAGGGCGATCGCGAATCCCAGCGCCAGGGCGCCGAACCTGGCGGCGGCGCTCGAGGTCCGGCCGCGCCCGGCGGAACGGGCTCGGGCGAAGCCGCCAGCCACTACAGCGTCATTGCTGCTCATGGATATCCCTTCGTCCTCACACGTGGGTCGAGGTGACGCTGTCCTGCGGTGTCCCTGGTGTGCCGGGATCCCCCGGCACGACGGCGCCCGCACGCCGAAGTCCGTCGTGGATGGCCTCGATGGGCACGTCCTGCATGCGTACGCCCGTCTTCGCCGACAGCGCCGCCATCGTTCCGACCGCCTGCCCCATGCCCATGCACGACGCCTGCACGCGGTAGGCGGAGTTGGCGGCCTGGTCACCGCAGACCGGCCGGCCGGCGACCGCGATGTAGCCGTGGTCGCGCGGAATCATCGCACCGCGCGGGATCGTGGGGAACGTCCCGACCGGCAGTGGGCGGATGTCGATGCCGTCACCGTCGGGGCGGTGGACGTCGATCGGATAGAAGCTGTAGGACACCGCCTCGGGCCAGCGCCGGCCGGTGAAGTAGTCGGCTTCGGTGATCCGGTCGAGCCCGTCGATCGTGTACGTCTCCCGCACGCCCGTCTCGATCGCCCACGCATCGACTCGTAGACCGGCCAGGCCAGGTTGACGTTTGAGGAACGTGAAGATCCGCATCATCGCGCGGCGGCCGGCGAGTTCGGCGGCGGTCTTGGCGGCACTGGTGCCGGCGCCCACGCCGGTGACGTGGATCGCGTTCTCACCGCCCTTGCGGAGAAACTTCTGGATCGGGTTGGATGCCATGTCCTCGGGCAGGAGCGAGCCTTCGGCCACCGCCTCGTCGTACGCACGAGCCAGCGCGGCATAGTCCAGGTCGTCGCGGTCGTAGCCACCCAACCGGATGATCAACGTGCCGGGCTGACGGTGGGGATTGGTCAGGCGGCGGAGTCCGGCGAGAGCGACGACGTCGGCGTCGCCGGTGCAGTCGACGAGGCGTGCCGCCCGCGTGTGCACCAACCCCTCCTTGGTGCACAGCGTGACGTCCCAGTGCGTACCGCACCAGGTGACCTCCCCGATCATCGTGTGCAGCAGCAACTCGACTCCTGCACCGGCGACGGTCTCGTCGATGACGGCGGCATAGATCGCCGGAGTCACCGGAACCTGTAGCTTGAAATGCGGAAGCTCCCAACGCGAGAAGTCGGGGAGGTCGCGGCCGGCGATCTCCACCGACCGCCGCACCATGTCCCAACCCACGCCGGCGATGATCTGGCGCCCCCAGGCATGGAACAGCCCGGGGAGGGCCACCGCGGCGACCGTGGTCGTGCCACCGAGGGCACCATTCTTCTCGACGAGCAGGGTGCGGGCGCCGGCAAGGGCGGCGTGGATCGCGGCGGGACACCCGGCCGGGCCGCCGCCGACGACGATGACGTCGTAGGCATCCCTCATATGGCGTCCACCGCAGCTGCCGGGCGCGGGGCGCCGAGCAGGGCTGACAGTTCGCCCGCGGCTCTCACGACGGCCGTACGCAGGGATTCGTCGTGGGCGGGCGTGTGGCGGACGGTGGGATAGCCGATGCAGACCGCGGCGACGGTCTCGCCGGTGTGGTCACGGACGGGCGCAGCCACCCCGCACACCCCGGGGACGTCCTCCTCGATGTTGGTGGCATAACCGCGGGTGCGTACGTCGGCGACGAGTGCGGCCAGTTCCGCTCGGGTGCGCGGTGGGCGACCGTCGTCCTGCCAGGGAGCGCTCTCGAGCATCCGCTCCCGGTGCTCGTCGCTGACGCCGGCGAAGAGGACCTTCCCCGCGGCGGTGCGGTAGAGCGGAACGGCCACCTCGTCGGTGAACCGTGCGGTCGTGGGGTTGATGTTGAGCAGCTGCCGGCTGACAAGTACGGAGATGTCGACGCGCTGGGTGTCCTTGAGGATCGCGAGATGGACCGTCTCGTTCGTACGTTCCCACAGGTCGCGAAGGATCGGCGACGCCGCGGAGGAAAGATCGGTCTGGGCGAGGTAGATCCGGTTGAGCTCGAAGAACCGCGCGCCGAGGAAGTAGTGGCGGGTGCCCTCGTCCTGGCGGAGCAGCCCATGGGTGACCAGGGAGGCGAGGAGGGTCCGGGCCGTGGACGCGTGCAGCCCGAGGAGGCCGCTCAGCGTCTTCAGCGCGATGCCGCCGGGGCCCGCCTTGGCGATGACCTCGAGCATCGCGACGCTCCGGTCGATGGCCTGGATGGACGTCCGGCGCAACGCCATGGCGATCTCGCCGGCGACAGTTCCAGGCTCCTCAGACGGCACGGGCCTCAGCTCCTTCGATCCCCTTCATGCCTGGAACGACAGTCGCTCGACACCTCGTTCGGACGCCCCCAGTCGCCCTAACGGCCCCGTCGCGCGAGACCCGGACCACACAGTGGTGCGCAGCGCAGGACACCGGCGGCCTGATCGTTCGAACGCCCCGTGGTCGTTCGACATTATCGAACGGAGTCCTACACTGCGGTGCGCGAAGATTACCGGGACGCAGTGGTCGGCAGCAAGCAGGTGACCCGCGACGACTCGAAAGCACACGTGCAGCCGCTTTCGCCAAGGGCCGGCAAAGCCTTCGACAATCCGTTGTGAGTGAGCCGCTCACTCAGTTAGCGTCTGCGCGTGTCCTTCGCACAACCGTCGCCGGCCGGCCAGCCACCGCCGCGCCCCTCGCAGCAGAGACCGCCCAGGTCATCGGCGACTCCGCCCGCGGGATCTTCCGCATCGCCGCCGACCACCCCACCGGCGCGACCCGCTGCACCCGAGGTCGCCCCACGCGGCGAGGCGCCCCGCCGGCAGCACCCGGGACGCGCCCGGCCGATGTCACCGGAGGATCGCCGCGCGGCACTGATCGACGCCACCATTCCGCTGGTGGCGACGCACGGGTCCAACGTCACCACTCGGCAGATCGCCGAGGCGGCTGGCATCGCCGAGGGAACCATCTTCCGCGTCTTCCCCGACAAGGCCGCCCTCATCCAGGCGGCGCTGACGGTCGCGCTCGACACGGCTCCCCTCCTCGACGAGATCGGCCGCATCGACCTTGACCTGCCGCTGTCCGAACGCATGACCCAGCTGACCGGCATCCTGCAACGACGGCTGATCCAGATCATCGGCCTGATCACCGCCGTCGGAATGCACCATCCTCCCGACGACGTGGAGGCGCACCGCGCGAAGGTCCGCCCCACCAACGAGTTGATCCACGAGGCGATCGCCCGCGTCCTTGAACCCGACCGGGACGAACTCCGGTGTTCACTGCACCATGCGGCACGACTCGTGCGGCTGGTGACGTTCTCCGGGTCGCACTTCATGATCACCGACGGCGATCTGCTCACTCCCGAGGAGATCGCCGCTGTCCTCCTGGACGGCGTACGCCGTCACCACCCACCCGGAGAACATCGATGTTGATCCGCCTGCTTAGTACCTTCCTACGACCGTACGCCCGATCGCTGGCGGCGGTCGTACTCCTGCAACTCGTCGGGACCATGGCCTCGCTCTACCTGCCGAGCCTGAACGCCGACATCATCGACGACGGCATCGCCACGGGCGACACCGGCTACATCGTCCGGACGGGCGGCTGGATGCTTCTCGTCACACTGGTGCAGATCGCCTGCTCGATCGCCGCGGTCTACTTCGGTGCCCGCACGGCGATGAGCTTCGGCCGGGACGTGCGTGCCGCGGTCTTCGAGCGGGTCGGGACGTTCTCCGCCCGTGAGGTCGCGCATTTCGGTGCCCCGTCACTCATCACGCGCAACACCAACGACGTGCAACAGGTGCAGATGTTCGTCGTCATGACCTGCACGATGCTCGTCATGGCGCCGATCATGTGCGTCGGTGGCGTGATCATGGCACTGCGCGAGGACATCGGCCTGTCGTGGCTGATGCTGGTGAGCGTCCCGACGCTCGTCGTCGCCACCGGCCTGATCCTGCGCCGGATGGCCCCGGCGTTCCGCGACATGCAGACCCGGATCGATGCTGTCAACCGGGTGTTGCGCGAGCAGATCACCGGCATCCGCGTGGTCCGTGCGTTCGTCCGTGAACCTCATGAGACACAGCGCTTCGGCACTGCCAACGCCGAGTTGACAGATACCGCGCTGCGGGTCGGCCGGCTGATGGCGATGATCTTTCCCATTGTCATGCTGGTGTTCAACGCGTCGAGCGTCGCGGTGCTGTGGTTCGGCGCCCTTCGGGTCGACGCCGGTGAGATCCAGATCGGCGCTCTCACCGCGTTCCTCAACTACCTGGTCCAGATTCTCATGTCGGTGATGATGGCGACGTTCATGATGATGATGGTTCCGCGCGCGGCCGTGTGCGCCGAGCGGATCGCCGAGGTGCTCGACACCGACTCCTCCGTCGTCCCGCCGGCGACTCCGGTCACGGACGTACGCACCCGCGGCGAGTTGGAGCTGCGCAACGTGCAGTTCCAGTACCCAGGTGCGGAGGAGCCGGTGCTGCGCGACGTCTCGTTCCGCGTATCTGCCGGCACGACGACCGCCATCATCGGCAGCACCGGCGCCGGCAAGACGACGTTGCTGTCGCTGGTGCCGCGGCTGTTCGACGTCACGGGCGGTGCGGTGCTGGTGGACGGCGTCGACGTGCGCGAACTCGACGAGGACCTGCTGTGGAGCCGGATCGGGTTGGTGCCGCAGAAGCCGTACCTGTTCACCGGCACGGTCGCCAGCAATCTCCGCTACGGCAATCCTGACGCCACCGACGACGAACTCTGGGCGTTTCTCGAGATCGCGCAGGCCCGCGATTTCGTCGAGGCGATGCCGGACGGCCTCGAATCCCCCATCGCACAAGGGGGTACGAACGTCTCCGGCGGACAGCGGCAGCGCCTCGCCATCGCCCGGGCGCTGGTCCGGCGGCCGGAGATCTACCTGTTCGACGACTCGTTCTCGGCACTCGACCTCGGCACGGACGCGCGCCTGCGCGCCGCCCTGCGCCCGGTCACCGCGGACGCCGCCGTCGTCATCGTGGCGCAGCGGGTGTCGACGATCCTCGAGGCCGACCAGATCGTCGTGCTCGACGACGGGGCGATCGTCGGCGTCGGCCGGCACGCCGAGCTCCTCGACTCCTGCCAGACGTACGCAGAGATCGTGGAGTCCCAGCTCACCGCTGAGGAGGCCGCATGAGCGCGAGGAGCCCCCACGGAGGGACGCCGAGGTACGAGGTGTGCCCGAGTGAGGCACCGCAGCGGTCATGCAAAGGGGGCACCGCATGAGCGCGAGGAGCCTCCACGCAGGGACGCCGAGGAACGAGGTGTGCCGGAGTGAGGCACCGCAGCGGTCATGCAAAGGGGGCACCGCATGAGCGAGCGCAACGAGCACGAGTCGGCCACCACACGACCCCAGGGTGAAAGCGTGAGTGAGAACGGAAGCAAGACGGTTCCCGGCCGTCTGCCGGAAGCAGGCCAGCGGGCCCGGTCGGGTGGGCCGCCCTGGATGGCGGCGGGGATGCCGGCCGAGAAGTCGATGAACTTCGTACCGTCGGCCAAGCGGCTGCTCGGGCGGCTCCGCCCGCAACGGCTTCAGCTGGCGGCCGTGATGGCCCTCGCCCTGGTGAGTGTGGCGTTCAACGTCATCGGACCCAAGATCCTCGGTCACGCGACCGACATCATCTTCGAGGGCGTCATCGGCAAGCAGCTTCCGGCCGGAGTCACCCAGGAGCAGGCTGAGCAGGCCGCACGCGCGAGCGGGAACGACGAGTTCGCGAACCTGCTCTCGGGCATGAATGTGGTGCCCGGCGCCGGCATCGCCTTCGACCGGTTGGCAGCGGTGTTGCTGCTGGCGATGGGGCTCTTCGCTGCCGCGAGCCTGCTTGCCTGGTTGCAGGGTCACCTGTTGGCCGGCGTCGTGCAGAACGCGATGCTGGCGTTGCGCGCCGACGTCGAGGACAAGCTCAACCGGCTGCCCCTTCCGTACTTCGACAAGCAACCACGCGGTGAGCTGCTGAGCCGGGTGACCAACGACATCGACAACATCTCCCAGAGCCTGCAACAGACGTTGAGCCAGCTGCTCACCTCGCTGCTGACGGTCATCGGCGTCCTGGTCATGATGTTCGTCGTCTCACCGCTGCTGGCCGTGATCGCGCTGGTGGCGGTGCCGCTGTCAGTCCTCGTCACCCAGCAGATCGGGAAGCGTTCCCAGAAACAGTTCATCGCGCAGTGGACGCACACGGGGACACTGAACGCCCAGATCGAGGAGGCGTTCACGGGGCACGAACTGGTGAAGGTGTTCGGCCGCCACCGTGAGGTGCGGGCCACGTTCGCCGCCAAGAACGAGGAGCTGTTCAAGGCGAGCTTCGGCGCGCAGTTCATCTCCGGGATCATCATGCCGACGATGATGTTCATCGGGAACCTCACCTACGTGGTGGTCGCGGTGGTCGGCGGCCTGCGGGTCGCGTCGGGCGCGATGACGCTCGGCGACGTGCAGGCGTTCATCCAGTACTCCCGGCAGTTCACCCAGCCGCTCACGCAGGTCGCGTCGATGGCCAACGTCATGCAGTCCGGCGTCGCCTCGGCAGAGCGGGTGTTCGACCTGCTCGACGCCGACGACCAGACTCCGGACCCGGCCGAGCCGGCACGCGACACCGTGCGCCGGGGCCGCGTGGAGTTCGACCGGATCTCCTTCCGGTACGCACCCGACAACCCGTTGATCGACGACCTCTCCCTGGTGGCGGAGCCAGGTCACACGGTCGCGATCGTCGGGCCGACCGGAGCCGGCAAGACGACGCTGGTCAACCTGATCATGCGGTTCTACGAGCTCGACGGCGGCCGGATCACCCTCGACGGCGTCGACATCACCGCGATGCGGCGCAGCGAACTGCGCGGCGAGATCGGGATGGTGCTGCAGGACACCTGGTTGTTCAACGGCACGATCCGCGACAACATCGCCTACGGCCGCCCGGGGGCGAGTGAGGAGGAGATCCTCGCCGCCGCAAGGGCGACGTTCGTGGACCGGTTCGTGCACAGCCTGCCCGACGGCTACGACACCGTGATCGACGAGGAAGGCAGCAACGTCAGCGCGGGCGAGAAGCAGCTGATCACGATCGCGCGGGCGTTCCTCGCCGATCCGTCGCTGCTCATCCTCGACGAGGCGACGAGCTCGGTCGACACCCGCACGGAGGTGCTGGTGCAGCACGCCATGGCGGCGTTGCGTTCGGACCGTACGAGCTTCGTCATCGCGCACCGGCTGTCCACGATCCGCGACGCCGACCTCATCCTCGTGATGGAGCACGGCCAGATCGTCGAGCAGGGCACGCATGCCGAACTGCTCACGGCCGAGGGTGCGTACTCCCGGCTCTACAACGCGCAGTTCTCGCAGGCACTCGTCGACGTCGACGCGGAGGTGATGGAAGCGGGCGCGGGTGCCGGCGGTGCCGCCCTCGCTCCCCGATGATCCCGCCTGGGCCTCTCGCCTCGGCAGATGGGGGCGGTCATCCACCGCAGCGACGGGACACCTCGTCGAGGCGTTCGAGCTCGGTAGGGGTGAGCCGGATGTCCATCGCACCTGCACTCTCCGTGGCGTGATGGGGCTTCGAGGCGCCCGGGATCGCCACTACGGTGTCGCCGTAGAAGGTGGTCAGCCAGCTGAGTGCCACCTGTCCGACCGAGGCCCCGTGCGCCTTCCCGATCGCGCGGAGCTCCTCGATGAGGGGAGCCGTGCGGGCGAGCTTGCGGTTGCCGTGTCCGACCGCCATCCGGCGCATGACGGGAAGCGACCGCGCCCTGGCCGGATCGTCGTGGAACATGCCGGTGAGGATGCCCATTCGCAGTGGTGCGTACGCGATCAGCGACACGCCGAGCCGGCGAGCGGTCTCCAGCACGCCGTTGCGTTCGACATCGCGGTGCAGCAGGTTGATCTGCACCTGGTTGGCGGCGAGCGTCATTCCGTACGACCGCAGCAGTCGACTGGCCTTCTCCATCTGCCGGGCGGAGAAGTTGCTCACCCCGACCGCCGAGACCTTTCTCTCCTGCGCGAGCTTCGCCATGGCGTGCACCTGCCTGGACAGGGAGGACACACTTCCGTACGGCATGTGGATCTGGTGCAGGTCGATCGGGAAGCCCTGCAACGATGCCAACCTGGCGTCGACCGTGCGGGTGATGCTCGACGCTGTGCGCGCCAGCGGTGCCCACTTGGTGGCGATCACGACCTCGCCGGGTTCGATGCCGCACCCGCGCAAGGCGGTCGTGAGTGAGCGTTCCGACCGGCCCCTGCCGTACATCTCGGCCGTGTCGAACCAGGAAATCCCCGCATCGAGTGCGGCCCGGACGACCGCATGGACGGCCGTCTCGGCGAGGACTGGATAGAACCCCTCGACGAGGCCCGAGCCCGCGAACTGCATGCAGCCGAGCCCGATGGGCGTGATCTCGAGCTGCGTCGTACCCAACCGTCGCTTGTCCATAGTCACGTCCCTGGTCGTCTTCGCGGTTCGTGAGCACCCCGTATGAGACATCACTGTCTCAATCACAGGCATCGATGTCAAGAATCGAGACGTCGCGATAACATCCGGGGATGGTGAAGAAAGGTCGCGCCCTGCATGATCACGTCGCCGCCGGAATCCTCGAGTCGGCGGCGGTGGCGTTCGCTGAGCGCGGCGAGGCGGTCCCCATGGCCGAGATCGCGCGGGCCGCGGGCGTGGGGCGGGCCACCCTCTACCGCTACTTCCCCACCAGACACGCACTCCTGCAGGGATTGGCGGAGGCGGGTGTCGAGGAACTGCGCGAGCGGATCGCCGACGCCGAACTCGACACCACCCCGGTGCAGGAGGGAATCGCCCGCCTGACAAGGGGAGTCGTCGCGGCGGGGAGCAAGTACGCCGTCCTCGCGCAGGCCGGGAAGAAGCATGTCGAAGACGCGGCCGAGTTCGATCGCCGGATCAACCAGCCCGTGCGTGACCTGCTCCGCCGAGGCATCGACGACGGCAGCCTTCGCGATGACCTTCCGGCAGACGTTCTCTTCGCGATGTACACCGGGCTGTTGGAAAAGGCGCTCCAACTCGTGATCCGGGAGCAGTTCGGGGTCGAGCGGGCCAGCGCTTCAGCCGTCAGCGTGTTTCTCGACGGAGCGGGATCCCACCGGCAGTGAACGCCACGAGGGTGCCGGATCAGCGGTCTCGACGGCCGTGCGACTGGGGCCGGTGCCGTCGCCTCATCCGGCGAAGATACTGCCCGGCCCGACGCTGCCGAATCTCGTCCAGCTTTCGTACGAGCGGATCCGAGAACGCTTCGTAGTAACCGATCTCGGCGGCGCTGGACTCTCCGTCGTCGACGACCTTCCCCAGCACAAGCCGATCCTGGTCGAGGGGAGGTACGGGACCCACGTGCGGACGCGATCCGGCGTCGTCGTGATCGGGCATCGTCCTACGCTATCCAATCCCCCGGGCGACAAACGCGTCCATCGCCGCGACCACCTGCCGGAGGGCGCGCTCGGCGTCTTCCTGGTCGAGAGCCCAGGTGGCGTAGTCGCACACGTGATCTGCCCGCTCCACCCACGCGCCGGGCCAGGCCTGCGTGTCCCACCAGAGCTCCTGCACCGTCCACCCGGGGCGAACGAGCACCGCCCGCGCGAAGTGCAGCAGCGGTCCGGCAGGGGTGTAGCCACCACCAGGCAGGATGATCGCGATCTGCCGCGGGTCACCGGCGGAGCGGGTCTGTTCGGGCGAGACAGTGAATGCTCGCATGACGCCTCCTCCCATCGCGACTTTCCCGGAGCGTACGTCGATCGCCAGGTCGGCACGTGGTTCGCCAGCCACGGAGCCGCCGGCTTCTACCCGCGGACCACGGTGGATGCGTCGATGAGCCACCGGCGTCCGTCGCGTACCAGCGTGTAGCGGTGCACCTCGTTGAACTGCCGGCCGTCGCGCCCGGTGTAGTCCACCCGCGCGACCACGGTGGCCGGGTTGCCGCCACTGGCCGAGAGCACCGACGCCTCCACGGACCGGAACTGGGACCACCACGACCGGTAGTTGGCATAACTGCCGGAGGTCGCCTGCCGGTAGCGCGAGCTCAGCCAGGTGTAGGCGGTGTTCGGGTGGTCCGGCATCAACCGGTAGTAGGCGAGGAGCGTTTCCCTGGCGCTACGACTGGGCTTGTTGGCTTTCTGGTCGTTGTTCGCTGTGGTCGACGGCGAGGTGTCGGGGCTGGGAGAGCGGTCAGGTGTCCGCTGCGGTTCGCTCCGGCGAGCCCGCGGGTCAGGTGTCGCACCCTCGGACTTCTCCCCCTGATCGGCCCTGCCGGTCGGCGCGCCGGTCGGGTCACCGATGCCCAACAACGTGGGCAGCGCGAACGCTGCGGCGAGGCCGGCGAGAGCGAGTACGCACGCCAGGGCGCCGACCCAGACTGCGGCCCGCGTCCGCCGGGAGGTCGGCGGGCCGGTGGGTCCGACGTGCACCGGCGCGATCCTGTCGCCCGGTGGCGCGGGCGTGTCCGGTCCCTCCTGCGTGGACGCCTCGCCCCACTCGACCGAGATCACCTGCGCGAAGGGGGCCTCCTGTGGTGGCACGTCGCTGGCCGGTGAGGAGTCGGCCGGTGAGGAGTCGGCCGGTGCGACCTCCTGCGTGGGCGGCTCCTCGACCGACTCGCGTACCGGGGTCGACTCGCGTGCCGAGGCCGAATCGCCTGCCGACGCCGACTCGCCAGCAGGCACGGACTCGCCAGCAGGGACGGACTGTCCGGCCGGCGGAGGGGCGGGCGTTGGGCCGGGAGACGAGCGGACGGGCAGAACCGGCGGCAGAAGTGTCGTGTGGTCACGGGCAGTGCCCCCGCCCCTCGATGCGAGGGCCTCCAGCACCCGGCTGGCTTCGGTCATGCTCGGGCGCCCAGCCGGGTTCGGATTGAGCATCCGCAACAGCACAGGTGTCATCACGCCGGCCTGCCGTGGCGGGTTGATCTGCCCGGACGCGACCCGATGCAGCAGCGCGATGGCGTTGTCGTGCCGACCGAACGGCGGCGCGCCCTCGATCGCGGCGTACAACGTCGCGCCCAGCGAGAAGACGTCGGACGCGGACGTCGCGTTCTCCCCCTTGGCGACCTCCGGCGACAGGAACGCGGGAGTGCCGGAGATCAGCCCGGTCATGGTGATGGTGACGTCGCCGGCCGCCCGTGCGATCCCGAAGTCGACAATCTTGACCGTGCGAGCATCACCGTCGCCCAGCAACACGTTGCCCGGCTTGACGTCGCGGTGGACCACCCCGACCGCGTGCGCGGCGGCGAGCGCGCTCGCGGCCTGGACACCGATCTGCGCCACCTCAACCGGCGGAAGAGGTCCGCGTTCCTCGACGACCTCCGACAGGCTCTTCGAGGGGAGGTACTCCATCACGAGACACGTGTGCCCCTCGTCCTCGACGACGTCGTAGATGGCGATGACGTTCGGATGCTGGATCCGCGCCGCGATGCGACTCTCGCGCCTCGCGCGCTGCTTCGCCTCCTCGGCCTCGGCTCCGGCCAGGTAGGCCGGCAGCAGCAGTCGCTTGACCGCGACCGTGCGTCCGAGTCGTTCGTCGTACGCCTGCCAGACGACACCCATCCCGCCACTGCCGATGCGTACGCCCAGGCGATACCGGCCGGCGATCAGCCGGTCGTCCTCACTCATCCTGCCCCACTCGTCCCACCCCTGAGAACTCCCACCCCTGTGGCGACAACCCTAGGACCGCCCGGGGCGTGGCGCGTCGTCAGGGTTGATCAGTGAACGGAGCTCCGAGCATGAGTGTGGCCCCGGAACCAGGTGCGGTCCGGGGCCACGGTGAGAGCCGGTGGTTCAGGCGGTGGCGTGAGCGCCAGCGCCAGCGACCTGTGGGCCCTGGTACTGCGCGCTGCCGAAAGCGAGCATCGGGAAGCCGATGATGCCGAAGAGCCACAGTCCGAAGAAGCCGAAGACGCCGCTCTTGCCGAACGACTTCGCCACATCAAGCGAGACGATGATCGAGATGACGATGTTGACCAGTGGGACGAAGTACAGAATCGTCCACCAGCCTGGCCGTCCGGCGATCTTCAGCAACACATAGATGTTGTAGATGGGGATGATCGCGGCCCAGCCGTACTGTCCCGCCTTGGAGTAGACCTTCCACATCGAGGCGATCATCAACACCAGGATGGCCAGGTAGATGATCATTACGACCGGACTGATACCGGCGCCCGGATCGGTTCCGTTCACGTAGTCCTCCTTGTCGACAAACAGGGACGACACCTTAGGGCATGCCAGGCAACGCGCGATTCGCTTGTCCACAGGGGCGGGCGCGGGGGAAGGCGTTCGACCTCATTCGTGCACGACAACTCCGGTCTCGTGCGCGCGAATCCAGTCCCAGTTGAGCGTGACGCCCAGGCCGGGTCCGGTCGGCACCGGAACACAACCCTCGCCGTCGACGGAGTCCAGGTCGTCTGCGTAGCCGTCGGCGTACACCTGGCAATGGTTGCGTTTCGCGTCGAGGCCGGGCGCGACCAGGCCGAGCTCGTAGTAGTTGGTGTTCCGGATGGCCGCCATGCAGTGCCGGTGAGCCGCGCCGGGTGCGTGGATCTCGCAGTCGAGGCCGAATCCCTCCGCGGCGTGGGCCAGCTTCATGACGCCGGTGATGCCGCCGTCGTAGTCGGCGTCGGCGCGTACGAAGTCGGTGCCGTCCGCGACGATCTGGTCCACGTGCGGTTCGAGTCCGCGGACATGCTCGCCCAGCAGCAGCGGCGTGCGGATCAGCTGGCGGAGCTTGCGGTGCGCGAACGACGAGACACCGCCGTCCTTGTACGGGTCCTCGTACCAGAAGTAGTTAGCCTCGTCGCACGCCCGGCCCACCTTCAGCGCGTCGGCGAAGGTTTCGTACTCGCAGGCCGGGTCGATCATCAGGTCCATTCCGTCGCCCACCGCCTCACGGGTCGCGAGGACCGCGGCCACCTCGCGCGCGATCGGCCCGTTGCCCCAGCCGTGGATCTTGAACGCCGGATAGCCCATGTCGCGGCACTGCACGGCGAAGTCGGCGAACGCCTCGGGTGTCGACAGTCCGCCGTTCTCGTCACCGTGGTAGGTGGAGGCGTAAGCGGGCAGCTTGGTCCGGAAGCCGCCGAGTAGCTCGTAGATCGGCGCGTCGTAGGCCTTGCCGGCGATGTCCCAGAGTGCGATGTCGATCGGCCCGATGCCGAACCGGTCCTGCTTGCGCAGGGCGCGTTTCAGGTCGTTCCAGATCAGCTCGCGTGTCAAGGCGTCCTTGCCGATGAGGTACGGCGCGACCATGCCGACCTGCGCGTAGGCGATTCCGCTCCCGCCGGCATACTCTCCGGTGATGCCGGCGTCGGTCTCGATCGTGAGGACGTGGCCCGCGTGCCGCGTGGTGCTTCCCCGTTGGTAGACGTTGTTGAAGCCGTTGTAGTCGACGCCGAGATCGGGCATCGTCCATGCGTAGGTCCGGACGGTCACGCGCCGGATCCGAAGGTCCCGGGACATCCTGCTCAGTTCCTCTCTCGTGGTGCGGCTTGTCCCGGCCGGCCACCCCTCGTCAGGTCCGGGACTGGGTGTCGAGCTGGAGACCTGGACTGCCGGCCTCGGTGACGAACGTGGCACGGGTGCTGATCGGCGCGCCAGGGGTGGAGACGTACGGCGTCACCAGATGGTCGGACTGGCAGCGCTCCGGGGTGACGGTCATGCGAATGTAGCCGCGCTGGCTGTTCATGAACTTCACGTGCGGGTTCGCGGCCAGCACTGTCCGGTCGTGCTCGTCGAGGTCCGCACCGTCCTGGCCGGAGGTGACCGACGTCCCCGTGAACTCGACGGCGACCGTGGGCGAGTCGGGATCGTCGAAGTTCGCCTTCAGATCCGACACCATGTGCCGGTGCCGGTCGCCGCTGACCACCACCGGGTTGGCGACACTCCTTTCGGTGAACGCCTGGAAGAGCCGGTCCCGCGCCGGTTTGTAGCCGTCCCACGCGTCCATGAACAGCGGCATCGGTTCGGCGGTGTCGAGGTCGCACTGGGTGATGGGTACCTGGTTGGCGAGCACGTTCCACGTCGCACCGGCATGGGCGAGTCCGTCGTAGAGCCAGCTTTCCTGGTCGAAGCCGAGCATCGTGCGCGCCGGGTCGAGGCGTTCGGCGCAGTCGACTTTCGTGCCGTCTCCGCAGGCCTGGTCATCGCGGAACATCCGGCCGTCGAGAACGTGGAAGGTCGCGAGGCGGCCGTAGGTGAGGGTCCGGTAGAGCTGGATGTCAGGACCGCTTGGCTTCTGGGGAAGGCGCAGCGGCAGGTTCTCGTAGTAGGCCTGCGCGGCCGCGGCCCGTCGTACGCGAAACTCCGCCGGGTCCTGGCCGATGTCGCGCGAGATGTCGCCAGCCCAGTTGTCGTCCACCTCGTGGTCGTCCCAGGTGTGGACGAACGGCGCCGCCGCGTGTGCGGCCTGCAGGTCGGGATCGCTGTGGAACAACGCGTGCCGGTTGCGGTAGTCGGCGAGCGAGAGCGGTTCGTTCCGGATCTCCGTTGGCAGCGCGGTCTTGCGATGCAGGCCGTCCGCCGGGATGGTGTTCTCGTAGATGTAGTCGCCCAGGTGGAACACCACGTCGAGGTCGTCTTCGGCCATGTGCCGGTACGCGGTGTAGAAGCCGCCCCACCACACCTGGCAGGAGGCGACACCGAAGCGGAGCTCGCTCAGGTCGGCGCTCGTGGCGGGAGGGGTGCGGGTCCGGCCGACCGGGCTCTCGAACTTGCCCGTACGAAAACGGTAGAAGTACTCGCGCCCGGGTTTGAGGCCGTTGACCTCCACATGGACGCTGTGGCCCAGCTCGGGAACGGCTGGCGCCTCGCCTCCCCGGATGACCGTCCGGAAGCGTTCGTCATGCGCCATCTCCCAGCGGACACTCACCCGTCGGTCGGCCATGCCGCCCCGGCCGTCGAGAGCGAGCGGTTCCGGTGCGAGGCGCGTCCAGAGCACCACACCCGAGGGCTGCGGATCGCCGGACGCGACGCCGAGGGTGAACGGGTACTCCGTCGAGGCGAGTGGTGCCGCCGAGGCCTTCGCATGGGTGAACCCGGCCGCGTACATCCCCAGTCCACCCAGGCCGGCGGCGAGCAGTGCGCGTCGTTCGATCCCCGCCCGCCGCCCGCGTACCGCCTCGGCTCCCCAGCTGTTGTTCCTCGCCATCGTGCCGCCCCCTCCGACGCTCGTCGTCCCGGCCGGGACCACGGTATTGCGCCGGTTGGTCCGGGTTCGGAAGGTTGAGGACTTCCGGCCGTGACCGGTCAGGAACTCGGCGTGAGGGCGTCCCTGGCGGCGACAAGGAGGGCGCGCAGGTTCGGCCGGAGGCGCTGGGTCTTGAAGTGGCCGGCCCATCCCCGCTCCGTCAGCAGGTCACTCACCACGAAACCGGCGGCGGCGTCGTACCCTCGGACCTCGGCCACCGCGAACACCGCAGCCGCCTCCATCTCGACGGTGAGAACGCCCTCGGTCTGGTAGCGCCGCACTTCTTCGGCCGTCTCCCGATAGGGAGCGTCTGTCGTCCAGGTCGTACCGACCCGCACCGACGTCGTTCCAGCGTTCGTCTGGAGCTCGCGGGTGAGCCGCGCCGCCAGCTCGGTGGACGGAGTGCAGAAGCGGGCGGGCGGCAGGTAGTGGTGCGACAGGCCCTCGTCGCGGAGGGCGCGGTCGGCGACGACGAAACCGCACGGCTCCTGGTCGTTCTGGAGGCCGCCGGCCATGCCGATCACGATGAACTGGCGTACGCCGTGGGCACCGAGCTCCTCGACCAGCATGGCCGCCGCGGGCGCACCGACACCGATCCCGCCCACAAGTGCCACCTGGCCATCGGTGGCGTCGAGCCGGTGGACATCACCCCGGTACGCCCACGGATAGGTGCTGGTCGGCTCGGAGTCGAGCACCTCGCGCAACAACCAACGGGGATAACACAGGACGGCCGCCCGGGGTGGGTCTGCGGGGAACGGCCCGGCGGGGAGCGGGACCAGGGAGTCCGAGCGGTGCTTGCCTTCCGTCATCGGGTACGACGTCATGCCGCCAGCCTGCCGGGCGGCAGGTGATCGCGCCAGGCCAACAAGACCGCGGGGTCGCCGGTCACACCGTGGGAACGCCAAGGCGGTCGAGGTCGGCTTCGATGGCTTCGCGGTGCA
The DNA here is from genome assembly GCF_040120725.1 of Actinopolymorpha sp. B9G3. Taxonomy (NCBI): domain Bacteria; kingdom Bacillati; phylum Actinomycetota; class Actinomycetes; order Propionibacteriales; family Actinopolymorphaceae; genus Actinopolymorpha; species Actinopolymorpha sp. B9G3. The sequence continues at coordinate 86,590 of NZ_JBEEAB010000022.1, read as the reverse complement.
CGGCGAACCAGTCGCCCCCGGCGCGCAGCTCGTCGCGCAGGACGATGGTCGTCCAGATCATCCGGTAGACCGCCAGCCGGAGGGACAGGTCGGAATCCGGGTCCAGGCCGTAACCGTCGAGCAGGAATGCCAGTGACGCGGGATCGGCCCGCGAGAAGCGGCTGAGGTCGAACACCGGATCGCCGGCGGCGACGTCGCCCCAGTCGATGATGCCGGTGAACTCGTCCCCGTCGGCGAACACGTGCCGTGGATGCAGGTCGCCGTGCAGGAGGACGGCCGGCCCGTCGTACGCGACGGTCTCGCGATGACCGTCAAGCCCGATCCGCAGGCGACTGGCCAGGCCGGGAGTGAGCACCTCGTGGGCGACCAGTTCGTTCAGACAGTCGAACGGTTCGTTCGTGAACTCCGCCCAGGTGGCGTACGGACCGCGAGGTGTCGGAAGGTCGCCGGGCGCGTCGTGCAGGAAACCGAACCCGTCGGCGTGCAGGGCGTGCAGCACGCGGAGCTGGCGACCCGCTTCGACAAGGGCGCCGTGGCCTTCGCCGACGCCGGCACCGGACAGTCGGCGCATGAGCACGAACGGTTCGGGCAGCGTGGCGCGGTCCAACTCGAGCGCGACGACCTCGGGAGCCGATACTCCGGCCGCGCGAACCGTTTCGCAGGCCCATGCCTCCGCGTGGAGGCTGGTCGCGTCACCCGCCTTGAGCACGTAGTCGCCAGCCGGCGTCCGGACCATGAAGTCCTGGTTGCCGACGTAGCCGGCCAGCGTCGTCACACCGTCGACCGTCGTACGCAGGCATCGCGACACTGCGTCCGCCACCTCGTCGCCGGTCAGCGGAACGGGCGCGACCACCGGCCGCAGCTCGGTCATCAGGCACGCACCTTTCGTTGGACGAGGGTGCCCTTCACCCGGACCTGTGGGAGGAAGGGGCCCCTCATCCAACCGCACAGGTCACCCGACCGCAGGGCCGGCACGCACCTGGCGGGAAAGAAGCTGCCTATTCACAGCGGAAGCCGTAAAGCGTTAACGTCGTCGCTCGAACCGCACTTGACCGCAGGTCGTCACAACGGGAGGCAAGTCGTGCGTACGACGTCACGCCGGGCAACGGTCGCCGGACTCGCGCTCATGCTGGCGACCAGCCTGGCAGCCGCGGCCTGCAGCCCCGCCGGCAGCGGTATGACCGGCGACGGTGGCGGGGGTGGCGGCGCTCCCGGCAAGGACGACGGACCGTTCATCGTCGCGCGGACGGCCGACATCGACCTTGTCGATCCCGCCCGGGCCACGGCGTTTCCCACCGTGCAGACCCTCGACCTCGTCTACGACACGTTGCTCGAGACCGACGACGACGGCGAGCTGGAACCAGGCCTCGCGACCGAGTGGACCGTCGGCGACGACGGGAGGACCGTCACCCTGACGCTGCGCAACGGCGTGGAATTCCACAACGGCGAGACCTTCACCGCCGCGGACGCCAAGGCCACGCTCGAACGCATCCTCGACGAGGAGACCGGCTCGGTCGTCGCGTCGTACTTCGGCAACGTCGACACCATCGAGACACCGGACGACCAGACGCTGGTGCTCACCCTGCGCCGACCCGACACGGCCCTGCTCAACGTGCTCACCTACGTCGGCACGTCGATGCTCGACCAGCAGGACATCGAAGCCGGCAAGGTACAGCGTGCGGTCAACGGCACGGGTGCGTACCGCTGGACCGAATGGGAGCAGGGCCAGAAAGTCACACTCACCGCGAACCGTGACTACTGGGATGGCGCGCCCACACTGCCAACCGTGGAGTTGCGGGTGATCCCGGACGAGTCGTCGATCCTGTCCGGGATGGTGGCCGGCAGCCTCGACCTCGGCCTCGTCTCCGATCCCAGCGTCGCCAAACAGGTCGACGAGGAGAAGGTGCAACTCCTCAGTACCGACACGTTGGCCTATCACGTCCTGCAGCTCAACGGCCGGCGCGGCCCGCTGCGAAACCTGGCCGCCCGGCAGGCGATCGCGTGTGCGCTCGACCGCGACGAGGTGATCGACACCGCGTACTTCGGCACCGGCGAAGCCACCGGGCCGATCACGTCTCCGGCGTACGAGTTCGACGCCCTGCAAGGGCTTCCGTGTGACCCACCTGACCTCGACGCGGCGAGATCCCTGCTGGAGAAGGCGGGACATCCCGACGGGTTCACGCTCGACACGATCGTCATGGTCGGCAACTACGCGACCGCGAGCACCATCGCACAGTCGGTGCAGGCGCAACTCGCGAAGATCGGCGTACGCCTGAAACTCCAGCAACAGCAGAGCAGCGTCTACGTCAAGGCGTGGCTGGCTGCGGACTACGACGCGGCGGTCGCGAAGAACGGCGGGAGCACGGATCCGTATCTCATGTACGGCCGGTACTTCGAGAAGAACGGCAGCCTCGCGGGGCCGGCCGGTCTGGCGGACGAACAGCTCGACCAACTGCTCCGCGACGCCAACGCGACCACCGACCCGGCCGAGCGGGAGCTGCTGTTCGGTGAACTGCAGCAGGAAATGCTCCGGCTCTCGCCCTGGGTGTGGATCGCGAGCGACCAGAGCTACTACCTCGTGGGCAAGGACGTGAAGGGGTTCAAGGCCCTGCCGACGGACTCCCTCGAGTACCTCACGCAGACCCGGGTCGGCGGCAGCTGACGTGGCTGAGAGTTCTGAGGTGGCGGAAACCCTGAGATGGCGGGGACCTGAGATGGCGGGGATCTGAGATGGCTGGCGCCTGGTGACACTGCGGTACCTCGGTGGCCGGTTGGCCGGCGCGGCGCTGACGATGGTCGGCGTCGCCGTGGTGGTGTTCCTCGTCCTGCGCGCACTGCCTGGTGACGCCATCATCGCCAAGCTCGGCACGGAGTCCGGCGTCCTCGACGACGCCCAGCGAGCCGCCCTGGAGCGTTACTACGGGCTCGACCAGCCGCTACCCGCGCAGTTCGCCAGCTGGTTGGGAAGCGTGGTCACTGGAAACCTCGGCGTATCGATCGACTCCGGCCGGTCGGTGGCCGGGCTGATCGCCGCCGCCATGCCGGTGACCGTGGAGCTGGCGGTGTTGGCGACGCTCATCTCCACGCCGATCGGGGTGGCGCTCGGGATGCTGGCGGCGAGTAGGCCCGGGCGGGCGCGGGACGTCGGCGTGCAGGCGTTCGGGCTGCTGGGGCTCGCTCTGCCGGAGTTCGTTCTCGCGTCGGTGCTGGTCGGGTTGCTCGCGGCGTGGTTCGCGTACTTTCCCGACCCCGGCATCTACGTACCCCTCACCGAGTCGGTCGCCGGCAACCTCAGTCAGATGATCTACCCCGCGTCGGTGTTGTCGGTGGGACTGGTCGCCAATGTCATGCGGACGACCAGATCGGCGTTTCTCGAGGTGGCCCGCGCCGACTTCGTACGTACGGCACACGGAAAGGGGCTGTCCGCGCAGCGGGTGCGGCTGCGGCACGTGCTGCACAACGCGTCGATCCCGATCGTGACGATCGTCGGCATCCAGTTCGGCTACCTGCTGGGCGGCACGGTCATCATCGAGCAGATCTTCGCGCTGCCAGGGCTCGGCCGGTTGCTGCTGACCGGGATTGTGCAACAGGACCATGCTGTCGTGCAGAGTACGACGCTGCTGATCGCGGTCGCCTTCGTGCTCGTGAACCTGCTCGTCGATCTCGTCTACCGGCTGCTCGACCCGAGGACGCGACTCGCATGACCATGCCCATGCTCATGCGCTTGCCCATGACCATGACCAGGTTGCTCGCATGACGGCGTTCCTGCGACAGGTCTGGCTGGACCGCAACGGCCGGATCGGGCTGGTGGTGACGGGCCTCTTGCTGGTCGTGGCGCTGGCGGCGGCGCTGCGGGTGACGCCGTACGACCCGATCGCCCAGCACCCGGTGGACCGCCTCACCGGTCCATCGCCCGCGTACTGGTTCGGCACCGACCAGTTCGGCCGCGACATCGCCTCGCGGGTCTTCGCCGGTATCGGCTCGTCGCTGCGGGTCGCCGTGTTGTCGGTCGGGCTGGCCGGGCTGCTCGGATCGGTTGCGGGGGTGGCGTCCGGCTATGCAGGCGGCGTGTGGGACCAGGTGGCCGGTCGCGTCAGCGATGTGCTTTTCGCCTTCCCTGCCACGCTTCTCGCGCTCGCCGTCATCGCGGCGCTGGGACGGGGCTGGTTCAACACCGCGATCGCTGTCGCCGTCGTCTTCCTGCCGATCTTCGTCCGGGTGGCGCGAGGCCCGACCCTGGCGGTGCGCGAGGCCGACTTCGTACGCGCGGGACGTGTCCTCGGTTTCTCGACCGGGCGGATCGTGTTCCGGCACGTGCTGCCGAACGTCAGTGCGCCGATCGTCGTCCAGGTCGCGCTCGCGCTCTCGTGGGCGATCATGACCGAGTCGGCGTTGTCCTTCCTGGGTCTCGGTACGCAACCGCCCGATCCGTCGCTCGGCGCGATGGTGAGCGAGTCCCGGACGTTGGTCACCTCGGCATGGTGGGTGCTCGCCTTCCCCGCCGCGGCCATCGTGGTGGCCGTGCTGGCGTTGAACCTGCTCGGTGACGGCCTGCGTTCCGCACTCGACCCGAAGGAACAGAGCAGATGACGGCCGGCGGTGTGGAGGGTACGACGGACGCGGTGGGAGCTGCTGCGGACGCTGACGGCGAGGCGGTGCTGGCCGTCCGCGACCTGCGGGCATCAGTGTCGTCGGGTGCCGGCCGGGAGGTGCCGATCGTGCGGGGCGTGTCGTTCGACGTCCGGGCAGGCGAGACGGTGGCGCTCGTCGGGGAGAGCGGAAGCGGCAAGTCGTTCACCGCGTTGGCCCTCATGGGCCTGCTTCCCGACGGCGCGCGGGTCACCTGCGGGTCGGTCCGGCTGGGCGGCCGCGACCTGCTCGGCCTCGACGCACGGGCGCGGCGGGCGTCCCGCGGTGCTGACATCGCCATGATCTACCAGGACCCGATGACGTCGCTCAACCCGCTGATGCGGGTCGGTGACCAGGTCGTCGAAGGCCTCGAAGCCCACGGGACAAGGGGGTCAGCGGCTCGCCGACGTACTCTCGACACCCTCGCCGAGGTCAGCCTGCCCGATCCGGAACGCCTCGCACGGTCCTATCCGCACCAGCTCTCCGGCGGGCAGCGGCAACGCGTGATGATCGCGATGGCAGTGGCCCTGCGCCCGCGCGTGCTCATCGCCGACGAACCGACGACCGCGCTCGACGTCACCATCCAGCAACAGATCCTCACGCTCGTCGACTCCCTCGCCAGGCGGACCGGCCTCGCCGTCATCTGGATCACCCACGACCTCGGTGTCGTCGCACGGATCGCCCGCCGGGTACTGGTGATGTACGCCGGGCGGCTGGTCGAGTCAGGTCCGAGCCGGGCGTTGTTCCGCACGCCACAGCATCCGTACACCACCGGGTTGTTGCGGTCGCTGCCACCGATGCGCGGGGACGAACGCCCGCCGCTCCCCCAGGTCGGGGGCGCTCCACCGGACATCGCGGCACTGCCGGCCGGTTGTGCGTTTCATCCCCGGTGCCCGCAGCGGATCGATCAGTGCGTACGAGAAGAACCGGTGCTGGAGCAACGCGGTACGAACCTGGCGGCCTGCTGGGTTCCGCGGGACCGGTGGGTGTGATGCTCACCGTCGAGTCGCTGGTCAAGCACTACCGCGGGCGCGGCGGTGGTGTGGTGCGTGCCGTCGACGGCGTTTCGTTCTCCGTGAGACGCGGCGAAACGCTAGGCGTAGTGGGAGAATCGGGGTGCGGAAAGTCGACGACCGCCACGATGGTGGTCCGTCTGGACGATCCGACGTCAGGCCGGATCCTGCTGGACGGCGAGGACATCACGCGGGCGCGCGGTGCACGGCTGCGGTCGGTGCGGCGGCGGATCCAGCTCCTCTTCCAGGATCCGTACTCCGCCTTGAATCCGCGCCTCACCGTCGAACGCACGCTCGCCGAGGTGCTCCAGGTGCACGGCCTCGGCCGCGACGATGCGGCACGGCGGGCGCGGGTGGACGAGCTTCTCTCGCTGGTGGGACTGTCCGGATCGGTCGCGAGACGTTATCCCCACCAGCTTTCCGGCGGCCAACGGCAGCGGGTCGGCATCGCCCGCGCGCTGGTCGTCTCGCCAGAGGTGCTGGTGCTCGACGAACCGGTGTCCGCCCTGGATGTGTCCGTGCGCGCCGAGGTGATGAACCTGCTTGCCCGGCTACAGGGCGAGCTCGGACTCACCTATCTGTTCATCTCCCACGACCTTGGGATGGTCCGGCACATCAGCGACCGGATCGCGGTGATGCATCTCGGCAGGATCGTCGAACTTGGCACCTGGCGGCAGGTTTCCGATTCGCCGCTGCATCCCTATACGCGTGCGCTGCAGGACGCGGTGCCCGTGCCCGATCCTGAAGCCGAGGCCCGGCGAGCGGCCCCGGTGGTGGTAGGCGACGTGCCGGACGCCGCGCATCCGCCGTCCGGGTGCCGGTTCCATCCGCGCTGTGCGTACGCCGAAGATGTGTGCCAGCGCGACGATCCCCTGCTGCGGGAGGTGGGAGCCGGCCGTTTCGCTGCCTGTCACTTTGCCGAACGTCTGGAATCGTAGAGACGCCGACGACACGTGGCCGAAGGTCGGACTGGGGCGGCTGCCGGTGCCGCAACAACGTCCGCCGCACAGTAGCCGTGGTGGACGGTGCGCGTAACGACCCCCGTCACGAGGATGGCTGCGGCACCTTGCACGTGATCTTCGGGTTGACGCCCACATAGTTCAACGGTCCGGCCACGACCGTGATCACTACGTTCCCGGCCTCGGCGCAGCTTGCCTCGGAGTCTTGGAAGTACCCCCGCTGGACCGCTGCCAGGGCGCCGATGGCGAGCCAGATGACGACGACAACTGCTGCAATCCGCATAGCGAACCTCCAGATCCCTCTGCGGGTCGCGAGAGAGGAGCGACCGAGCAGTGAACATCACACATATGGACGGATTTGCGAGGCCATAAACGTATGACGAACAACCACCCGGCCGCTTCCCACGCCACACGACGCTCCCGCGGTGGGCGGCCCACCGGCGTTCGGTTGGGCGGGCGCGCCGCATCGGGAGGCTGTCGCGGCGCGTGTGTCAGCGTGCCTGTGCGGTGCGCACCCCCCGAGCAGCGTCGTACGCGACCTCGAGTTCCGCCGCCGATGCCAGGCCCGCCCCTCCGTCGACTGCCTCGAGGCGTACGTATCGCGCGTCCCGAGCCGTCCCGAGCCGCACCACCTTGGTCGAAAGGTCGAGTGACCAGGTTCCGCTGTCCACGACGGTGAAGCTCTCGCCATCCCTACTGGTGGAGAGGCGGTAGCGCGTGATGATGCCGTTGTTGTTCACGTCGTGCCGCGGCTGATAGATGAACGCCTCGACCGGATAGTCGCCGCCCAGGTCGAGGGTGATCGTGTGCGGTTGCGGCGCCGGCGGGTCGAAGCGGCTGTGCCACATCGTCGTGCAGGAACCGTCGATGGCTTTCGACGGTTCGAAGCCCTCCTGGTACGACGATGCCGTCGCACTCATCCGTTCCTGGGGAACGTAGGTGAAACCGCTGAGGTCCTCACCCTCGTCGGTGCCCCCGATCAAGGGTGTCAGCGCGACGTCGAGCTCACCGATACCGGCACGCCCGCGACACCCGGCCTCGAGCGCTTCCAGGCGTACGAACCGGGCGGACTGTTCCGGCCAGCTCGCGGTCTTCGTCGCATTGGTCAGCGCCCAGGAACCTTCGGCGACAGGTGAGTAGGTCCTGCCATCGTTGCTGAGCCACACCCGATAGCGCGTGGTGATGCCGATCGGCGACGCCTGCAGCCGCGGTTGCGCGACGATCCCGTGCGTCTTGTAGCGCGCACCGAGATCGACCGTGATCGCCTGCGGTAGCGGAGCGACCTGTTCGTGCTCGGCCCACCACCAGGTTTCCGGCCGGTCGTCGACCGCCCGCGCGGCCTCATAGGTATACCCGCCAAGGAATCCGGTGCTCGTCGTCGCGGACGCCTCGAGATCTGCCTTGGGCACGAACCGCGGACGCGGCGCGGTCGCCGACACCGCGAAGTCGTCGAACTGCGCATGGTTCCAGCCGCTCACGACCAGCCCGACGGAACCAGTGCGTTGCCGCCTGTCCTCGACCGTCGCCAGTCGTTTGTCGTCGACCTCCACACTGATCGCCGAACCACGCATGTGCAGTGCCATCGTGTGCCAGGTGCCGACTTCGACCTCGACCGTGCCAGTCGCAAGAACCTGGTCTCCGCCGTACTGGTCGTGACTGGTGAGCTCCCAGGTCCGGTCGCTCGCGACGCGGAGGTGATAGCCGCTGAGCTTGGTCTCCCTTGTCGCCGGATGACCCGACGACCGCCCGACGAGTTCCACATGGCCGGGGCCGTCGAGCATGAACGCCGTCCGCACGCGGTAGTCGCCCCACCATCGCGGATCCCCGACCACGGTCGTCGGATCCATCAGCCCGGCGGAGTTCCACGTGATCGGTTGCTGGGGAGTCTGTTGCTGGTAGCACATGCCGGCGCGACCGGCCGCACAAGGCGCGGTCTCGAAACTGCCGTTGAGATCGGAGAAGTACGCAGCGAGCTTGCCAGGTTCGTCGTCGTCGAAGGATTCGCGGTACGGAAGCGGCATTTCCTCGCCTATCCCCGCGTGCGGGCGTGCCGAGCCCTTGCCCTGCCCCGTCGTACTGCTGAGCGTGTAGACGTGCCCTGGCTCCAGCGTCATGGTGAAGGAGCCGTCGACCGGTTGGATTCCCTTCGTACGCACGAAATCGTCGGCCTGGGTGGCGGTCCCGACATCGGTGGACCACACCTGGACGCCATCGGTGGGAAGTCCTCCGGTGACGTCGAACTCCACCGTGGCCGGCTCGGTGGCGTCCAACGTCTCCACCACCGTGGTGAAGTCGTCGGCGGCCGGCGACACCATGCTCACGTAGCTCGCACCGGAGTCGAGATAGCCGCTGCCGGTGTCGAGATAGCGCCAGCCCGGGTCGGTGAACTGCGTCGTGTGCGCGAACGCCCATACCGTCGACCCGACCTGGTAGTGGCCGGACCACGGCCATTCGGCGAGGATCGTACCGGTGTCGGCGATGGGGAAATGGGCGTACCACGCAGAGACCGCGGACCATGTCAGGTACCCCGTCAGCCGAGCGTCGACGTACATCCGGTTGATCGACCGAGCGGCCGGCGCCGCGCCCACGTCGTGTGCCTGCGCGCTGACCTCGCTCATCCACAGCGGTTTGTCGAGGCCGCGCGCGGTCTCGGTGCTGTGGCACTCCCTGCGCTGGTCGCGGTTGCCGCACGCGAAGTGCACGCCGGCGATGTCGACCGCGTTGTCGAACGCCGGGTTCGCGGCCATGTCGTCGGCCACCCGCCACAGATCTTCGCGACAGCACTCGTCGGCCGCGATGATCTCGATGTCGGGAAACCGCTCAGCCAGCGCCTTGTCGAAGGCGACGTACCAGTCCGTGTCGTAGCCGCGTTCGTTCCAGCCGCCCACGTAGTCGATGCGCAGGCCGTGTGAGGCCGCACAGTCAAGCCAGGAAAGGATGTAGTCGATATTGTCCTGACTCCAGAAGCCGCCGTCGAACCAGCCGGGCGCCCCCCATTCGAGCGCGGCGAGCTTGATGGCGGGGTTGCGCTTGCGGGCCTGCTTCATGAGCCACCATTCGTAGCCCCGGTCGCAGTCGACGACACCGGGCTCGCGTTGGTGGCTCGGTTCCGCGCCGTCGGTGGAGTTCGTCTCGCCGCCGATCTCGACCTTGAGAATGTCGAGCGCCGCTCCGTACGCCGGCGTGAAGAGATAGTCCAGCACCTGGCTGCGTTCCGGTTCGGGGTAGTCGGCGAGCAGCCGGGACGAGGCTCCGGCGCTCACCGCTCCGACACCGTTGAAGGTCCGCCCGCCGGCGCGCCCGTCGACGGTGATCGTCCCGCCGGTAGCCGGCGCCGCGGCGAGCGCCTCGGTGTTCGTCGTACGATCCTGCGCCGCCGCGGGCATCGCGACCGCCAGACCCGCACATGCGACGACGACGGCCATCAGCAGGTGCCGGAGCCGATCCCGCCGCGGCACGACAACACCTCGCCAGCAAGCAGCGCGTCCCACGAGCCCACCCCTTCGCCATCGGACGTGACGGATCGTGCCGGTCCATGCTGGTCAGAGGTTAGACCACAATCCATGGCCGGCAAAGGTCGATGTCCGGCCCCAGCACACCGTCCCGGGAGGTGGTCCGGCTACCGCGGAGGAGTCGCTACGCCCGCTCAGCGGTAACAGTCGCGCGCTCCGGTCCCGTGCCGCGGAGTGGCGACGTCAGGACGACGATTCCCGCTGAACGTCTGGCGGGCCGGCCGCGCGCTTTCTCCGGGTCATGCCGAACCCGACGCCGATCGCCAGGACGGCGAGGACGACCGGCGCAAGTACCAGCGCATATCCAGCGGCGCCGGCATGGTCGTCCACCGGAAGCCACGCGGGGAGAAAGCCCTGGTCCGGCTCGATCGGTGCCGGCCGCGGGCCCCACAGCCGACGGGTGGCGGTGCAGCCGTTGTCGCGGTACGGACTGGTCGCGTTGGTCGGATGGAACTCGTACAACGCGCCGACGGCGAACCGCCGGTCCGACGATGACACACCGTCCGCGGCCGGGTTCTCGACCGTCACCTGGTCGCCGTTCTCAGTGACCACCGTGGCGGTCCGCCCGCCGTCGTCGGTCGCGATGACCGTTCCCTCGAACGCATGTGCCGAAGGCGCGGGGCGCTCCGCACAGTCCGCATACGCCGCAGGCGCGAGCCCGAGCGAGAGACCCACGGCGATGACGCCACCAAGGACGCTCCCCCGCACGCCACTGCACAGCGCCGCCCTGCACCACCACGCGCCCGTCACACCGTGATCATGACCGTGATCGTGAAGGTTTTCCAGTCGTATGGACCGCATTCCCTTCATGATCATGGCGGCGTCGGCGTCGCAAGTGGCGCCCACGTCGCAGGGGACGCCCACGGCCACACTGTGGCGCCGCGTGAAGCGCCCATACCGCCCACAAGGACGATAGGCGCGAAACTGACAAATTGCCCCAGCCCCTGGCAGACTGCGGCGGATGATGGCACGGGGTGTGTTTTCCAGTCTGCTCGTCCTGCTCGCATGTGCCGTGGCGGTCGCCGTGGTTCCGGTCCGGTGGCTCGATGCACAGCTTCATACCGACGACTACGCCGAGACCGTACGCCCACTGCCGCGCGACCCGCAGGTGCAACGCGCCATCTCCGACCGTCTCGCGGAGGCGATCGAGTCATCCGGGCGAGAGGTCCCGCCGGAGATGGCCCACACGATCCAGAGCAAAGTGCCTGTGGTGCTGGGCACTCCGGAAGCTGCCGAGATCTGGGTGGCGGCCAACCTTGCTGCCCGCGACGCCCTACTCAGCGGCAACGGCGGCAAGGTGACCGTCGACATCGACGAGCTGGTCGCCATCCTGTCCGAACGACTGCGCGCCGAAGGCGTCGACGTACCTGCCGACCTCCCGGCGCACAGTTCGAGAGTCGTCCTGGTCGACTCACCTGCCGTCGCACGGGCGCGTGAAGGTTCGCAGTTGACCACGACGCTGGCGCAGGCACTTCCCCTCGTCGCCGGCGGCCTGCTGTTGCTCGCCCTGCTGATCTCGGCTCGACGCTTCCGTACCCTGGCGATCGCCGGGATCGGCGTCGCCGTCGTCGCGCTGGTCGAGATTCTCGCCCTTCGGCTGGCCCGGGACCGCTACCTCGCGACGGTCGACGACGACACCTCGCGCGCACTCCTGGACGCGGTGGCGCAGGAATTTTCCCGATCGTTGCGTTCCGACCTGCTCGTGCTGCTCCTCGCGGCCATCGCCGTCGCGGTCGGCGGCATCATCCTCGGCCTCCTCACCCGGCGGCGGCAGAGCGACGATCTCGACATCGAGCGCCTCGCACCGACCACGGCTGCCAGGTAAGGCAGCTGCTCGCGCGAACGTGGTTGGATCGAGGTCGTGACCACCGATCTCGCAGCCGAGCACCATGACGAGCTGCGACCGCTGATGTTCTCGATCGCGTACCGGATGCTCGGAAGCGTTGCCGAGGCCGAGGACGTCGTCCAGGAGGCGTTCCTCCGCCTGCATCGCACGCCCGCCGAGGAGGTGAGATCGGTGTCCGCCTATGCCGTCACGGTCACGACCCGGCTGGCGATCGACCAACTGCGGTCGGCGAGAGTACGCAGAGAGCGCTACGTCGGGTCCTGGCTGCCCGAACCCTTGCTCGCCACGGACGTCGAATCCGACCCGGCCGTCCGAGCCGAACGTGCCGACAGTCTCTCGCTGGCGTTCCTCGTCGTCCTGGAAACGTTGTCACCGGTCGAGCGCGCCGTCTTCCTGCTGCGCGAGCTCTTCGGCTACGACTACGACGAGATCGCCCGGATCGTCGAGAAGTCGGTGGTCAACTGCCGCCAGATCTTCACCCGTGCAAGCCGCCGAATCGCCGCCGGCGAGCCACGTTTCGAGGCGTCCCGCGAACGCCGGGACGACCTCGCGCGCGCCTTCTTCGCGGCCTGCGAAACCGGTGACATCACCGTGCTGGAAGAGCTACTCGCCGAGGACGTCGTGTTCGACGGCGATGGTGGCGGCAAGGCGCCCGCCATCGCCAGGCCGATCCAGGGTCGGGTCCAGGTCGCCCGCTTCCTGCTCGGCATCATCCGGCAGGTCGCGACGTTCGGTGGGCGGCTCGAACCGACCATGGTCAACGGCCAACCGGGCGGCCGCATGGTCGACGCCGAGGGACGCCTCGCCGCGATTTTCGAACTCCAGATCGCGGACGGCCAGGTACGTGCCCTACGCAATGTCCTCAACCCGGACAAGCTCCGCCACCTCGGCCCGCTGGTGGATCCCGCGAGCCTTCCCGGCGCCGGCCGGCGTCCGCGCGAAGGCTAGGTCACAAGGTCAGCCGTCAGCTTCGCGTCCGTCCAGGCGCCAGGCGGGTCGGCGTTCGACGACGCCGCGGACGAAAGCCGCCTGCCCCACGTGCTGGAGGTCGTCGCCGATCACGCTGACGAGTCGTACGCCGAGCGACACCGGCGGATCCCAGGCCTCGTCGACGATGCGGTCGAGATCGCTGTCGACGAGCCGTTCGACGAAGGCGACCGTGGCGTCGTGAACCGCGTCGTGGTAGCTCGTGAGCAGTCCTGACGTCTGCACCCGTACGGCCGCGATTTCGTGGGTGCCATGCCCGTAGCCGGTCGCCGACGGCTCGAACGGCAGACCGAACCTGTCCACGAAGCCGCGTTCGGTCCAGACCTGCGGTGTTCCCGCCGCGTCGGCGAGGTGGTCATCCTGGACGCGGGTCAGGTGCCATACCAGCCAGGCGATCGAGTTCGCGGCGGCATCGAGGCGGTAGGCAAGATCGTCAGGCGACAAGCCGTCGACGACCGCGTGGACCTCCTCGCGGATCCGGCCGAACGCATCGACGAGTAGGTCGGCGCTCCTCATCCCGATCACTCCCTCTCCATGAGTCGGTCTACCTCGGATTCGCCTGGCCGAACCGTCGGAGCCATTCCACCTTCGTCACGGCGTACTCGACCTCACCATGCTCGGTTCCGGGAATCGGGTCGGGGAAGTACTCGTGATAATTACGGACGAACGTCAGTCCCGCCTTCTCCATCACCCTTCGGGAGCGCTCGTTGACCGCCATCGTGTCGGCGGAGACCCGCTGCACGCCGAGTTCGGTGAACGCCTTGGCGAGGAGGGCACGCGACCCCTCGGTCGCAAGACCGCGGCCCCAGGCGGCTCGGCGGAGCCGGTATCCGAGGGTGGCGCAGCCGGGCCCGATGCGTTCGGCCGAACGGAGCCCGAACCATCCCAGGAACTGGCCGGTGGCCTTCTCGTTCGCCGCCCAGCGACCGAAGCCGGGGAAGAGTGCGTACTCGCGAAGGAGTTTCGGCAGAACCTCGTCGCGGACCTCCTCCAGTGGCGTGGGCTTGCCGCCGGTGAGGAAGCGCATGACCTCGGGGTCGGCGTCGAGTTCGACCAGGGCGTCGACGTCGTCCTTGGTGAACTCCCGCAGCCGGAGCCGCGGCGTCGTCAGCACAGTCGCCTGCTCCGTCGGCGGGAGATCCTCATCGGTTGCCGGGAGATCCTGCTCGGTCACGGCACGCGATCCTAGGCTCCAGTCGGGCTCCGGTTCGAGACAATTTCCCACGACCCACCGCGCAGGGGTACGACGGGTACGTCGTGGCCGAGACAAGCGACGGGCTGACCCGTGACATGTAGGTCCGGCAATTCCCCAACGTCTGCGCTCAATGCTCTCGACGACCCCGGAGCTGACAGACTGCCACCATGCGAGGACGCCACGTGGCTTCAGGCGTGCTTGCCCTGCTCGCCTGCCTGGCCGTCCTGGCCGTGGTTCCGGTCGTGTGGCTCAACGCGCAACTGCACGGCACCGCCTACGCCGACACCGTAGGTCCGCTGGCGAAAGACCCTTCTGTCCAACGCGCCATGGCCGACCGGGTGGCCGAAACGGTGGCAGGAGGTGGCGAAGGGCTCAGTCCGATCGTCGTCGACGTGGTCCGGCAGGAGATCCCTGCGGTGATGCGTACGCCCGGGGCCTCGAGGATCTGGCTCGCCGCCAGCCTGGCAGCCCGCGAAAGCCTGCTGACCGGCAACGGTGGAGAGGTTTCGGTCGACATCCGTGAGCTGGTCCGACCGCTGGCGGACCGGCTGGGCCCGGCAGGATCCGTACTTCCGTCCGAACTGCCGGACGAGATGACGAGCATCGTGCTGGTGGACGTTCCCGCGCTCGCACAGGTACGCACGATCGCACGGATGGCGCCGACTCTGGCGTACGTCATCCCCGTCCTTGCCGCCGGCCTGCTGACGCTTGCCCTGCTGACCTCACTGAACCGCTGGCGCACCCTCACCGTCGTCGGCATCGTGGTCGCCGCCGGCACTCTGGCGGAGATGCTGCTCATCGGCCCGATCCAGGACAGCGCTCTCGCAGGTGTCGACGACGGCATCTCCCGCGCGGTCCTCGCCGCCATCGCCGAGGCGTTCGCCGACTCCCTGCGCTCCGCGCTGATCATCCCGCTCGTCGTCGCCGGCGTTGTCGCGGTGGTCAGCCTGATGAGCGCCCGCCTCACCAGCCGCCGCGTCGATGAGGTCGACCGGATCAGGTGACGCGGCGCGTGCTTCCCGCGCCTACTCGAGGGCCGGCGTGTCCGTCGGAAGGTAGGTCGCGATCAGCTGGAGCAGCCACTCGATGTCGACCGGTTTGGCGACGTACTCCGTGGCACCGGAGGCGAGACTCTTCTCCCGGTCACCCTTCATCGCCTTGGCGGTGACCGCGATCAGCGGAAGGTCGCGGTAGCGGGGCATCCGCCTGATGGTCGCCATCGTGGCGTTGCCGTCCAGAGCGGGCATCATCACGTCCATCAGGACCAGGCGGATGTCGTCATGCTGTTCCAGCGCCCTGATGCCGGCCAGGCCGTTGTCGACGCAGAGAACATTCAGCCCGTGCTGCTCGAGCGTCGTGGTGATCGCGTAGACATAGCGCGGGTCATCGTCGACGACGAGCACCGTGTCGCCGTCTTGCCAGGAAGGGCGTCCGTGTTCCTCTGGTGAGGCTGCCTGCTCCGGTACGGCGGGAGCGGGCGCCACGACGGACGCCTCAGGACGAAGAGCGGGTTCGTGGGACGTCAGCTCGGCAGCCCCGTCGCCGGACGGCCCGTCACCCGACGGCCCGTCACCCGACGGCCTGTCGCCGCGCGACTGTTCAAGCCGGTCCCCCACGTCCGGCCCTTGCGTCGCGGCGCTTCCCAGCGGGGCATGGCGCTCTCCGCTCCCGGAGTGCTCCGCGTAACGGGCCACATGACGGCTCGGCACGGGGCCCGGAACCGCCTCCGGTTCGGCGACCGTCAGAGCCGCCCGGGTGGGCCGCTCCCCTGCCGAGACGTAGAGCGTGAATGTGCTGCCTGCGCCGGCCTCGCTGTGGACCTGCAGCTCTCCGCCGATCAGACGGGTCAGCTCCCGGCAGATGGACAGACCCAGCCCGGTACCGCCGTACTGCCGACTCGTCGTCCCATCGGCCTGCTGGAACGCGTCGAAGATGAGCGCGAGCTTGTCAGGCGGGATGCCGATGCCGGTGTCCTCGACGACGAAGGCGATGCGCGAGGGCGCCACCCGCAACGACGGGCTGCTCACCTCGGCCGGGTCGGCCGTACGAATGGACAACCGGACGCTTCCCTCGTGCGTGAACTTGATCGCGTTGGACAGCAGGTTCCGCAGGATCTGTTGGAGTCGCTGGCGGTCGGCCTGCAGGCTCGCCGGCACCATCGGGGAGACCGTCACCGAGAAGTCGAGCCCCTTGTCGGCCGCGAGCGGCCGGTAGAGCGACTCGACATAGGTGACAAGGCTCTCCACCGGCACCGGCACCGGCAGGAGTTCCATGTGCCCGGCCTCCACCTTGGCGAGATCCAGGACGTCGTTGATCATCTGCAACAGGTCGCTCCCCGCCGCGTGGATGGTCTTGGCGAACTCGATCTGTTGCGGTGTCAGGTTGCCTTCCAGGTTGTCCGACAGCAGCTTCGCCAGGATGAGGGCGCTGTTCAACGGCGTACGCAGCTCATGGGACATGTTGGCGAGGAACTCCGACTTGTAGCGCGACGCCATCGACAGCTGCTGGGCGCGCTCCTCGAGTTCCTGGCTGGCCTGCTCGATCGCGATGTTCTTGATCTCGATGTCGCGGTTCTGGCTCGCGAGCAGGGCGGCCTTCTCGGCGAGTTCGGTGTTGGAACGCTGCAGTTCGTCCTGCTGCTGTTGGAGTTGTTCGGAACGGGCCCGCAGCTCCGACGCCAGGCGCTGGGACTCACCGAGCAGCGCCTCGGTCCGCGAGTTGGCGACGATCGTGTTGACGTTGACGCCGATGGTCTCCTTCAGCTGGTCCAGCAGGTCCTGGTGGACGGGCGTGAACTCGCGGACGGATCCGAGCTCGATCACGCCCAGGGTCTGGCCCTCGAACAGCACCGGGACGAGGATCACGTTGGCCGGGCTGACCGTCCCCATCCCGGAGGCGATCTTCAGGTTCTCGGGTGCGCCGGCCATCAGGATCGTCTTCTTGTCCGCCGCGGCCTGGCCGACGAGCGACTCGCCGAGATGGAACCTCGCCCTGACGCCTTCGACGAGATCCGAAGGTGGCGCGCCGTAGCTCGCCGTCCGCTCCAGAACGACCTCGGAGTTCGGCCCCTGGCTGGCCAGGTAGAGCGCTCCGTACTGGGCGGAGACCAGCGGCGCCAACTCGCTCATGATCAGTGAGGCCAACGCCTTCAGGTCGTGGTGGCCCTGCATCAACCCCGAGATCCGGGCCAGGTTGGTCTTCAACCAGTCCTGCTCGAGGTTGGTCTTCGTGGTCTCCATCAGGTTGGCGATCATCTGGTTGATGTTGTCCTTGAGCTCCGCCACTTCACCGGACGCGTCCACGGTGATCTGCCGGGTCAGGTCGCCTTCGGTGACCGCTGTCGCGACGGCAGCGATCGCCCGCACCTGGGTCGTGAGGTTGCCGGCAAGGTGGTTGACGCTCTCGGTGAGCCGCTGCCAGGTGCCGGAGACGCCGACGACCTCGGCCTGCCCGCCCAGCTTGCCTTCCGTACCGACCTCGCGGGCGACGCGCGTCACCTCGGAGGCGAACGCGGAGAGTTGGTCGACCATCGTGTTGATGGTGTTCTTCAACTCGAGGATCTCGCCCCGCGCGTCGACGTCGATCTTCTTGCTCAGGTCCCCCTGCGCGACGGCGGTCGTGACCTGGGCGATGTTGCGTACCTGGCTGGTCAGGTTGTTCGCCATGAAGTTCGTACTGTCGGTGAGGTCCTTCCAGGTGCCGGCGACGTTGGGCACCCGCGCCTGCCCGCCGAGAATTCCTTCCGTACCCACCTCGCGGGCCACCCGCGTTACCTCGTCGGCGAACGCACGAAGCGTGTCGACCATCCCGTTGATCGTCTCGGCGAGGGCCGCGACCTCGCCCGACGCCTCGACGGTGATCTTCTTGCTCATGTCGCCGCCGGCCACCGCGGTGGCGACGGTGGCGATACTGCGGACCTGGCCGGTGAGGTTCTCGGCCATGATGTTGACGTTGTCGGTGAGGTCCTTCCACGTACCGGCAACGCCGCGGACCCGAGCCTGACCGCCGAGTCGACCTTCCGTTCCTACTTCTCGGGCGACGCGGGTCACCTCGTCGGCGAACGCCGACAGCTGGTCCACCATCGTGTTGATCGTGTTCTTCAACGCCGAGATCTCACCACGCGCGTCGACATCGATCTTCTGACTCAGGTCCCCCTGAGCCACCGCGGTGGTCACCTGCGCGATCGAACGCACCTGCGCGGTCAGGTTGGCCGCCATGAAGTTCACCGAGTCGGTGAGGTCACGCCACGTACCCCCCACACCCGGGACCTGGGCCTGACCGCCGAGGCGGCCTTCCGTGCCCACCTCGCGGGCCATCCGCGTCACCTCGTCGGCGAACGACGACAGCTGGTCCACCATCGTGTTGATCGTGTTCTTCAACGCCGAGATCTCTCCCCGCGCGTCGACATCGATCTTCTGACTCAGGTCGCCGCGGGCGACGGCCGTGGTCACCTGGGCGATGTTGCGGACCTGCGAGGTGAGGTTGGCCGCCATGAAGTTCACCGAGTCGGTGAGGTCACGCCACGTACCGCCGACCGCCGGGACCTGCGCCTGACCACCCAGCCGACCCTCGGTGCCCACCTCACGGGCGACGCGGGTCACCTCGTCGGCGAACGACGACAACTGGTCCACCATCGTGTTGATCGTGGACTTCAACTCCAGGATCTCGCCCCGCGCGTCGACATCGATCTTCTGACTCAGGTCGCCGCGGGCGACCGCCGTCGCCACCTGGGCGATGTTGCGGACCTGGCCGGTGAGATTGGCCGCCATGAAGTTCACCGAGTCGGTGAGGTCACGCCAGGTGCCGCCCACACCGGGAACCTGGGCCTGGCCACCCAGCCGTCCGTCCGTACCCACCTCACGGGCGACGCGGGTCACCTCGTCGGCGAACGACGACAACTGGTCCACCATCGTGTTGATCGTGGACTTCAACTCCAGGATCTCGCCCCGCGCATCCACGTCGATCTTCTGACTCAGGTCGCCGCGGGCGACCGCCGTCGCCACCTGCGCGATGTTGCGGACCTGCGAGGTGAGGTTGGCCGCCATGAAGTTCACCGAGTCGGTCAGGTCGCGCCAGGTCCCCGCGACCCCCGGCACCTGTGCCTGACCACCCAACGCGCCATCGCTGCCGACCTCACGCGCGACCCGGGTCACCTCGTCGGCGAACGACGACAACTGGTCGACCATCGTGTTGATCGTGCTCTTCAACTCGAGCATCTCGCCCGAGACCTCGACGGAGATCTTGCGGCTGAGGTCACCGCGGGCGACTGCCTTGGCGACCTGGGAGATGTCACGCACCTGAGCGGTCAGGTTCCCCGCCATGAAGTTCACCGAGTCGGTCAGGTCACGCCAGGTCCCCGCGACCCCCGGCACCTGCGCCTGACCTCCGAGCCGGCCGTCCGTTCCGATTTCCCTGGCGACACGGGTCACCTCGGAGGCGAAGACCGAGAGCTGGTCGAGCAGGCCGTTGACCGTCGTACTCAGGCCGTCCAACTCGCCGTCACCGGTCTGGCCGGACACGTGGAACGACATTCGCTGCGACAGGTCGCCCTCGGCCGCGGCGTCAAGCACCCGGCTGAGTTCGGCGGTCGGCCGCTGCAGTTCCTCCATCAGGTCGTTGACCGCGGTCTCCGCGACCGACCAGCCGTCACCCTGCGCGTCGAGGTTCAGGCGTTCGGCGGTCTGGCCATCGCGACCGGCTGCGCCCCGCACCCTCATCAGCTCGCCGACGAGATTCTGGTTTCGTTCGGCGATCTCGTTGAACACCGTGGCCAGCCTGGCGGCGATGTCCTCGTCGTGGTCATCGGCATTCGTCGGCGTGACGCGACGACGAAAGTTGCCGTCGCGAAAGTCTTCCATCGCTGCCAGCAGACGCTCGAGCGCCTGCCCCTCAACGCGCCCTTCATGCCCGTTCGGGCGGACGTCGCCGAGGTCGCCGCTGTCCCGCCCCAGTCGGGTTGTGCTCATCGTCACCGCTGTCCCGCGTCGCCGTCGGAGTCCCCTGCAAGGCAGCGTTGACACCACCGGGGAGGCGTCACCGCCACTGAACAAGACCAGACATGACGCACTGCTCATCCAGGCAGGGCCGAAAGTCCCGGATCCCAGAGGACATCCGGCGGCGATGGCCTCTGCAAACCGGGTCAACTGAACAAAATCCCGACGGACCCCAGCCGCCGGAGTACGCCTGCCACAGGACCTAGCCGGAGGATGTGGCCAAGTCCGACCTCATCCGGACCGAGATTTCCTGTCCTCTTTCTCCTCACGGCTGTCGCGATCGCGGCGCCCGCTCCGACATCCCCTGAGTAAGGCCGGCTTCGTCGACGAGATGACCGGCTTTCCCGCCACCGGCCGGTGCGTCGCTCTCACGAAGAACCGGTTCAACCCCACCGAGATCAACGCCTTCGAACAGGTCAGCGACCTCGTCACCTCACACTGGAAAGCAGGAGCGAACGCGTGAGAAACCGAACACGTCCGTCCAGCGGAGGTTAGTCCCAGGGACCGACGGAAGACTTCGAATAATCCTGATCGAATATTGTCCAAAGGTCTTCTCCTATGCGTCGGGCCATCCTTGCCGTCTGTGTCGCGGCGTTCTTCCTTTCCTTCAGCGGTTGTGCACGATCAACGGATGACACGCCACGTTCGCACGCACCAGCGGCGGCTGCCGCTGTGCCGGAGGTGAATTCAGGCCTGAAAGCAATCACGACCCGCCAACTGCTCCGTACTGTGCTGCCGGCAAAAGACGCTCCATTGCTTCCGGTTCTGCGACTCCCGCCGATGACGCTGCGAGCGGGAGAAAAGTTCTACCTGTTCGGCCGTCTCGCCGGGCGCAGCAACATCGTCCGCACACCCCTGATGGAGGCCAGAGTCATCTGTGCCGGAGCCGGGGGTTCACCGTGGACGGCACGCAACCTCAGCGGCAAGGCGTACGGCGTCGAGAGTGAGACCGGCCGCTGGCTACTCACGGTTCCCAAGAACGGTACCTTTACCTGTGAGTTGCGGGGCCGGGCAGCCACCCTGCTCAACCCCGCGGTCGCGAGGATTACGCTGGATCCAGGGCTGACAGTTCTGTCGATGATACGCGCACCTCTGCTTTCGATGCAGTGGGCCGACCCGGGAGAGACGTGCGTCACCCGCGTCCGCGACCCGGAAATACCGCAGTGCAATGTCATCCGCACGAGTGTCACCGTGCTCGACGAACTGGTGCCGGTTGTCGCCGCACAGTTCGCGAACGTCCTGGCCGACGTCGAGCTCAGCAGGGAATACGGCTACTACCCGGGCGGTGATGCCACCGTCAGGCTGACGTTGTGGGCGGTCCCGGTCAACGGCAGCGGAAGGCCCTGTGGTGCCCGCCGGGAGGTGACGACGACTCAGCGAATCACGGGCAACCTGCATCACATCAAACGCAACCTGACCCTCATCGATGTGCGGGTGAACCTCGCGCCCTCCTGCGGGGCGATGTTGCGTGCCGGTGTGACGGTGAATCACGTGTCAGGTAACCCCGTCACGATCCACGGGGTCGCCTACTCGAATGGGATCATGCTTCCGCACTGATCAGGCCAGAGCCAGCGCAGCGAATCGGGCAGAGTGGCGCAAGCGGCCGGCGTCTCCGGGAGGTACTGCGCAGGGACGTACACGCCGCCAACCGATATTTCCTTGACGCTCGAATCTGCCGGTTGAGACCATGACGCGACTCATTCACGTACGAGTGCGAGAGGAGACCAGAAACCATGCGAGTCGGTTGTTCTGCGTTCTCCCCCGCGGCTTCCTGCCGCTGACCTGATCCGCGCCACGACGCCTTCCAGCGTCGCTGTCCGCGCGTGCAGGGCGCGAGGTATCGCCTGCGCCCACTGTCATCGTCCACTCGCACAGGAAAGAGTTCCCTCATGACAGCCTCGGCGGTCCATCTCACCCTCCGGTGTGGTGTCAAACCGACAGGCTTCCGCCTTCATTCATAGGCGATCTTCTTGTAGGACGCTCCCGGCTCAGTCTCGTCCCGCAGAACCTGCCGCGCTGATCTCGCCAGTGCCGGAGGGATTCCGTTCCCTCCTGACACTCCAGGGAGACCTCGACCGTGCGTACGTACGCGCGGCGGTCCGGCCTGCCCACGCTCTGTGGGCAGGTCTGAGATGCGCCCGGCAAAGACGAAGATCAAGAAGTTCCGCATGGACCCGAAATATGTCCACCACCGATCAGAAGGCCTCACCCGACGGCAGAACAAGGGCACCAAGCTTCTCGTCATCGACGACCGCAAGGGGAGGCGGCGGTCCGACCGCCGCCCCGAGCCCGACCAACCCGAGTGACCCACCTCATCGCGGTGCGTCGAGGTGCGCGGCTGTCGAACCCTGCGGTACGAGGACGACGAGCGCGTTGCGGTCCACGGCGAACATCTTCGGCGTCGAGGTCACCACCTCGCCGTCCACGTTGATCGGCTGTTCCGGATCGGCGTGCAACGACACCGTGCGGGTGGTCAGGTGGAGGACGTTCTCGTGTTCGACGAATGTGCCGTCACGTAGGAACCTCGCGATGCTGGTGTGGTCGCGCAACCTGCCCTTGCGGATCGCGTACACGTCGAGGATGTGATCATCGATGCCCGCCGTGGGCGACACGACGTTCCCTCCGCCGTAGTGCCGGCCGTTGCCGATCGCCACCTGGAGCAGGCTGTCGAGGTCGATGCTGTCCTGGTCGCCGTCCGGAAACTCCAGCCGTGCGCTGAAGGGCTCGTGCTTGCGGTAGGCGCGCATCGCAGCGATCGGGTACGCCAGTGGCCCAAGCCGCCGCTTCAAGGTGGGGCTGAGCGCTTTCGTGACGCCGACGGACAAGCCCACCGACGCGACGTTGACAAAGCAGTTGTCACCGATCCGGCCGAGGTCGATGTCGACCACCTTGCCGTCGGCAATCGTCGTGCACGCCGCTGCGAGATCGGCGGGAATCTGCAGGGTTCGGGCGAAGTCGTTCGCCGTACCGAGAGGAAGAACCCCGAGGGCGACGTCGCGATGGGCGAGATGATCCACAGCAGTGCTCAGTGTGCCGTCCCCGCCGCCGACAATGACGACGTCATGGCGGTCCACGATGTCCTCGAAGACTTCCGGAAGTCGAGCGGCATCAGTGACCTGATAGCACTCTGCGAGCGGCACGCGGAGGTCACGCAGCTTCTGCCGGGCGAATTCAAACGCCTCCGTACCCGTGCGTGAGCTCGCGTTGACCACGAGTGCAGCGCGCGCGATCCGCCGGCCAGCCACCATTCGACCAGGTTAGATGGTCGAGCAACGAGTCACGACGCCGACGTGGGGTTCGCACTTTCCCGGAAATGCGACCGGATGACATGCTCGGACCGGTGAAGGTGCGCAGACAGCTTCGCCTGAGCCACCTGCGCATCGCCGACCACGACCGCGTCGTAGATCTCCCTGTGTTCCTTGGCGATCGCCTTCGGACCGAGCAGCTGGTGCGTCTGTTTCACGACCATGCACAGGTGTGCCTCGCCGATGATCGAGTCATACATGCGGAGCACCCGTGGACTGTCGAGCTGTTCGACGAAGGCGTAGTGGAACGCAATGTCGGAACGAATGATCCCCTCGACCGATCCTTCCTTCACGGCCAGGTCGAACTCACGCAGTGCCTTCCTGGCCTTCTCCGGCCGCAGGCCCTCGGACGCGAGGTGGGAGACCGCCATGCTCTCGATGACGAGCCGGCTGAAGTAGAGATCGTGAACGTCGGACTCGGTGAGCCGCGGAACACGTGCCGACTTGTTGGCCGACCGGCGGAGCAGACCGGTGTTCACCAGTCGGTCGATCGCGGCCTTGGCCGTGGGGCGCGCAACGCCGTAGAGCTCGGCTGTGGCCTGCTCGTAGAGCACCTCCTCCGGACCCAGCTCTCCGGTCAGGATGCGTTCCCGGATCGCGTCGCAGACGGCGTCGACCACCGTCACGGTCCGGAGTGTCTCCTTCATGCGCCCTCCTGGACTCTCCCGGGCCAGTTCCGGCAGCGACAGCGCACCACCTACCCGGCGTGCTCTAGGGTTCCCCAGTGTCTGCCCTGCGTACTTGACAGACAAGTGTACGGACAGTACGTTCCGTGGCGATACGCGGCCCAAACTATCGGTAGCGTTCACCCCCTTCCGGCGACGGCCGGCTCATGTCGACCGGCCGTGTCGGAGAGTCAGGAGTCACGTCGTGAGCGAGAAGAACATCGCCCGCCACCGTCTCAGCCGGCGGCGTCTCGTCGAAGCGGGTGCGCTGGGAGTCCTCGCGCTGACCTCCCTCCCGGCATGCGACGCGCTCTCCACCAAGCCCCAGCAGAAGGGCGGCGGCGGTGGCCAGCTGAAGGACAAGGAGGCGCCGAGCCTGGCCAGTCTCGTCAAGAGTGGCGATCTCCCACCCCTTGCGGAACGCCTACCCACCAGTCCGATGGTGGTCGAGCCGGTCGACCGGCTTGGTACGTACGGCGGGTCATGGCACATGGGCCTCACGGGCGGCTCCGGCTCCTTCTCCCAGCTGAACCGGTTCCAGGGATACGAGGGTCTGGTGCGCTGGACGCCTGACTGGAAGCCCCTTCCCATTCCCAACGTGGCCGAGTCCTTCGAGATCGGCGGAGGCGGCACGTCGTACACGTTCAAGCTCCGCGACGGCATGCGGTGGTCGGACGGGAAGCCGTTCACCGCCGACGACGTGTTGTTCTGGTACGAGGATGTCGTTCTCAACAAGGAACTCACTCCGGTGCCGCCGAGCTGGATGCTCATCGAGGGTGAGCTCGGCAGCGTGAAGAAGGTGGACGACCACACCGTCGTGTTCGAGTTCCCCAAGGCACATGGGCTCTTCCTCCAGAAACTTGCCCAGCCAGGCGGCGACGCGCCGGTGAGATACGCCAAGCACTACCTCAGCGAGTTCCACCCGAAGTACAACGACACCGTCGATGAACTCGTCAAGGAGCACAACCAGTCAGACTGGGTGCAGCTGTTCCAGAACATGGGCGGGATCGACGACGACAGCGTGCGCTATGCCGTGAAGAGTCAGCCGCTGCTGCATCCCTGGACGTTCAGCGAACCTCCCAGTGGCGGATCCGGTCGCGCGATCGCGGAGCGCAACCCGTACTACTGGAAGGTCGACCCCAGGGGCAGGCAGCTGCCGTACATCGACAAGCTGGACTATCGGGTCATGCAGGGCGACAGCACCAACACCTTGACCCTCATGGTGGTCAACGGCGAGATCGACATGGAGGACCAGTTCTTCGCCGTCCCGGAGAACAAGCCGGTGATCGCCCGCGGGCGGAAGGAGGGCGGGTACGACTTCTACGCCACAACCTTCGCCGAACCCAACGCCGGTGTGATCCAACTCAACCTGAACCACAAGGTCCCGGCCATGCGGGAGTTCTTCCAGAACAAGGACGTCCGCATCGGACTCTCCCACGCCCTCAACCGCGAGGAGATCATCGACATCGTGCTGCTGCGGCAGGGAAAGCCCTGGCAGGCGGCACCGCTGCCGGACTCGGAGCACTACAACGAACAGCTCGCCACGCAGTACACCGAGTACGACGTCGACAAGGCCAACGAGCTCCTCGACAAGGCCGGCTACACCGAGCGTGACGGCAAGTTCAGGTTGGGTCCCGACGGCAAGCGCATCACCATCGGTTTCGACATCGACAACGGCCGGCCGGTATTCGTCGACATGGCACAGCTCATCAAGGCCCAGTGGGAGGCCGTCGGCATCAGTGTCAACATCACGGCCATGGACCGCTCGCTGTGGGAGGAGCGGGTCAGGACGAACGCCGACTTCGACGCCACCATTCACCGCTTCGGTGGCGGAAGCGGCGAGGCGGTGATCCTCGACCCGAGGTACTTCTTCCCCTTCGACGGAAACTCGATGTGGTGCTCAGCCTGGCAGGCGTGGTACCAGGGCCTTTCCGGCGACGACGCGACCGCGGGCGTAGAACGTCCACCGGCCGCCGCCCGAAAGCAGATCCAGCTGTACGACCAGCTGAAGCTCGCCGCCGACGCGGAGACACGGAAGACTCTCATGAAGCAGATCCTCGAGATCGCCGCGGACGAGTTCTATGTCATCGGCATCAGCATTCCAGGGGATGGCTACGGCGTCGTCCGCAACAACTTCCACAACGTTCCGAAGCACATGCCGGCCTCCTACATCTATCCGAACCCCGCACCGTGCAACCCCGAACAGTTCTTCATCAGCACATGAGGCAGCCCTCGCCCGGCGCGGGAGAAGGGCGCCGTCGGATGTGGTTCGATCGGGTGATGCGGTGGGGGCAACTCACGCTTGTCGAAGACGACCCGGTGAAGTACGACGTCGACTTCTGGCTCGACTACTTCGAACGCACCAAGTGTGATGCTGTCTGCCTGAGCGCGGGCGGATACGTCGCCTACTACCCGACCGACGTTCCGCTGCACCATCGCAGCCGGTGGATGAACGGCGGGGACCCGTTCGGCGAACTCGTCGCGGGCTGCAGGGCCAGGGGAATGGCGGTGCTCGCGCGTACAGACCCGCACGCGGTGCATCAGCCGGTCCTCGACGCACACCCGGACTGGATCGCCGTCGACGCCAACGGTGACAAGCGCCGCCACTGGTCGACGCCCGACGCGTGGGTGACCTGCGCGCTGGGGCCGTACAACTTCACGTACATGCCCGACGTGAACGCCGAGATCATGGCTCGTTACGACGTCGTCGGCATCTTCAGCAACCGGTGGACCGGATCTGGCATGTGTTACTGCGAGCACTGCCAGCGCAACTTCCGAGACTCTGCTGGAATGGATCTTCCCCGGACGGATGACCCACAGGATCCAGCCCGCAAGGCGTACATCGTCTGGCGGCAGCAACGCCTCTTTGCGCTGTGCCGGCAGTGGGACACCGCGATCCGTGCGGCGAATCCTGATGCGCGGTTCATTCCCAACTCTGGTGGCGGCGCCCTGAGCGACCTCGACATGAGCGAGTTCGCCCGAGTCGCCGACACTGCCTTCGCAGACAAACAAGGGCGTTCCGGCATCGTCACACCCTGGGCGGCTGGAAAGAACGCCAAGGAATACCGCGCCACCATGAGAGACAAGCCGATCGGCGGGATCTTCAGTGTCGGCCTGGAAGGTACCCACCGTTGGAAGGACTCGACACAGAGCGGCGACGAGATTCGCATCTGGGTGGCGGAGAGCGTCGCCAACGGCATGCGCCCGTGGTTCACGAAATTCGCCGGCGTGGTACACGACGGCCGCTGGCTGAAGGTGGTCGAGGACCTCTACCGGTGGCACCACAGATGGGAACGCTATTTCTGCGATCAGGTGCCTCTTGCCCGGGTGGCCGTCGCCTACTCGCAGCAGACCGCGAAGTTCTACGGTGGCGGGGCGGCACGCCTCAAGGTCGAGGATCACATTTCCGGCGTCTACCAAGCGCTGCTCGAAGGAAGAATTCCGTTCGAGATGGTGCACGACGGGATGCTGACTCCCGACGTGCTCGACAGCTTCTCGACGATCGTGCTGCCCAACATCGCCGCGCTCTCGGACGCCCAGTGCGACCAGATCCGCGAGTTCGTCGCCCGTGGAGGCAGTGTGGTCGCCACACACGAGACCTCGTTGTACGACGAGTGGGGTGTTCGGCGTACCCGCTTCGGCTTGGAGGATCTGTTCGGCGTCGCCCCGGCCAGGGACACCGAGACGGGCATCAGGAACGCCTACATCCGGCTGCGGGAGGATCCGCGTACCGGCCGGCGGCACGCACTTCTCGAAGGACTCGACGACGCCTCGCGCATCATTTATGGGGTCGGTCGGGTGCCTGTGGAGGTACTGGACGAGTCGTCGCCGCGTCCGTTGACCTTCGTCCCGTCCCACCCCGACCTGCCCATGGAAGAGGTCTATCCTCGCGAAATCGAGTCTGAGTCCGATGCTGGGGAGCGTTCGGTCCTTCTTCGCGAGGTCGGGGCCGGGCGGGTCGTCTACTTCCCCTGGGACATCGACCGGACGTTCTGGGAGGTGCTGGATCCCGACCATGGCCGGCTCCTGCGCAACGCGGTCGCATGGGCGACGCGCGAGGAACACCCGGTCACGGTCACCGGTCAGGGCATCGTCGACGTCACCGTCTGGCGGCAGCCCACATCGCTGACAGTCCACCTCGTCAACCTCACCAACCCGATGCTGATGCGAGGGGCGTTCCGCGAACTGGTCCCCCTCGGGGAGCAGCGGGTGCGGGTGGTCCTGCCCGCTGGGGCTCGGGTCGGCCGGGCACACCTGTTGCGGGCGGACACGTCCGCGCAGGTGCAGGTGTCCGACGGCGTTGCCGAGGTGGCCGTCGCGGGCATCACCGACCACGAGGTGGTCGCCCTCGACCTCGCATGACAAGGAAGGTCACGTGGCGGCGGGACGCTGGTGCGAAGCCACTAGGCTGCTTCGATGATCGACGTGCCTCCTGGGTTTGCACGCGAGATCACCGATCGCGAAGGTGTGGAAGGTGCGCGCTGGATCGCCTCGCTGCCCAGCCTCGTCAAGGAACTCCTCGGGCGTTGGACGTGTACGCCTGCTGGACCGGTGATGCACGGCAGGGTCGGGATCGTCGTACCTGTGCAGCGTCGCGACAGCTCTCCCGCGGTCCTGAAGGTCTCCTTTCCCCACCCCGGCAACGTCCACGAGCCGACGGCCTTCGCCTTGTGGTCGGGCCGCGGGGCGGTGTTGCTGTTCGAGCGTGACGATGCGCGATTCGCCATGCTCCTCGAGCGGGTCGAGCACAGCACCTTGGTCGATCTCGACGATGACGACGAGGCCGCAGCCGTGTGCGGACGCCTTACCCGCCGGCTCGCGATCCCAGCCCCACCGGAGGTTCCACGGCTCAGCGAACGCGCGGAGGCGCAGGAGCTCCAGCTCCTCGATGCTTACGACGCGCTTTCCGACAACGTGCCGCGCCAGGTCGTCGACGCGGCAATCGGCACCATCCGGGAGCTCGGTCGCGAGCAACCGGACACGCTCGTCCACGGAGACCTGCACTACAAGAACGTCGTACGAGCGACGCGCGAACCCTGGCTGGCCATCGATCCCAAGGGGTTTGCGGGTGACCCGGCGAACGACGCGGTGAGCGTGGCGATCGGCGGCTTTCAGCGTCAGCTGGCCGCTGACGATCTCTGCGCCAATCTCCGTCGCCGGTTGGCGATCTTCGCCGAAGCTGCTGAACTCGACCGAGACCGCGTGGTCCGTTGGACGCAGGCGCGCGCCCTGCTCCACGCCTGCTGGAAGCGCACGGCTCCCCGTCCCGCACGACCCGGGACTGTCCAAATCGCCGAACGGGTCGCGACACTCTTGGCATGAACCCACCTCGGAGCAGGTGACCCGGGGCAGACCACCGCCAGCTGCGCCGATGTCCGGGTCGCTGCCTAAGGTGCGTGCCATGAGCCTCTCCACAGACGCGTGCGTCACCGCGATCACCCACCACTCCAACGGCTTCGCCAACGCGGTCCGGGGCAACCTGGACGCCCGGGTCGAGCAGTGCCCAGACTGGGACGTCGCCTCACTGGTCTGGCACCTGACCGAGGTGCACTGGTTCTGGCGTACGATCGTCGCCGACCGCCTGGAGGCGCCACCCGAGGATTCCCGTCGCCCGCAGCGTCCGGACCGGGACGATCTCGTCGCCACATTCGAGCGCGGCGCCGCCGAACTCGTCGACGCACTCCGTGGCGCGGACCAGGCGGCGCCCGTCTGGACCTGGTTCCCGGACCGCCGCGACATCGGGTTCATCACCAGGCACCAGGTTCAGGAAACCGCGGTGCACCACTGGGACGCCGCGCACGCCGCCGGCGCGACATGGACGATGCGGACCGAGGTGGCAGCCGACGCGGTCGAGGAGTTCCTCACCTGTTCCCTGGCCGACCAGGACGACGTCAAACGGTTGGGTCGATCCCTCTCCGGCCCGGTCATCCTCACCGCGACCGACACCGGATCGTCGTGGACGATCTCCCAGGCCGAGCCCTTCGCCGCCCTTCTCTGGGCGCCGGGCGCGGCCGGTCCGGCGACCGTCAGCGGCACGACGACCGACCTCCTGCTCTGGCTCTACCGGCGCCTCGACCTGCCCACCGAGCAGCCTGACCGGGTCGCGGAGCTTCGCGGCCTGAGCTCCACGGACTAGCGCTACCGTTCAAGGCTCAGATTGGAGGTCCCCCTTGAGTCGCGCTTCAGTTCGTTGTTGGCATATCGGCTTACCCGAGACGGTGGACCGCGAGGACGGGATTGTCGGATTCACTGCCAGCGACCTGGCCGCGGCAGCGCCATTCACCTCAGAGGTCCGCGGGCTCCATGACGTGCTCCCTGAGGAGAATCCGCCCTTGGCGCCGCGCGTCGACGTTCACCTTCCTTCGTACCGGCCACGGAGTTTGGTGCCGCTCCTCGCCTGGCTTGCCACGCGCCTCGCCCAGCCGAACGCAGAGGTCTCCTGGTACCTCGCCAAGCGGCAAGGACCCAACGCCGTGAAGCGTCTTCTGGAAGGAATCGGCTGGAACCTCGAGACGGAGCGCCAGGGTCGGCTGATGCGTCTGAGAGGCACGCCGCCCCACGCGCAGTCGCTTCCAGAACCAGCAAGCTTCACCGCTCAACTCGGAGCCCACGAGGCGAGACTGCGTGCGGACTATGGGGTCTTCTCTCCACACCAGGTCGACGAGGGAACCGCACTCCTGCTCGAAGTCGCCCTCAACTATCGGGCCGTCGACGTCGTGGCAGACATAGGTACCGGATACGGGCCGCTGGCAATTGGCCTCGTGCTGAACTCCGTAGCAAAGTCCGCGGTGGGCACGGAGGTCGACTGCCTGGCAATGTGGCTGGCGAGGCAGAATGCCGCCGATCTCAACGTGCCGCTCGAATTGGTTTGCGATCCCGATCCTCTCCGCGTACCAATGACTCCACTCACGGTCTGTAACGTCCCGACCCACGTCAATGCGTCCGAGTCGGCGCAGCTCATGGCCGGCTTGGTGAAGCGTGCGGAGTTCGGCAAGGTCTTCGCGGTCATACACGCGAGTATCGCGAGGCGATATGCGCGTCATTTCGAGTCTGCTGGCCTTGGAGTCATCGACCACCTCGGCAAGAATCACGTGGTTCTCGAGGCGTGCACCTGACCGCGTTGAGGGCTGCATCTTGCACCGGCCTCAAACTCGATTGCTGCCGCCCGCTCGGCTTGCCAGGATGCTCGAGGTGATCTCCGTGCGTCGGTATCGGGAAGCTGACCGCCCACATATCCGGACGCTGCACGATCGCGTGTTGCCACCGTGGCACAAGGGCCCTGAGCCGCCCGGATGGTTCACGGATCTGGAACGCATCGAGGAGTGCTACCTCGCGTTCTGGGTGGCTGTCGAACCCCGTGGAGATGGCGAGGTATTGGTGGGCATGGTGGGCGCAGATCTTCCCGGTACCGACGTTCCACCAGGCCTCACCGAGGGTCGTACCAGCGTGGCGCACCTCAGCCGGATGCGGATAGCTCCGGAGTGTCGCCGACAAGGGGTCGGGGCCCTTCTTTGCCGCACGTTGATCGACTGGGCAGTCGGCAACGAGCTCGAGGCGGTTGTCACCCACACTCCGTCGAACAACCCGCCTGCGCGTTCGCTGTACCGCAAGGTTGGCTTCGCTGAGGTCGGAACGACCGTAGTGGGGCCAGCCGAGCTGATGTGGTTCGACCTCCCCCTCCAAGGAGAGGTTCGCAACCTTTGAGCTGCTCACTCCGGGTGCTCGTAGATCACCAGCCGTCGGAGTGGCAGGGCCCGGGTCCGCGTTCAGCCGTCGTACGCCCGCACTGTGACCGGAAGGTGCCGGTCATCGTGGATGATCTCCAGCCGGACCGTGCGGGGCCCGGTGGTCAGGATCCCTCCGTTGAACACCGCGGAGCGATCCCGGCAGCCCACGAACCGTACGGCTGGTTCTCCGTCAGACAGGCTGTAGATGTTGTCCTTCGCGAACCGGGCCCGGTCGTAGGCCAGGGATGTGCCCGCCGTGACGGTGCGAAGCGCCGCCTGACTCCCCGGTGCGATCCGGATCATGACCTTGAACATCCTCGCGGGAGAGTGTCCCGACGGGACGGGTGAGACGCGGAACGCGACCAGCTCGACCGGCCCGGCACCAACCGTCCGAGCGCCGAGGCCCGCGTCGAAGTCCTCCGCATAGTCGCTTCCACATCGTCGGGTGACCTCCACTGCTGGCGTCGATCCGGCCGACCTTCCAGATGGAGCGGCACGGTCCGCCGAGGCCGGAAGGGTCTGGTACGCCTCCACCCCGGAGGGGTCAGACCTCACCCCGTCGACCGCGCCACACACCCCATCGTGACCAGCCCACCCACCACGGCAAGGTGGACGTACGCCCAACGCCTCCGCGACATCCCGCTCACGCGCGTAGTACACCAGCCGCCACGTCGTGGTTCCCTCCCGCGGACACCGGGCGAGTAACACGGCCAAACCTCGTCGAGAAGCGGGCTCCCTCGACCTCGTCGAAAATGCGTTGCTCGCGCCGGCGGCTGATCTGTAGGTTCCGCACAATGACCCTCCACTCCTGAGAGCGTGCGATGCATTCCCTGGCACGCAAGAGCCGAACACAACCGGTTCGACGATGTACGAGTGAGAGGTGTGCTGTTCATGGCTTCCGTCCCAGAAGCGGTCAGGTACGTCGCCGACCTCATGGCCGGCTTCCGACACCCATGGTTCCTCTGCGGCGGCTGGGCGGTGGACGCCTGGCTCGGCTACCAGTCTCGCGACCACGGTGACGTCGACATCGTCGTCTTCCACGATGATCAGCGTGCCGTCTTCGACCACCTCGACGGCTGGGAGCTGATCGCGCACGATCCCCACGTCCCCGATGACACCAACGAGCCATGGGACGGACGCCACCTCGATCTGCCCGCCCACATCCACGTTCCCCATCCCCGGAGCACTCTGGCCTCGTCCTCTGCAAGGTTCAACGCCGAGTTCGAGTTCGAGTTCCTCCTCAACGAGCGCTCCACCGATGAGTGGGTCCTTGCCCACGAGCCACGTGTCGCACTACCAATCGGCCATGCTGTCAAGCAGTCCGCGTGGCAGATACCCACAGCACTCCCGGAGATCGCGCTTTTCTACAAGGCTGGCGGGCACCTCGCTCCAGCCGAGGCCGGCGATCTTCGGCCTCACGATGAACTCGACTTTCTCGCCCTGCTACCGATCCTCACGACGAGCCAACGCACGTGGCTGCGAGACGCGCTTACCCTCACGCATCCAGCCCACCCATGGCTCACCCAACTGGCGAACTGAGGTGTACGAAGTCCCGCCCCAGCAGGATCTACGGGACGTTAGTCGGTTGAGCTGCCGTGGTTGATCTGCTGGGCAAGGTAGTGCGCGATGCCCACATGTTCGATGGCGTCGAGCTGGCTCTCGAACAGGTCGACGTGCTTCTCCTCGTCGCGCACCATGTCCTCGAACTCCGCGGCCGTACCGTGGTCGCCGAGCTGGTGGCACTCCTGTGCACCGGCGTTGAACTGCGCGACGGCCACCTTCTCGCTGTCGTACGCCAGCCGGAGAACTTCCTCGGGGGACTCGCCGACCTGGATGGGGTTGAGCCGCTGCACGTTCGGGTGCCCGTCGAACAACAGGATCCGGCGGATCAGGTCGTCGGCGTCCCGCATCTCCTCGATCGACAGGTCGTAGAAGACCTTGCCGAGATGTCCGAAGCCCCAGTGATCACACATGCGGGCATGCAGGAAGTAGGTGTTGGTGGCGGTGAGTTCGAGAGTCAGGGCATCGTTGAGCAATTCGACCACGCGTGGACTAACTGGCTGCAACTTCCACCTCCGGCGACGCACTGCTTGGCTCATGCTCGCACAGCAGTCGCTTGAGCGAGAAGACACACGCGCCACAGCCTCGTCCGGCACCGGTGGATTTGCAGATGTTCGCCAGCGTTCGGGCGCCACCATTGATCGATTCGACGACAGCGCCGTCGGTCACAACTTCACAGTGGCAGATGATCATGAGGAAAGGTCCTCCGGCAACGCGGGAGGCTCGACGTCGAAAGCCTTCGCGAGGTCGGTCAGGATGTAATACGCGCCCTGCACGCTCACCGCGGTCATCCAGGTGGCGTCCGACACCTCGGTCACCTTGGGCGCGAGTGGCTTCCAGAGCGGGTTGGCCGCGAATGCCTCCTTGGTTCGTACGGCAAGACCCTTCTCGTCCTCGTACGTCGTGACGAAGATCTTGTCGGCGTCGGCCTTCCGGATGTTCTCTTCGGAGATCTCGAGCGCGAAGCCGGTGGTGTCCTGCGGTTTCGGCCGGGCGAGTCCGGCGTCGTCGAGGACGATCCCGGAGTAGGTGTCCTTGAGGTAGAGCCGGGTCGGTCCGTCGAGGAACCGCGTCACCGAGATGGTCGGGTCGCCCGCCTTCGCCTTCACCGCTTCGCCGACCTGCTTGGCGGCCGTCTCGTACGCCCGAATCTTCTCCTCGGCGAGGTCCTTCTTGCCGAGGGCCTTCGCCAGCATCCGGATGTTTTCCTTGAACGTCGCCCCGGTGGTCTCGCTCATGATCGTCGGGGCGATCGCGGTCAGCTGGTCGTAGAGCGCCTCGTGGCGGACCTTGGCGCTGACGATGAGGTCGGGCTTCAGGGCGGCGACCTTCTCCAGGCTCGGCGCCTCGAGCTCGCCCACCGACACGACGTCGCCGGCGTACTTCGTACGGGCGCCGCCGAGGTAGTCGGGCAGGTCGGTGGAGTACGACCGGTAGGTCGTGATGCCCACCAGGTTGGCCTCCAGCAGGAGGGCCGCGTCGGCGTAGCTCGAGTCGAGTGCGACGATCCGCTGCGGCGGCTCCTCGATCTTCGTCGTCCCCATCGCGTGGGTGACGGTGACGGCAGCGCCGCGGGAGTCGTCCGACGCCTTCTGGCCGGATGCACCGGACGAGCCGGTCGAGTCCGAGGTCGACGCGCCTCCACCACAGGCGGCGAGCAGCAGAGCGGCGGCCACGACGAACGCGGTGAGGATCCTGCGGTGCACCCGGACTCCTTCATGCGAAGGCTCCACGGTCGGACCCGGCGCTTGCCGGCCCGAAGTGGAGCCAATCAACGTCCCACCAATAAGGTGAGGCTTCCCTAAAGCACGACTCTATTAGGTTACCCTAACTCCGGCAAGCGAGGGGCCACATGCCCGGCCTGACCACGGGAAGGCGCGGTGCCTCGGGAAGGACCGGGGCCACGGGAGGGCGCGGGGCGACGCCAAAGGGCGGCGTCTCGCGCCGGCTCCTGCTGCTCGCCGCGCTCGTACCCGTGGTCGCGCTGCTCTCCCTCGCGATCGGCTCCAACGCCTCCAGCCCGGCCGAGGTCTGGCACGCGCTCACCTCCGCCAGCGGTCAGGAAGCCGACACGATCGTCCGTACGCTCCGCTTCCCGCGGACCGTCCTCGGCCTGCTGGTCGGCGCGTGCCTCGGTGCGGCCGGCGTCCTCATGCAGGGTCACACCCGCAACCCACTGGCCGAGCCGGGCCTGCTCGGGGTCAGTGCCGGCGCGGCGTTCTGCGTCGTTCTCGGGCTCCGGTTGCGGCTGGTCGAGACGCTCGAACAGAGCGTGTACGCGGCGATCGTCGGCGCGCTGGTGGCGTCCCTCGCCGTCTATGCCATGGCGCGCTCGAGTCTGCACGAGGGCGGCGCCCGGCTCGTGGTGGCCGGCGCCGCGACGACGGCCTTCCTCGCCGCCCTGACGTCGGGGATCGTCCTGCTCGACGCGCAGTCACTGGACGCGTACCGGTTCTGGGCGGTCGGCTCACTCTCCGGCCGAGACCCCGACACGGGACTCGTGATCCTGCCGTTCGCCATGGGCGGGCTCCTGATCGCGCTGGTCAACGCCCGCTCGCTCGACCTCCTTGCCCTCGGCGACGACGTCTCGACGGCCATGGGACTGTCGGTGACCCGCTCCCGGCTGGCCGGTCTCGCCGCCGTCGCGTTGCTCACCGCCGCGGGGGTCGCGGCGTGCGGAGCCATCGCGTTCGTCGGGCTCCTCGCCGGCCAGCTCGCCCGGGCCGTGACGGGCGCCCGGTGGATGCCCGCCCTCGTCGCCGGATCGCTCGTCGGTGCGCTCGTCCTCGTGAGCGCCGACGTCGCCGGGCGCGTCGTCGCCGGTCAGGGCGAGCTGCAGGTCGGCGTGGTCGCGGGGGTTCTGGGTGCGCCCGTCCTGATCTGGGTCGTACGCCGGAGAGGTCTGGCGCTGTGACCACGGCGACCCGGTCCGAGCGTCCCGGCCCCTCGGACCCCTCCGGCCCGCCCGGCTCTCCGCACACCAGGCCGCGGATCGGGCATTCGTCGGCCAGGCGGTTGTACGCCGTCGCCGCGCTGGCCATCGTCCTCGCGTTCGCCGGCCTCGTGTTCTCGGCCAGCGTCGGCGAGACCAGGCTCCCGCCGCTCACGGTGCTCCAGACCCTGGTGGGGCTGGGTGACAGTGGAACCGAGCTGATCGTGTTCGAGCTGCGCCTGCCGCGTGTCGTCACGGGCGTCCTGGTGGGAGCGGCGCTCGGGTTGAGCGGTGCGCTGCTCCAGTCCGTCGCCCGGAACCCGCTGGCCAGCCCGGACATCCTCGGCATCAACGCCGGCGCGTCCGTGGCAGCGGTCGGTGTGGTCGTCCTGGCCGGGTCGGCGGGCGGCGTCTCGGGGCTCGCGGCGTCCGTCGGCCTACCCACCGCCGCGCTTGCCGGGGCGGTGGTGTCGGGCCTGGTCCTGTACGCGCTCGCCTTCGCCGGCCGGCGGCTCGACCCGATGCGGATGGTGCTCGTCGGCGTGGGGATCGCCGCGGCGGGCGGGTCGGTCGTGTCCTGGCTGCTGACCCTCGGCGACGTGGCCCAAATCGGGCCGGCGATCACCTGGCTCGCGGGATCGCTGCACGCCGCGACCTGGGCGCGCTCGATCGGCGCCCTGTGCGCGCTCGTGTTGGTCGTGCCGCCGCTGGTGGTCCTCAACCGCCGGCTCGACGTACTCGCCCTCGGCGACGACCTCGCCGCCGGGCTCGGTGTCGACGTCGACCGCAGCCGGGTCGTGCTCCTTCTCCTCGCGACCGTGCTCGCCGGGGCGGCCACCTCGGCGGCGGGCGCGATCGCGTTCGTCGCCCTCGGCGCGCCGCAGCTTGCCCAGCGCACCGCGCGGCTTCCCCATCCGCCGGTCTTCACGAGCGCCGCGGTCGGCGCCGCGGCGGTCGTGTGGGCGGACGTGTGCGCCCGCCAGGGCTTCTCGTGGCTCGGGCTCGGAGCGACCGAACTGCCGGTGGGGCTGCTGACCGCGGCCATCGGCGCGCCGTACCTGTTGTACGTCGTGGCGCGCACGCGCCCCGTCATCCGGAGGGCTGGCTGAGCATGGACGTCGTCGACCTCAGCCTCGGCTACGGCGAGCACCTCGTCGTGGACCGGGTCGACCTGACCATCCCCGCGCGGACGGTCACCGCGATCGTTGGCCCGAACGGGTCCGGCAAGTCCACCCTGTTGCGGGGCATGGCCCGGCTCCTCCGGCCGCGTACCGGCCGGGTCGACCTCGACGGCGTCGACATCGCGCGGACCGGCGGCAACGAACTCGCGAAGCGGCTCGGACTCCTGCCGCAGGGACCGCTGGTCCCCGAAGGCCTCACGGTCGGCGACCTGGTCGGGAGGGGCCGGTTCCCGCACCGAGCGTGGTACCAGCGCTGGAGCAGTGCGGACGAGGAGGCCGTACGCCAGGCACTCCAGCGGGTCGAGCTGCTCGACCTGGCCGACCATCCCGTCGACCAACTGTCCGGTGGGCAGCGCCAACGGGCCTGGCTCGCGATGGTGCTCGCCCAGGACACGGCGTACCTCCTGCTGGACGAGCCGACGACCTACCTCGACCTCGCCCACGCGGTCGACGTGATGACCGTCGTCCGGTCCGTCGCCCACGACGGCGGGCGTACCGTCGTCTGCGTCCTGCACGACCTCACGCTCGCCGCCCGGTTCGCCGACCACATCGTGGTGCTCGACGCCGGACGCATCGCCGCCGAGGGCACGCCACGAGACGTCCTCACCGAGGACCTGCTGCGCGCCGTCTTCGGCCTCACGGCACGGGTCGTCGAGATCGACGGGGCGCCTGCGGTCGTGCCGACTCGCCACACCTGAGCCGCGGGCGGCCCGGCTGGGGAAGCTCAGGCCACTCGCGGGGAGTACATGATGACCGCGACC
Source organism: Actinopolymorpha sp. B9G3 (assembly GCF_040120725.1). Lineage (NCBI taxonomy): Bacteria > Bacillati > Actinomycetota > Actinomycetes > Propionibacteriales > Actinopolymorphaceae > Actinopolymorpha > Actinopolymorpha sp. B9G3. The sequence continues at coordinate 48,325 of NZ_JBEEAB010000022.1, read as the reverse complement.
CCGACCAGGCAGATGAGAGCTCCGGCGACGTCGTACCGGTCCGGTCGGAACCCGTCCACGGCCATGCCCCAGGCCAGCGACCCGGCCACGAACACCCCGCCGTACGCAGCCAGGATGCGGCCGAAGTGCGCGTCCGGCTGCAGCGTCGCGACGAATCCGTAGAGGCCCAGCGCGAGGACGCCGGCGCCGACCCAGATCCACCCCTTGTGCTCGCGGACTCCCTGCCAGACCAGCCAAGCGCCGCCGATCTCGGCAACGGCGGCGGCGACGAACAGCAGCAAAGACTTCGTCATACTCACGGGCGCCAGTCTCCTCACGCGCCGCCCGTGACGAACGTGCAGCTCCCCTGCTCGCACGCCGTTCGGGCGGAGACGATCTCTTTTCGCAACGCCTTCAACTCCGCGATCCGCGCATCGACCCGATCGAGTGCGGCATCCAACCGCCAACGCTCCGACTCACACGTCACCGGACCGGCGTCATGCGCGGCGAGCGCGTCGATGATCTCGTCGAGCGAAAGCCCCAACGACTTCATCCGTCTCGCCAACTGGATACGCCCCACCGTGTCCTCGCCGTACTCGCGATACCCCGACGGGCGGCGGGCCGGCACCGACAGCACGCCGCGTCGTTCGTAGAACCGGATCGTGTCGATCGTGACTCCGGCACGCCGGGCAACCTCACCGATCTTCATCGCCAACCCTTGACCCTGGACATGGGTCCAGAGTCTACGGTCGTGGAATGACTACTTCATCCAGCTCCGCTCCCCTCGTCTGCGACATGACCACCGCCTCCGACACCCCGGAGGAACGAATGGCCGAGTACGCGCGACTGTTCGACCACGCACTCGCCGGACGGGAACGCACCGACGACGCCGTCATCTGGCGGTTCACCGCCCGCGCCGGTGTCGAAGCGTGGGTGCGCGACCTCGCCGAACGGGAGGCGGCATGCTGTCCGTTCCTGACCTACACGGTCACGACGTACGACGATCAGGTGATCTACCGCATTGCCGGCGAGGACGAACCGATGGTGCAAGCAGCCCTCGACGAGATCGATCACGTCCCCGAACATGTCGCCGACGGATTCCCGGGCCTGTTGGAACGGCTGCGCAAGGCCGGCTTCGACATCAGGACGAGCGACGACGGCGCCGTCACCACCGCGTCGGCGCGGGCGGACTCCTGATCAGGTCGCCTGCTCCTGCGCGGCTCAGAGTCCGAACGCCTCGCTTACCCGCTCAGCCAAGTCATCCTCGGTCATCGTGGTGCTGACGTCGATGACGCGTAGTTCGAGGCTCGCTGCTTCCTTGTAAAGCCGGTTCGTGAACAGTCGATCACGCTCGAGCAGGTTGTGCAGAGCACGTTTCGGATTGTTGGTCTTCCGCGCTATCTCCCAGGTCGAACCCCGGCTGTCGAACGCAGCCCGGCGGAAGTCGGGAGTCGGGAGGAGCCAAACGGCGTTGGTGGGCGCGGCGAGGAGAGGCTTCACGAGGCCTGGCAACACCCGGTGGCCCTCGACGATGATGCGAGGCTCTCTCGGAAGGCGGAGAAGATCTTCGACGATCAGGCCGAATCCCTCGCCCCGCCACCAGTGGAACGTCTCCAGCATGGTTTCCGGAGGTCGGTTCACCCATCGCTCGTCCATGTCCATGGCCACGAACTCGCTCAGGTACGGGCTGTCTTCGGGTGTGCTCCGGCTGGCGTGATCAGACATCACGTCATCTGTCGAGTAGAGATGCAGACCGTGCGCAGCGGCCAGGCGGCGAGCGATGGTGGACTTGCCCGCGCCGCTCCCGCCACCGATCCAGTAGACGTGCTGGAGCCGTGCCCTCACCGCCGCAGTCTCCCCGTGTCGTTCAGTGCGCACCCCGATCTCATCCATGGGGCACGAGTCTGTGGCACTGGACGCCGAAAGATAAGTCTTGAAATGGTCTCCTGACCTGTGCGAAAAATGGAGAAGGAACACGCCCTCCTGCTCAGGCCGGACGCGCAACCGGTCAAGCAGCGCCGACGTTCTCCGAAGTGATCATCTCCAGTTGCAGCGACAAGCGGTCACCTTCCCGTGTGAACTGTGATATTTCTCGTCAGCTTCAGGAATCCGAGGATGAAGCCCAGGCCCCACCCGACGTGGATGCATGGCAGGACTGCGAGGTACCACAGCCCGGTGCGGATCCCTTCGCGCGTCGCTATGGTCGACGCGACAACGACGAACAGTACGTAGAGCGCGGGAACGGCGAAGCCGATCCACAGCCACCCCAAGCCCGCGCCGAGGCCGATGATCCCAAGGATTGCGCCGCCGAGCACCCCGAGTACCGCTACCGGCGGAACGAAGTAGCGCAAAGAGTTCTCGGCGCCGAACCGACGTGCGAGTTCGCCTCGCCAGATGCCGGTCGAGACGAATTGGCGGACGAGCCTGCGTAGGCTCGAGCGCGGACGATAGACGACTTCGAGCTCGGGCGTGAACCAGACAGTTCCGCCGTTCGCGCGCATGCGGCGGTTGAGTTCCCAGTCCTGTCCACGCCTGATCCCCTCGTCGAAAAGGCCGACTTCGACGAGACGATGCCGCTGGAAGACGCCAAGGTATGCGGTCTCTGCCGGTCCTTCCTCGCCGCCGACGTGGTGTGGCGTCCCACCGAGCCCTTCGCGGGCGCCATATGCGTGAGCGACCGCCTTCTCGAACGGCGTCGTGCCCTCGGCTTTCATGATGCCGCCGACGTTGTCCGCCCCGGTGCGCAGGAGAGTCTCCACCGCGATGCGGGTGTAGTCGGGCGGCAAGACTGAGTGGGCGTCCACTCGCACGACAATCGGGTAGGTCGAAGCCATGATCGCCGCATTGAGGCCACCGGGAGTCGAACCGAGCTCGTTCGGGATGCTGCGGATCCGCGGGTCATCCCGCGCCATCTGCGAGATCACTTCGTTGGTGCCGTCCACGCTCGGTCCGAGCGCCAGGACGACCTCGCACGGGCCGTCATAGTCCTGCCCGATGAGGCTCTCGACGGCCGCCTCGATGTGCTCGACTTCGTTGAGCACCGGCATGACATAGGACACCCCGTGGAGTGTGTCTGCCCTGCCTGCCATGTGGTCCTCGTCAACGCCGGAAGGATCGTCGAGGCTACCAGCCGACGTCTGAAAAGCACGGAAACGCTTTGTACTGCGGCTGGGTCAACGGAAGGCGTCGCTGTGATCGCGCGCCCAGTGCAGCAAGCTGTGCGGTGGTTCCCCGGTGAGGTCTGCGCGGTCGACGTGACGAGGGTCGACGCCGAGCGGGTCTCGGCTGCCGACAGCAGGGCGTCCACCAGGGCGGGTGGGCGGCCGTCGGCAAGCATCTGTGCTCGCGCGTCCTTGACGGGGACTTCTTCGAAGCGAAGGTCCCGCCCGATCGCCGTGCCGATCGCCTGGACGTGTTCGGGGCGGCTGATCACCTGGGGTCCGGTCAGCCGGTAGGTCGCACCCACGTGCACGTCGTCGGTGAGCGCGCAGGCAGCGACAGCTGCGACGTCGCGCGGATCGATGACCGCCGCCGCCGCCGTGAGCGGGCCACGCACAATTCCGGCAGTGCGGATCTGTTCAGCCCGCCCAGGGTGTTGCTCGCCAAGGTGTCCGAACGCAGCACGGTCCGCGGCAGGCCGCACGAGCGGGAGTCGGGAACGCGGCGGCCTGGTAGGGCCGCCGCGTCCCGGAGGGGTGCGGGAGTCATGCCGCGGCCTCCTCCTCGGAGCGGGGGAAGAAGGGGAGCTCGAGGTAGACCCTGTCGGCGGCGGCGAGGATCTTCGAGGCGTCGTCGACCGGCGGATGGATGGCCTGGTTGATCCGCACCTTGATCTCTTTGCCTTCCGCGCCTGAGGCCATCACCCTGCGGTCCCAGCCCCGGGTGAAGATCGCACCGGCACCGCCCAGGTCCAGGCAGGTGACGTACGGACCGGGCGTGAAGTCGCGCAGTGGCACGCCCAGCAGGTCTGCCGCCGCGTTGTATCCGGCAACCTTGCCGAGCGGGGTGGCGTGCTGGCAGGCCTGCATGACCGTGTGCTCGGCGTCGAACGCCGCGGCGGCCGTGTCCCCGGCGACGAACACCTCGGGAAGGGCGCGCAGCCACTGGTCCACCGGAACCCGGCCGAGGTGGTCGAGTTCGTCGGAGACCTGCCGGGTGAGCTCGCTGGCCCTCATTCCCACGGACCAGACCACCGCATCGGCCTCGACCGTGGTGCCGTCGGAGAGGACGGCGTACCCGTCGCCGACCTCCGTCACCGTGGTCCCGAGGCGGCATTCGACGCCCAGTTCGTTCAGAGCCTCCCCGATCTCCTCGCGCGGGCCCGGGCCGAGCTGGTGTCCGACCACTTCCGACCGGTCCACCAGCAGCACCCGGCCCCGGGCGGCCAGTTCGGTCGCGGCCTCCAAGCCGACGAACCCGGCGCCGACGACCACGGCCGAGTAGTCCTCCCGGTCGCGCAGATGCTCGGTGAGCCGCCGGGCACCGGTCAGGGTGTCGATGTCGAAGAGTCGTTCCGCGCCGGGCAGGCCCTGGGGCTGAACGAGCTTGCTGCCCGCCGCCAGCACCAGCCGGTCATATCCGATTTCCTCGTCGTCGGCCACGACCACGCGGCGGTCGGTGTCGATCGTGCTCACCGCGGCCCGCAGGTGCTCGACGCCGATCGGCTCGAGGATCCTGCTGAGTTCCACCTTGGCCAGGTCCGGCTCCGGCTCGTACAGGCGCGGCCGCAGCACCAGGTGCTCGTTCGGTGCGATGAGTGTGATGCGCAGGTCGGCGTCTCCGCGTACCAGCGCCGCTCCCGCCGCGCTCCACGCGCCCGCGAAACCGCCTCCGATGATCACCACGTGTCCCATCGTGTTTGTCCTCTCCTGAGCCTCGCCCCCGGGATCGGAGGGTTCGGCAGGGAGACAAGATGGCGGGTTCGGATGTGACCGATGCGGGCGAGCTTCTCGGGATTGGCCAGTCTCCTGTACTCCGTGATCCGCCCGTCGACGATCTCCACGGTGTCGAGCCAGACCAGCTCGCCACGACGGTAGGTCGCCAGGGCCGGGGACCCGTTCACCTCGATGATCTGGAACGCGTCGGGGCGCCTGATCTCGATCTGCCTGATCGCCAGTAGGGCGATCGTCTCGGCACCGTGCACCGGCCTGCGCGCGGCGGTCACCTTGCCGCCGCCGTCGCCGACATAGACGGCCTCGGGGGCCAGCAGCTTGACGAGCCCGGCCATGTCCCCCGCGTCGGCCGCCGCCTTGAACGCCTTGAGCACGCGTTCGCTCTCAGCCCTGGACGCCCTGGGCAGCTCCCCGACCGCGGCGACCCTCGCCCGCGCACGGGAGGCGAGCTTGCGGCTGGCGGCGGGCGTGCCGCCAAGCACCTCGGCGATCTGGCCGAACGGGAAGTCGAAGACGTCGTGCAGCACCAGTGCGACGCGTTCGGCGGGGGTAAGCCTCTCCATGAGCACCAGCATCGCGGTGCTGACCGACTCGTCCATGAGCACCTGTGCGGCGGCGTCGGGCCCGGTCAGCAGCGGTTCGGGCAGCCAGGGCCCGACATAGGACTCGCGCCGGACGCGCGCCGACTTCAGCACGTTGAAGGACGTACGCGCGGCCAGGGTCACCAACCAGGCCCGCAGATCCCGCACCTCGGACAGGTCGACCGTGGCGGCACGCAACCAGACCTCCTGCATCACGTCTTCGGCCTCGGCCACGGTGCCGAGAATCCGGTAGGCCGCCCCGAATACCGCAGGGCGATGCGATTCCCAGTCGGCCTCCGACAACGTGATGGTCGACCCCACCCTCGGCCCCCTTGCCCACTCGGATCAGCGATCGACCTCCGATTCTAGGGACGGATGGGCTCCATCCGCCGGTAGCGCCGGCCGGGATCGATAACCGTTCAGCGCTCCTGTGGCAAGGGCGTTAGCATGCCCGGCGGGCATGGCCAGCTTGGAGTCCAGTGGAGATGGAAAGATGTCGAGCGAGACGCCTGCAGAGACGTTCTACCGGCGCGGTCGCGCCCAACTGGTGAGCATCTACGCTGTCCTCGAGGTCTTACGCCGAGCGGCAGTGGCGGCCTGGTTGTTCGGAGGGTGGGGTCTCGACGCTCGGATCGGTCGGATCACCCGCGAGCACGGCGACATCGAGTTCTGGGTCGAGAGATCGGACGGCGAGCGCGGCACGGCGGCGCTTGTGGAGGAGGGCGCCGTCCTATTGGAAACGCAGCCGCCCGAGGAGTCGCGCGAGTTCACCTGGAACGGTGTCGCCTTCAGCACCGCGTATTTCGACGCGCATCCGGACGGCACGTTCCGCACACAGGGCCGTTGGTCTGACTGGGTGTTCCCTGCCGACTCCTTCAGCGATTTTCCCGGCGTTCTTGGCGGCCATGCCATCCCGGCGATGAGCGTCGCTGGAATGCTTGCGATGAAGGAGCAGTTTCCCAAGCTGCGCAACGGTCGATCATGGCGCCCGAAGGATGTCCACGACATCGCCACCCTCCGAGAATTGCTCGCACACCCGCCTGAGTAGGTGCCACGACACTGCCTGGCTCGCCACGTCGAAGCCGTCTCGCTGGAATCCGAGTCGCTGTACCCGCCGGCTCCTCCCTTCCAGGGCGGCGGCCTGTCCGCCAAGGAGAAGACGGTGGCCGATCAGGGTTCCTCGTAGCCGACCCAACCCAGGAGCTTGGCCATCGCCGGACCAGGGATGAACGGATGCGTCACTCCAGTCGTGTGAGCAGATGAGGCCTCACACGCAATCGCTCATCACGACACGGGAAAGGCCGAGTATGGCAATGAAAACTGCCCGCGCGGCACGAACATGGGGGGCGGCCGCGTTGGTCGCCGGTGCCCTGCTGATGGTGGCAGCACCAGCCACCGCCGCTACCACCGCCGAGCCCGCTTCACAGGCTGTGGGCACCACGTCGACCCAGCAGGCAATCACCATGCATCCTCCGGGGTGCATCGGCCAGGAACTCGTCCTGCAGTGGACGGCCATTCCGGACGCGTTCGGCTACAGGATCTTCGCCGACGGAGTGTGGTTTTCCGGTTCTCAGTCAACCATCGCCAACTTCTACGGCGTGGACCAAGACATAACCTGGACCGTTCGCGCTATCGATGAGTCGGGCAAGTACATCTCATTGGAGAGCAACGGTGTGAAGAGTCCCTGCCAGGAAGCTGGCTAACAGCACCGGAGCGGTTGAACATAAGGGCCGGGGCTCGGGCCGGTCATCTGACCAGCCCGAGCCCTTGCCGACGGCGTTTCACACACTCAAGAATCGCGGTTCACGGGCGCAGACATCGCTCGCATACTCGATATCTCCGAACAGCGAGTGCCTCAGCTGATCAAGCCGATCGGGGTGAGGACGCGTCAGGGTCACGACGCAGAGCATCCTGATCATCTGTCGACGATCACCCATATGCCTGGATGTGGTCCCACATCAAAGACGTACATCGTGATCGAGTTCGCCTGGGGACGAAGGGCCGGAGCGAGCCAGGCCGTATCCCAGAGGGAAGGTCAGTCGGCCAGTGCCGCGATGTTGGCCATCTGCTGCCGTGGTATCTCTGCTCTGGTTCGGATTTCGGTCAGATCGGCGTGCGGAACAAGACGCAGCCAGGAAACGAGCCGGTGCACGTGGACCAGGACTCGGGTTGCGGCGAGGTCGCGGTGCAGCACCTGTAGGTCGGCGTGCAGGTGTTCGCGCCACACCATCAGGTAGCTGTCGCAGAGCGCTTCGCGGTCCGAAGATGACAACGGGGCTTGGTTCCACTCCTCCACCGAGGCGAGGAAGCCGTGCAGGGTGACGAACGGGTGGCCCCAGAGTGCATTGCCGAAGTCGAAGAACCGCAGTTGTAGCGTGCCGGCCCCGCGGTCGGCGCAGATGTTCGCGGCATAGACGTCGTTGATTTCCAGGTCGAGTGGAACGGTGTTGCTGAGGGGCGCAGTGCACCGATCCAGTACGCCCGCGGCTTGGTCAGCCCGTTCCAGCGTGTCCGGTTCGGCGTGGAGTGGATGGCCCGCCGGCAACGCAGCCCAGTCGCGGGCGACAGCGCGCACCCGGTCGCCGGCGGCGCTGGGTGGGAGCACGACAAGCCCAGGGTGCTCGCCCACCTCGAGATGGCCGAGCAGTGAGCATTGGAGCCGGGCCAATGCGCGGACCACGGTGCACCGGGTGGACTGATCAGCGACGTCTTCATGGTCGAGTGTCGTTCCGTGGTCGTTGGTGAGCAGCCAGCCGCGGGACCGATCTACCGCGATCGGCGCGACGACGGCATCGGGTGCCAGACGTGCCAGGGCAGCAGTCAGGCCAGCCTCGAACCGATGCCCGGGATTGGTCTCCTTGAACCACACCAGCCCCTCGGAGGACCGATAACAGCGGACCACGGACCACAAGCGGGCTCGGTAGGTGACGGGTTCGCCGATGATCCAGCGGCCCTGCTCGGCGAGCCGACGGCTCACCCATGCATCTACGGTGCGCGTCCACTCCGGTGACGTCCAACGGCGAACCCACCGACCCTCGGCGTCCGGCCCCAGCGGTCTTGCCGGTGGAGGATGGTGTCGTGGCATGGCCCGGGACGTTAGCGCCTGGGTACGACACCCTCCGGACAGGGATCTCACGGACGGAACGAGAGACGACGGCGGTCCTCGTATGTCTGAGCACCGCAGGAACTCTGCACGTTCCCTATCGGGTCGCGACTGACCCACTGTGAGCAACGCCGTGAGCAAAGCGTCCCGCGAAGCCAGCGCCCATGCAGGAGCTGCGGACGGTCGCACGTCCGATCCGCGTCGGCGCCTGTGGCTCATGGTTGGCGCGCCAAGCGACCCGTCAATGGGCCCCCGCGGACGACCTGGGCGGATACTGGCGGGATGCAACATCCCAGGCACGAAGAGGTCGCTGCATTCCTCGCCCAGCACTCCGGCGGCACTCCCAGCGACCTGGAGCCCCTCACCGGCGGAGCGTGGTCATCGGCATGGGCCTACCGAGCGGGCGGCGAAGAGTTGGTGATCCGCTTCGGCCGTGAACGTTCCTGGTACGAAGCCGACCGGATGGCTATGGCCTTCAGCGGACCGGATCTGCCGGTACCGCAGGTCAGGGAGGTGGGGACCACACCGACCGGGCAGGCCTACGCCATCTCGGTACGTCATCACGGGCGGTTCCTGGAGGAGACGCCGGTCGAGCGCGCCGATGCCGTCGCTCCCACCCTCACCCGCCTGCTCGTCGCGCTTTACCGGGTACCCGCATCCCCCGGTACCCCGGTGATGTGGCACCCGGCAGGCGCGCCGGCCCGCAGTTGGCGCGACCTTGTCCTCGCCAGGCTGGTGGACGATCCGGGGAACCGGGTGCACGGATGGCGCGCCGCCCTGGACGCCGACCCGAAGCTCGCGGCCCTGTCCGCAGCGGTCTGCGACCGGGTGAGGACGCTGATCGCGGCCTGCCCCGAGCGCCGCGATCTCATCCACGGTGATCTCCTGCACGGCAACGTGCTGGTGAGTCCGGACTGTCGCCGGATTCAAGCGGTGCTTTCCTGGAAGAATTCGCTACGCGGTGACTTCCTCTACGACGCCGCCTGGTGCAGTGTCTGGGGGCCCGTGTTCTACCCGGGGATCGCCGCCACCGACCCGCTGTCCGGACTGCTCCAGGACCCAGGCCTACGAGCCGACGAGAGCGCCCTCGTCGACGCCGCCGTACGCCACCACTGCTACGAGCTGCAGATCGGCTTCACCCACCTGGGGTGGAACATACGGACCTGGGACCAGAAACATCTCACCGCCACCGCCGGGCTCCTCGCCGAAATCCTCGAACGCGGTCCCTGCCCTCGACCGGCGCCTGAGCAGACAACCGCCGACAACATCGGACGCGAAGATCCGAACCAGGGTGGGGCCAACATTCGCGACGCCCGACGTTCGCCAACATGAGCCCGCCTAGAGTGGGCGCCAGGGACGTCCCCCAGGTCACCCTCGGATCCATCAATGTCGAAGCCGCGGATCCGTACGCACTAGACCCGAAACAATGTCCGTTTAGCCATGGCCTACCCAGGGTCATGATCAACGTCCGGTGGAGATCCCCACGGACGCCGTGGGCCGGTCAGCAGCGATCGGGCCACGACTTATTATCCGCGGTGCTTTGTCCACAAACCGGCGAAGATGCCGGTTTGCGATACCGTCAAGGCCTCGTGTCACCGGGCCAACCCACAAACGTTCGGGTTAGCGGGAATGCACACGGATTACGTGGTTGCAATCCTGGAGTCATGCCGTCCCTGCGTTGCCTCGTTGTCGACGACAGCGCGCAGTTCCTCGCGTCCGCGCGAACCCTGCTCGAACGCGAAGGCATCGCCGTCGTCGGCGTTGCGTCGACGATCGTCGATGCTCTCCGGTGCACCGAAGAGCTCCAGCCGGACGTCGTGCTGGTCGACATCAACCTCGGCGACGAGAGTGGCTTCGAACTCGCCCGCCGCCTCGACGAGCGCAAGCGGACGCAAGCGCCACCCGCAGAGCGGCCGGAGATCATCTTGGTCTCGACTCACGCCGATGACTTCGGGGAGCTCATCGCCGCCAGTCGAGCCCGTGGATACCTAGATAAGTCAGACCTCTCGGCTCATGCCATCCACGGTCTCGTCAGCGGTGACGGCCACGCATAGCAGCCCCGACGCCCGCCCCGGCGTAATCATCGTTCGCGAACGCGCATACGTCGGGCGTCGGCCGTCCGAATACGCTACCGATGCCCGGCTCAGCCGTTTTTCCGGAAACGTCAGCGACTCCCTGACAATCCCGAACATGGCGGGAGTACGGCGTGCTGAGCCAGGCCAACACCTCGTTGCGGCGTCGGAACGTGACGAGCTCGTGGACGAGCGCAGGACACCGGCGCACCGCCTGGGTAGCGCAGGTCGCAGTGGGGCGCCGCTAGGCTGGACTGATGAACGGCAGGCCCGAGCTGATCGATGACTCGGGGAAAAATCCTTTTCCGGCGTCCAAGGGCCGCGTGGTGGTCGCCGACGACGATCTGCTTGTACGCGAAGGAATTGCCAGCCTGCTCCTCCGGTCCGGCTTCGACGTCGTCGGGCTTGCCGCCGATGCCGAGCAGCTCATGGCCAAGGTCCGCGAATCCATACCCGATCTGGTCATCGTCGACATTCGGATGCCGCCCAGCAACACCACAGAAGGACTTGCGGCGGCCCGCACAATCCGCAAGGAGTTCCCTAATATAGGGATTCTGGTGCTATCCGCATACGTCGAAGTTGAGCACGCCCGTGAGCTCCTAGCGGAAGGACGCCGAATCGGATATCTGCTGAAAAATCGCGTCGCCGGCTTAGCAGAATTCCTCGAAGCGCTCGATCGGATATGTCGAGACGGCACAGTTGTCGATCCCGTACTGGTGCAAGAACTCCTTGCAGTGCGCCGCCGACACGATCCCCTGGAACAGCTGAGCAGCCGCGAGCGCGAGGTGCTCGCGCTCGCGGCTGAAGGGCGGTCCAACCTCGGCATCGCCCACAAGTTATGGGTGACCGAGGGGACGGTCGAAAAGCACATTCAACACATCATGACGAAACTACAGCTTCCGGATACAGGTGATGATCACCGGCGGATACGTGCCGTGATCACTTTTTTGGAAAGCACCCAGGAGGACAGCCAATAGAATCCCAGAAAGGGTCGATCTTGGGTTGGCCATTTTCGCTGCGACCTGCTTTGAGGGAGCGGGCGCTGTCATCGACGAGGAGGCATTGCCGGCCATATCCTCAAGATCCCCGGCTGTCCTTCTGTGCGCATCCCCGCTAACTACCGCGCCCCAGCCTGCTGTTGCACCGTGTTGAGGAACTGATCCACCGGCACCTGGCCGTTAGTCGCCGGCACGCCGTACTTTGTGAACAACTGATTGACCTTGTTCCACGACTTTGTCGTGGCGTACGGGACCGAACTCCGCACCGCCGCGTCCATGCTCTTCTTGGCGCCAGGAACGGCGTTCCTGTACCAGAACTCCTGCTGCGCCTTGCGGGCCGGGAACGCACGGCCCTGCTCGGCGAGGTACTGCTGCGCCTCGGGACCGGTGATGACGGAGATCGCCTGCATCGCCTTGTCCGGCGTCTTGCAGTTGGCCGAGATCCCGAACCCGGAGCCGGCGGTTACGCTTTTCGAACCATTGGCACCAGCTGGAATCGGCGCGATGCCTATGTCGAACCTCGCCAGCCTCTTCGCGTTGATGAGGTCCCACGGACCGGTGACCACCATGGCGGCCCTACCGGCGACGAACTGGCTGAACGGCCACGTCAGGTCGCTCGTTGGCGGGACCGCTGGGGCGACCTTCTCCTTCTGTACAAGCCCGGCGTACCACTGAAGGGCCTGCCTGAACCTCGGATCCGTCAACTGCAACTGGCCCCTGTCACTGACCGGTAGCGCGCCGTTGAGCGACCTAGTGAAGGGGACCACAAAGTCAAGGTACGGATAGGCGGCAAACCCGTACTGCGATCCGCTGGTGAGCTTCTTCGCATCAGCCAGGAACTCATCCATCGTCCAACCAGGCTTCGGTTCGGCCAAACCAGCCTTGGCGAACGCCGTCTTGTTGTAGAACATGATACGCGGACCAAAGTCATACGGCACCGCGACCTGCGTGCCGTTGACCTTCAGACCGTCCACGATCGACTTGTCGAACTGTGACAACTCGACATCGTTCGAGGCCAGCATCGAGTCCAACGGTCGCAGCCGATTGCCGAACTGCGGGTTCCGCATGCTTTGCATTCCCAAGATGCATGGAGCATTGCCCCGATCGACTTGCGCCGGGAACTTGGTCCAGTAATCACTCCAGCTCGTCGTCTGGAACGTCAGCGTGATGTCCGGATGCGTCGCTGTGACCATGTCACTGACGACCTTCCACGCCATCACCTCCTCATCCGAACCCGACCACATGAACCACGTCATGTGCGTCCGGCCACCCGCTGTATTACCCTCCGAGGCGTCACTCGACCCACAACCGGACAGCACGAGCGCGACGAGGAGCGCGAGTACAGCACTCCCGGCGCAGATCGCCTTCGTCCTGATCATTGGTCCTCCGCCTTTTTACATTGCAGGATTCTTTCTCTGCGCAGACCTCGACGACGGAACTGTCGCGCCAAACTAGGCCATCTTCCGTCGAGTCATAGAATTTCGAGCATAGCCGTCGCGAGCGCGGTGGCCCACACTCCGGCGATCAGCATGCTAACCAGCACATAGAGCACTCGGAGGTGAAGCACCATTTCGTACGGATAGAGCAACGCGACGAAGCCGGTTAATGCAGCCACACCCACCAGGCTTGGCCGAAGCCCGTTAAACCAGCGCAGAATGGGAGTAATCGTTACCAGCCTTACCATCTCAAGGCTCCTTGAACTGGATCCTAACAGCCGTAGTTGGCCTGGCTTCTTCGGCCAAAGTTCGGGAAGTTCAGCGTTGGTTCAGGTGCCTTCGGTGTTTCCTTCCGCTTGCATTGCCTAGCCGGAGACGTGGGATTCGACGGGCACACGCGAGCCGGAAGTTCACGCTTTCGATAGCAGGAAGCGGCCCGGTTGGTAGATACGATGCGGGCGCCGCCGAAGACGCGTATGCACTCGAGTCGGGATCGACTCCAGCGCCCACCCGCACGCACGCGGTCGCCTCTCCTGAAAGTCTTTCGGACTCCGCGGCGCTAAGCGTCAGCGCAGGCCGCGATCTGAGGTGAGGGCGTGCTGCCAGCGGCATAGCACCTGCTCGCTCGAAGGCACCAACGCGGCAACGCGGTTCGGCCGACTCGCCTTAAATACACAATGTGGGTCAGAAGTCCGGAGTCCTGGGGCTCCGAAGAGTAGCCCCAGGGGTTAGTCGATCTCGACGGGCAGCTCGACCTGCAGGAGCGTGCCTTGTCGCGAAGGGCTGATGATCTCGAGCGAGCCTCCCATGGCCTCAACCCGGTCTGTCAACCCGATCAGGCCCGATCCACGAACCGGATCGGCGCCGCCAACACCGTCGTCCCGCACCGACATATGCAATCGACCGTCCCGGATGCCGGCCTCGACGCGGGCGACCGACGCGTGGGCATGCTTTGCAGCATTCGCGAGAGCCTCGGCCGCCACGTAGTACGCCGCCGCCTCCACCGGCTCGGAGAGCCGGTGCGCGATCTCCACGTCGAGCTCCACCGGAATGGTGGACCGACGGGCCAGCGTCTTGAGTGCGGGCCCCAAGCCACCCTCGGACAGGATCGCTGGGTGAATGCCACGTGAGGTCTCCCGAAGATCCTCCAGCGCACCAATCAGACCTCCCACGACCTCGCCCATGTCCGCGCGCAGCTCCGGTAGCTCAGGCGGGACGCTCGCCTCGACAGCCCTAAGGTTGATCGTGAGCGAGACGAGGCGCTGCTGTATGCCGTCATGCAGGTCCCGCTCGATCTGTCGTCGCGTCTGGTCGGCGGCGGCGACGATCCGCGCCCGGGAGGCAGTCAGCTCGGCCCGCGCCTGAGTGTTGGCGATCGCGGTGCCGACCAGTCCGGTGAACTCGCCCATCCGGACGTCCGCGCCCTGCGGCATCGGGCGGTCGTGTGGCGACAAGGCGGTCGCCGCTCCCCAAAGCTTCCCCTCGACCATGATCGGGGAGCCCACCGCCGAGTAGGGGCCCGGCCCCGGCAGAAATCCGGCGACCCACCTGAGCTGCTCCGTCTTCCGCGCCGGCTGTCCACTCTGCCGCACCATCGCGGCGACAATCCCGTCGATCGCGATGCGTCCGCCGGCCGGCACGGGATCGCCCTCCCGTGTCCAGCCGCTCATGACAGTGGCTCTGCCATCGGCCTCGAAGCGCAGGAGCCTCGTGGCCTCGGCACCCAGGAGCAGCCCGACTTCCTTCGCGACCGCGGCGAACACCTCATCCGGCGACCTCCCCTGCGCGACAATCGTCGCCACACGCCGCAGCGCAGCCTGCTCGTCGTTGATCCGCCGGAGTCCGTCCCGGCTGCGCTGCAGCGACTCGGCCATCGAGTTGAAGGAACGCTCGAGCGCGCCGATCTCCCCAACACCGGTCTGGGACATACGGGTGCTGAGGTCACCGCCAGCCAGCCTCCCTGCCATGGCGGCCACCCTGCGGACGGGGCCGACGATCGCTCTGGTCAGATAGCCCGCGAAAAGGACGACGAGCACGATCGATCCGGCGAAGCCAACCGAAGCCGCGACGATCGCCTGCCGAGCATCGGCGTCGGCTCTTTCCTGGCTTGCTGTGATGGCGACGCGCTCGACCGCCGCGAAACCGTCGAGCTCGCGCCGGAGCGCGTTGACGCGCCGCCTCCCCTCCTCCGTCGCCTCCACGCTGCTCGCGGACGCATCCCCTTGCCGCACGTCGCTCACGAGCGGGGCCGCGTAGCCCTGAATGTACGACGTACCGGCCTCGAGGACCCGACGTGCACGGCTCCTCTGACCAGGCTGGTCGGCAAGGCGCACCAGCTCCGATGCGTCGGCAGGAAAGCGGAATCGGGTGGCATCCCACGGCTCGAGATAGCGCTCTTCACGCGTGATGACGAAGCCTCGCACGCCGGTCTCGAGGTCGATGATGTCCCGCTCGACTAGGTTGGCTGCTGCGAGCCTCTCACGAGAGTGCCTCAGCACCTCCGCCGACTCGCGCATGTCGCTGACGGCGACGACGAGAAGGGCGAAGACGATGCTGACGATGGCCGTGAGCAGGCCAGTCGCACCGATCATGCGACCCGTCATGCCGCCGATCATGGCTGCCACCGGTACGCGTGTGGCGCGGCGGGGCCGAGCCGAGTATCCGTGCCGTCGACCGACGGTACGCTGAACGCGATCGACGCACGGGCACTCAGGGCCGGGACGTCAGACCCGGCGGCGAACGCAGCGGTCACCAACCCTCCCCATGAAGGTCCCCACCCCCGCCTCCCTGTGTGCTCGCCGTCGAGGCTTGGCTGAGATGACCGCCGGGATGACCATGGAGGGTCCGGACCGCCCGAAGCGGGACGGCACCGGTCCGTTGCGAGCCGGGGGCATGTGATGCTGGCCGACGACAATGACCTCCTGCTCCGCGGGGGCGTGGCAAGCTTGCTCACCCGGTCGGGATTCGGCGTGGTGAGACTGATCGGCGCCGGCGCAAGTCTCGTCGCTTGGTCCGCGAGAAGCCCCAGACTTGGCCATTGTCGACATTCGGATGCCTCCCACACACGACATCTAAGACTGCATGGCCAGAGCGATCCACAGAGAACTCCCGCAGATCGGCATTCTGGTACTTTCACCCTACGTCGATGCCGAACATGCGATGGAGCTGCTCGCCAGTGGGCAACGGGTTGGCTATCTGCTCAGCCGGTTTGTGCTAGTTCAAGGCGATCTTGGAGTTGGCGGAAACGGACTAGAAGACGCACGCGGTGGATACTTTCGGCGCTATTCAACTACATACTCTGGAAGGCATCCGGATGGCTTCACATTCTCAGACTGGGCGCCGTGGCAATGCGCCCCATCAGCGAAGAGATGCAATCGATCCTTTCGACAACTACGTGCGTTACTGCTTCGCGTAAGCGAGACGACTGTGCTGGATGAAACGATTGCGATGAGATCCTCAGCGTTGTGGTTGATGGCGAGCAGGACTCGAGACGCTAGCTTGGGCGAAGCGACTGGGAAGAAAGTCACTCCCGACACAAGGAGATGGGAAGCCTCTGCGGCAGTAGGGCGATGCCTAGAGACCGGCAGCAACTAATCCGATTTCGTCGGTGTAGGACGACCTCTCGACGGTGATGTCGCGGGCGGAGAAACCGCTGGCGATGCAGCTCCGAGGCCGCTCAGCGGCTGGCCGTAGAGCAACGAAGGCACAAAGCCGGCGCGAATTCACCCGACCTTGCCGGACTAGACGTCAGTTGTATTCGTCGGTGGCCAGAGCGGTCGCATAGTCCAGGACGGCCAGCTCGGTTGTCGATGCCGTGTTGTATTTAAGGACCTCGTCGACGAGGTCGCGTCGGGCCAGACGGTTACTTCACCGCGGCGTCCTTCCGTACGTACGCATGTCGAGATGAACAGTTCGCTCCGGATTCAGTGGCCATGGTCGACGCGGAGTTCGACGGCTGTACGGCCGGGATCCTGGGCGGCGATCCAGGTGCGCAGGCCGCCGTTGAGATCGTTTGTAGCTTTGGCGGACACTTGGATGTACTCCTTCTGTTCGGTTGGAGTAGACCCTGGGGCGGTCGTTCGCGCGTTCCGTCCCGCTGGATCAGACGAGCGGGCGGGCCAAAGTAGGGCGGCGCTATCCCGTCCAGGCAGCTGGGTCTCGCGAATGGCAAGGAACCCGTTGGACCGGTAAAAAGCTCGGGTCCGGCGTAAGTGTCGCTCCCAGTACGTCCGCGCGAGCGATGAGGACCTGAAGCGAGGCACCGAAACCCTCGCCAAGATCCACAAGCTCGCTTGACCCAGCAAAACAAGTCCAGAACGAGTTGTGAGACGGTCCCCGGCAGGGTCCCATCCCACATCCTAGGAAGACGACCCCCCTGACCTGCGGAGATAGGGCGCGCTCGGAGGGATTCGAACCCCCAACCTTCTGATCCGTAGTCAGATGCTCTATCCGTTGAGCTACGAGCGCTGGGCGGTTGCCGAGTCTACAGGTCGGCGACCGGCGTTCCGAATCAGGTTAGTCCGGATCACCTGACCCAGCTCCGCGCAGACGCGGACACCACCCTCAGACCACCCCAAGCAGTGCTCCAACGTTCGGGCGCGGCCTCGAGCTGGACGAGGGGGTGCAGATCACGATCTTGCGGGCATGTACGAAGATCAGAGGCGTTCGGTGCCACAGAGTGATCGAAACAGTACGCACCGACGTGTCATTTGCGACAGGATTCTCATACTGCCGCCGGGAGCGCACCGCGCCGTACGCACGCGAGCGTCCCCGGGAGAGGAGCCACGGTGACCGCACTGCTGACCCGAGGCTTTCGCCGAGTCGTGATCGTCGGCGCTGGACTCGGCGGGCTCTCCGCCGCATGCCACCTCAGCGGTGCCGGCCATCGGGTGACGGTGGTGGAGCAGGCGAGCGGTCCGGGCGGGCGCGCCGCGCGGCTCACCAGGGACGGCTTCACGTTCGACACCGGGCCGACGGTGCTCACCATGCCCGACCTGCTCGAAACAACGTTCGAGGCGGCGGGGGCACGGATGTCGGACCTGCTGACACTGCGTCCGCTCGACCCTTCGTACCGCGCGACGTTCGCCGACGGGTCCACCATTCGCGTACGCCATGGGCAGGAGGCGATGGCGGCCGAGATCCGGGAGCAGTGCGGCGCGGCCGAGGCGGCGGGTTTCGCGCGCTTCTGTCGCTGGCTGGAGTCGCTGTACCGGCTGGAGATGCCGGCGTTCATCGACCGCAACTACGACGAGGTGGGCGACCTGGCCCGCCCGCTAGGACCGGCGCTGCGACTGTTCCGGCTCGGGGCGCTTCGCAAGCTGGAGCAGGCGGTCAGCAGCTACTTCCGCGACGATCGCCTGGTCCGGTTGTTCAGCTTCCAGTCGATGTACGCCGGACTCGCTCCGCAAGAGGCACTCGCCGTCTTCGCGATCATCACGTACATGGACACGGTCCGCGGGGTCTACTTTCCTGAGGGCGGCATCGGCGCCGTGCCGGTCGCACTGGCGAAGGCGGCCGAGAAGGCCGGAGCGATGTTCAGATACGACACACGGGTGCAGCAGGTGCTCCGCAACAGCGCGGGCCGCGTCCGGGGTGTACGCCTCGCGGACGGCACCGAACTCCCCGCCGACGCCGTCGTGGTGAACGCCGACATGCCCGTCGCGTACCGCTCACTGCTCCCCGACCTCAGCACACCCCCGGCGCTACGGCGGGCACGCTACTCGCCCTCGGCGTTCGTATGGCACGCGGGCGTGCGCGGTCTGCCTCCGGGCGAGGCGGCCCATCACAACATCCATTTCGGTACGCAGTGGCAGCAGTCGTTCCGGACCCTGCTGAAGCGAGGACGCCGGATGCCCGACCCGTCGGTGCTGGTCACCGTGCCGAGCCGTACCGAGCCCGGTCTGGCGCCACCGGACTCGTCGGTGCTCTACGTTCTCGAACCCGTGCCGAATCTCACCGGCCGCGTGGACTGGACGTCGGAACGCCAGGAGGCCCGCGACCGGCTCGCCCGGCTGGTCGACGGGTGGGGCTATCCGAGCGACGTCGTGGTCGAGGAGACGATGGATCCGACGGACTGGGCGCAGCAGGGCATGGCGATGGGTACGCCGTTCTCGATCGCGCACACGTTCTTCCAGTCAGGGCCCTTCCGGCCGCCCAACGTCGACCGGCGGATGCCCGGCCTGGTGTTCGCGGGAAGCAGCACGGTGCCCGGTGTCGGCGTACCGATGGTGCTCATCTCGGGTCGGCTCGCCGCGCAACGGGTGGAGGAGCTGTGACGGCCGGGTCAGCGGACGACGACGAGCCGGCGGACCGCGTCGGATTGGCAGACGGCGACGGACTGGCGGACCACGACGTACTGGCGGACCGCGACGACGGGGATGGCAGACGCGCCGACCTGGTGCGGCGGTCGTACCGTCTGTGTGGACGCGTCGCCCGCCACCACGGCAAGACGTACGCGATGGCGGCCCGCCTCCTGAGCGCCCAGCAACGACGCGACGTCCACGCCGTCTATGCGTTCTGTCGGGTCGCGGATGACATCGTCGACGATGCCGGCGACGCGGACGCAGAGCAGACGCGCCGGGCGCTGGCGGAGCTGGGCGCAAGGTTCCGGGCCGACCTCGCCCGCGGGGAATCGGATCATCCGGTCCTCGCCGCCGTCGTCGAGACCGCCCGGCGGCGGCGCATCGACCCCACCTGTTTCGAACGATTCCTCAGGTCGATGGCGATGGACCTCGACACGACCGCGTACGACACCTGGGACGACCTGATGGGGTACATGGACGGCTCCGCCGCGGTCATCGGGGAGATGATGCTGCCGGTACTCCGCCCGTACGACGCGACACAGGCACTCGGCCCCGCCCGCGACCTTGGCATCGCCTTTCAGCTCACGAACTTCCTGCGCGACGTCGGCGAGGACCTCGACCGGGGACGGATCTACGTGCCACAGGAGGACCTCGCGCGGTTCGGCGTCGATCCGCGCGAACGGCGGGTGAGTACGCGATGGCGGGCGCTGATGCGGTTCGAGATCGAGCGGAACCGCCGGATCTACGCGTCGGCCGACGCCGGGATCCCTTTGCTGCCAGGGCGTTCGGCCCGCTGCGTACACACCGCGCGGATCTTGTATTCGCGGATCCTGGACCGGATCGAGGCCGCGGGGTACGACGTCTTCAGCACGCGGGTCCGGGTTCCCGGTCGGGAGAAGGCGGCGGTGGCGGTGCGGTCGATGCTGCGTCGTCCTCCGTCTGTGGCGGCGGGTTCGCCGGCGTCGACGGGAGGTTCGGCGTCCCGGTCGGGTTCGGCGTCGGGTGAGAGAACGCGGACCGCCGGGGCGTCAGGCGTACATCCTCGTTCTGAGACCGGCGGGCGAGACGCTCCCACAGCAGAATCGTGAGCGTCATGAGGCTGAATCCGAACGCGAAGTCCTCCACCGGGATGTCCCACGGGAAGCGGATCCCGCTTGCCTGGCGCGGTGCGTACACCACGATGGGCGCGCTCAGCTTGGTGAGCCAACCGTCGACGAGGATCTGAAAGCCGAGAACGATGACGACAGTGAGCCAGTACGCCGGCCGGCGGAACAGGTGGGTCCGTAGGACCAGGAGTTCGAGCGCGACCACGGCGGGGACCGAGAGTGCGGCCGCGACGGTGTACTCAGGCATGGGGGCCACGCCCCGGGCGTCCGCTGCGTCGGCTGTGTCGGAGGAGCGTGCCGACGGCTTCGTAGGTCAGGAGGGCACACAGCGGTACGACGACGAAGAACACCAGCTCCTCGACCGGGATGCCGAACGGCATCAGCGCTCCGGTGGTGTAGCGCGGGCTGAACTGCCAATGTCCGCGCGCGATCGCGACGGCGTCCCAGACGAGGAACACCACGACCACGACACCGAGAACGAGCGCGAGCCGTCGCGGCCGACGGTAGACGCGGGCACCGAGCACCCACTCCAGCGGGAGGGTGACGACGAGGCAGGCGGCCATGAGCAGGAGGTACTGGTAGCGGTCGATCGGTCCGCCTCCCCCTTCGTCGACGCCTACGGAGGCCCCGCCGCGGAGCACCCGCGAGGGGCGCGAGCGGGTCGCCTTCGTCCAGGTGAGCCTAGAGATGTTCCATGATCATGAAAGCTGACGGGCCCATAGAGCCACAAAACCCTCATGATCACGATCATGATCACGGGAAAAGGGACGCAGGGCGCGGCGACCGGGGGCAGGACGAGGTCGACCGAGGACCGGATGGGTTCGATGTCGCGGACGGGTTCGACCGCGGGGCTGCCGCGTACGACCGGTTGGTGGGGTTGAACCCCGGCTATCACGTACAGCTTCGGCGGTCCGCGCGCCGGCTCTGCGTCGACCTCGGTCCGGCCGACAGCGGGAGCCCAGCGGACAGGGGGAAGGGCCTGCGCCTGCTGGACCTCGGCTGCGGAACCGGCGCGTCGACCGCAGCCCTGCTGGAGGTGGTTCCGGACGCCGAAATCGTCGCTGTCGACACCTCGGCACGGATGCTCGACCAGGCACGGTGCAAGAGTTGGCCGCCGACCGTCGAGTTCGTCCATGCGCGGGCGGAGCACCTCGACGCCGCGGGGGTGAGCGGTCCGTTCGACGGCGTGTTCGCGGCGTACCTCGTCCGCAATCTCCGCGACCCGGATCCCACCCTGCGACACATTCGCGCGCTCCTGCGTCCGGGCGGGCGGCTCGCGGTGCACGAGTACTCCGTCGCCGACTCGGCCGTCAGTCGAGCGGTCTGGCGCGCCGTCTGCGCGGGCATCATCATTCCTGCGGGACGCCTGCTGTCCGGTGACGCGACCCTCTACCGGTACCTCCATCGGAGCGTCCTCGACTTCGACGGCGTACGTGCGCTGTCGGCGCGCCTGCGGCGGGCGGGGTTCACCGGCGTACACGTCCAACCGATGTCGGGGTGGCAGCGCGGGATCGTGCACACGTTCGTGGCGCACCGGCCGGCGGGTACGACGGTGGCGCCACGCACCGGTGCCGTCGCCACCACCACCACCACCGCCACCGCCACCGCCAGTGGTCGCCGTCGGGCGAGTCCTTCCCGCGGAAGCACCTGGTACGGCACGACGCGGCCCGGACGCGACCGCCGCGCGGGGCTCCTGCCCGTCACACCGCCGCCGAGCGATCACGCGGCCTCCTCCGAGACCCCGCGGGTCGCGGTGGTCGGCGGCGGCATCGCGGGTGTCACGGCCGCCGTCGCGCTGGCCGAGCGCGGGATCGCCATCACCGTGTACGAACGCGAGCCCCACCTCGGCGGGCGCCTTGCCGGCTGGCCGACGACGCTCCGCGACGGAAGTACGGCGACGATGAGCCGCGGATTCCATGCGTTCTTCCGGCAGTACTACAACCTGCGCGCACTCCTGCGCCGGGTCGATCCCGGGCTCGGCTCCCTCGTGCCGCTGCGCGACTATCCCCTGGTCCATGCCAGCGGCGCCCGTGACAGTTTCGTCCGACTCCCGCGGGTTCCGCCGTGGAGCGCGCTCACGTTCGCGCTGACCAGCCCGACGTTCTCGCTCCGTGACCTCAGCCGGGTCAATGCCCGGGCGGCGCTGCCGTTGCTGGATGTGAGCGTGCCCGACATCTACGAACGCCTGGACGGCATCGACGCCCTGACGTTCCTCGAACGGATCCGCTTTCCCCCGGCTGCCCGCGACCTGGCGTTCTCGGTGTTCTCCCGCAGCTTCTTCGCCGATCCGCGGCAGCTGTCCGCCGCGGAGCTGGCGACGATGTTTCACCTCTACTTCCTCGGATCCAGCGAGGGGCTGCCGTTCGATGTGCCCGCGCGGCCGTTTCCGCAGGCGATCTGGAATCCACTGGCCGACTACCTCGCATCTCTTGGCGCCGACCTGCGCCTCGGTGCGGCCGTGGATGAGGTGGCGCGCCCCGATGACGGGCATTTCGTCGTACGCACGACTGGCGGCGAGGACGCCGAGGTCGACGGCGTGGTGCTGGCGTGCGACGTCGGCGGGTTGCGGGACGTGGTGGCCGCCTCCCCTGACCTCGGGGACGCGGCGTGGCGGGACCGGATCGCCGCCCAACGTAGTGCCCCGCCGTTCCTCGTCAGCCGGCTGTGGCTCGCCCGCCCGGTCGCGCCCGAGCGGCCGGCATTCCTGGGCACCGCCGGGTTCGGGCCACTGGACAACGTCAGCGTGCTGGAGCGGTACGAAGACGAGGCACGGGCGTGGGCCCGTCGCACCGGCGGGTCCGTCGTCGAGCTGCATGCGTACGCCGTGCCAGCCGGCACCGATCCGGCCACCTTGCGGGGTGACCTGCTGGCGCAGCTGCATCGCCTGTATCCCGAGACGGCTGGTGTCGACGTGGTGGACGAACGGACCGAGCTCCGAGCCGACTGCCCGCTGTTTCCGCCAGGCGGCTTCGCCGGGCGTCCTCCGGTCACGACGCCCGATCCGGGCGTGGTCCTCGCCGGCGACCTGGTCCGCGTCGACGCACCGGTCGCCCTCATGGAACGCGCGGCGACGAGCGGCCTCCTCGCGGCCAACCAGCTGCTGGCGTCGTGGGGTCGGCCGACCCATCCGGTGTGGAGCGTCCCCAATGCCGGGCGCTGGCGCGCGTTCCGGGCCCTGGCCGCCCACTTCGCGCCCTAGCCGTCGACAGCGGCGACCACGTCGACCCCGGCGGCCACGTCGACCCCGGCGGCCACGTCGACCACCGAGGGCAGGGCCGCGGCCGGGGAACGCAAAGCGCGTCGGGCGCCCACCCCGTCAGCCGGGGAAGCGGCCACTGGTGCGGAGCGCGTAGCGGCGTTCGGCGTACGCGAGATCGTCCTTCCACAACCGTCTGGCGGCGGCCCGCATCAGCGGACGGAGCGCCGACCCGCCGCGGCGGGCGAGCGCGAACCCGGGTCGGTCGGAGTAGGCGATCGTCGCTTCGATCACCGCCGTCACCGGCCGCGCCAGCGCATCCGACCCCAGGGGCGTGGCGTGGGTCTCGACCACACTCGTCGCACCTTCGCCGTCGACGATGTGCATGACGACCGTCCGCGGTTCAGGGCAGCTGAACTCCACCCGCACCGGTACGCCGAGCCGCCCCGCCACCCGGAAGGTCACCTCCACCACGAGCCGGTCCTCACCCTCGCCCGAACCCGGACCCGAACCCGGACCCGGATCGACCGGCGTGTCGAGCACCCTCAGGTGCGCGAAGGAGTACGGATGGAACCACGCGCCATGCCACGGGTCGAGCCGGTTCGCCACCACGTCCTCGGGCTCGCACCGCCCGGTCATCGTCGCGACGGCGGCGATACTCCGCCCGAGCGCCGGCCGCCGCGGAAGGACCGGCTCCGCCAGCGGCTCCTCCCCACCCACCTCGTCGAGCCGCACCCACGCCAGCACGCCGTCGTCGTACGCCGGAAACGGGTCCCACCCGGGGAAGCCGCCCGAACCGAGCGCCAACCCGTGCCAACGGCACACCAGACGCCCCGCGTCGACCGCGGCCAGACAGAGCGGTGCACCGAGGTGCGGGCACGCGCCGGGACCGGCGTGCAGAGCGCCGTCACTCCCGCGCCACAGGACGAGTTCGACGCCGGCGACGGTACGCCCGAACGGCCGGTCGCGCCGGACCTCCCGGCTCGACGCGACGACGTACCAGTTGCCGGACGGTCGCGCCTGGGCGCGTTTGAGCGCCGCCTCGATGAGCCCGGGTCGGGCCTCCCGCCAGGTAGGTTCCTGCGCCGACCAGGCGGCACGAGGCATCCGCCGAAGCGGGATCCCCCGCCGAATTCTGCCGCGTACGCTCATTCGCCCTCACCCAGAAGTGATCAACGGTCCCGAATCCGGCCGGCGAGCGCTCGCCGGGTCCGCATGCGGGACCGTTGATCAACCAGCAAGACGGCTGCCGTTCTTTGCCGTCCTACCCCGATGGCCGAGGCCTACTTCGCTCCGAGGTCGTCGAGTGCCTTCGAGGCTCCTTCGTTCAGCGGAATCGGGTCGGTCTTGCGCGCCAGCTCCAGCGTGATGTCGGCGGCGGCCGGGTTGACCTTCTCCAACGCCGCCCGCTCGTCGAAGATCAGCTTCACCAGCTTGCCGGCCAGCTCCGGGTCGAAGCCCTTCTTCACGACGAGCACGTTGGGAACGACGATGGTCGGCACGTCGGCGGCCTGACCGTAGGTATCGGCCGGGATGGACCCTGCCTCGTAGATCGATCCGTACTCCTCCTGCAGCCCGGTGAGCGAGGAGGAGAGGTCGAGGAGTTCGACCTTGTCGCCCAAGGACGTCGTGAGGTCGGTGACACCGCTGGTCGGCAGTCCGCCGGACCAGAACATCGCGTCGATCGCCCCGTCCTTCATGCCGTCCTGCGTCTCCGGCAGACCGAGGCGCTGCGCCTTGATGTCGCTCGCCGGGTCGAGACCGGCATCCTCGAGCAGCCGGTGGGCGATGACCTCGGTGCCGGACTTCGGCGAGCCGGTCGAGACCCGCTTGCCCTTCATGTCGGCGATCGAGTCGATGCCCGCGTCGGTGCGTACCAGCACGTGGGTGTAGTTGGGGTAGAGGCGGGCCAGCGCCTCCACCGGCTGCGGCTCGCTGAAGGAGTCCGTGCCCTCGACCGCGTCCTGCGCCGTGTCGGAGAGGGAGAACGCGACGTCGTACGTACCGGCCACGACGCCCTGGATGTTCTGCACCGACGCACCGGTCTCGCTCGCGGTCGCCTTGTAACCCTCGAGGTTCTGGTCGATCAGCCGGGCCAGACCGCCACCGAGCTGGTAGTAGACGCCGGTCGTGTTGCCGGTCGCGATGGTGAGACGCCCGCCGGTCGAACCGCTCTCGCCGGCACCGCCGCCACCGGTCTCGGTGTCGGTGCGCTTGCCGCCACAGCCGCTGAACGCCAACGCGCCCGCGAGCGCGGCGACTCCCAGCCGAAGTAGCAGCGTACGACGGTGGTGCGGTCGTCGGTCTCGGCCGGGTGAGCGCCGTTGTGCGCCCTTGGTCATCACATGCCCCCTTGCGGATCAGGCACCGGCGACGCCAGCCGCCGGCGGATGAGGTGGACGGCGACAGCGACACCGAGGAGCGCGCCACCGACGCCGATGGTGAGCGGTTCGAGATACAGAAGCAGGAGCGCGGCGCCGAACGCAAGAATCCGTTCGTACGCACGCGCCGGTCCGACGATCCAACCGCCCGTCGCCGCCGCGAGGGCCGCGACGGCCAGTACCGACACGAGCGTGGCCCAGACCACGCCGAGCAACGGGCCCTGGGACAGCAGGTTCGACCCGTTGTCGCTGAGGACGAACGCGAACGGCACAAGGAACGCCGGTAGT
Source organism: Actinopolymorpha sp. B9G3 (assembly GCF_040120725.1). Taxonomy (NCBI): domain Bacteria; kingdom Bacillati; phylum Actinomycetota; class Actinomycetes; order Propionibacteriales; family Actinopolymorphaceae; genus Actinopolymorpha; species Actinopolymorpha sp. B9G3. The sequence continues at coordinate 21,991 of NZ_JBEEAB010000022.1, read as the reverse complement.
GCGTACTTCCAGCTCGCCCACATCGTACGCACCGGGTTCCCGCCGGTGATCGCGGCCGACGCCACTGCCGCCAGTGCCGTCGGTGGGCTCACTTCGGAGAGGACCGCGTAGTAGAAGACGAACATGTACGCCTCGGGCCGGGTCACGCCCAACTCCAGCAGCGCCGGCGTGATGATGACGGACGCGATGATGAACGACGCGGTGACCGGGACGGCGAGACCGATCACGGCGACCGCCACGGCGGCGAACAGGGCCGTGAGCAGCAGGACAAGCGTCGGATGGTCGCCGACCACCTGCGCGCCGTCGACGATGATCGCCGCGAGGTTGAGGCCGAGGCCGGTGAGGGTGACGACGGCGACGATGATGCCGGCTGCGGCGCACACCGCGGTGACGGGGAGCACGCTGCGGGTGCCGGTCGCCAGCGCCTCGAGGAGCCGGCGCGGCGTCATCGCATGGGTACGGTCGAGGAACGAGCAGCCGAACTGCAGGATCGTCGCGTACACCACGGCCTTGAACGGCGGGATGTTCGCCGCCATGAACGCCACGATGAGAAACAGCGACAGGAAGTGGTAGCCGAAACGCCCCAGCAGCCGCCACGGTGACGCGGTGGAGATCTCGACGGCTTTCGCGCCGTGCTTCCGGGCGTCGATCTCGATCGCGAGAATGATGCCGACGTAGTAGAGGATCGTCGGGATGATCGCGTAGATGAGCACGGTGAGATAGCTCGTCCGCAGCAGTTCGGCGATGATGAACGCCGCCGCGCCCAGCGTGGGCGGTGAGAGGATCGCGCCGATGCCGGCCGCCGCCAGGATCCCGCCGCCCTGTTCTCTCGGGTAACCGGCGCGGCGCAGGATCGGCCACGACACCGTGCCGAGACTGACCGCGGTCGCCGTACCCGATCCGGAGACCGTGCCGAGCAGGAATCCCGCGAGGGTGACCGTGCGGCCGGGTGCCGTACCCGACCCCCCTTTTCCGCGCCGACCGGAGAACGCCGCGAACGACAGGTCGATGAAGAACTTCCCCGCCCCCGACATGTCGAGGACCGCGCCGTAGATCGTGAACAGCACGATGTACGTGGCGGCGACGGACAGCGGTGTGCCGTAGAACCCGCTCGTGCCCATGAACAGCTGCGGCACGATCTCGTCGATGTTGAAGCCCACATGGGCCAGCGACCAGTCGATCGGCAGGTAGGCGCCGTAGTAGGCGTACGCGAAGAAACCGAGACAGATCGCGGGCAGCCACCACCCGGTCGTACGCCGGGTCGCCTCCAGGATGAGCACCAGGAGGACAAGACCCGCGACGAGATCGAGCGTGGTGGGAATCTGCCGGCGTTCGAGAAAACTGTCGTACGCAAGAAGCGGGTACAACGCCACCACCAGGGAGACGACGGCGAGCACCCAGTCGAGAGCAGCCGGGTTGTCGCGGTCAACGGACGCGGCGGGGACTTCGCTCCGGCGGTTGAGGCGGCCCACGCTCAGGCGCAAGCCGGACCGATAGCACAGGAACGTCAATGGCAGTACGACCGCGAGGAAGATCGTCAGGTAGTACTGCGTCCCCTTCGCCAGCGGGAGGAACACCGTCCAGAGGACGAAGACACTGACCAGCGCACACAGTGCCGTGATGGCGATCGCGACCGGGCCGGAGAGCTGGCGGCCGGGGCGTTCCTCGTCGTGCTCGGCGAGAATCTGCCCGGCATCGGACCCAGCCTGATCACCTTCGGAGGAAGTTGCACCGACCTTCGCGCTACCCGGGTGATCATCGTGTGCCATATGTCACGCTCTCCCCATGGACGAGCTTGCGCGTGCGGGACTCGGGCCGCGCCCGTTCGCACGGTGGTCCGAACCAGACGATGATGTCGTACCGTCGAGCCGGAACCTAGTGTGGCTCCGCGAACGGCTCGGCGAGCTGACCCCGACGCCGCCGGTACCGGTCTCGGCCGTTGCGGTGCCGGAGTCGGCATTGCCTGCCGACGCGGCCGATGCGTTCGCAGGAATTGTGGGACCGGCGTACGTCCTGGGCGAGGAGGAGGCGCGGCTCGCCCATGCCGGCGGCCAGTCGTACTCCGATCTGCTGCGGCGGCGGTCTGGTCATCAGGTCACGCTTCCCGACGCGGTGATCCGCCCGGGCGGGCACGACGAGGTTGCCGCGGTCCTCGACAGGGCGGGCGAGCTCGACGTCGCCGTCGTCCCCTATGGCGGCGGCACCAGCGTCGTCGGCGGTGTCGAACCCGACCGCGGTGGGCACCGGGCGGTCGTCACGCTCGACCTGTCCCGGATGGACCAGCTGCTCGCGCTCGACGACGTGTCGCTGACGGCGACGTTCCAGCCCGGAGTGAGCGGTCCACGCGCGGAGGAGCTGCTCGGCGAGCACGGACTCACCCTCGGCCACGTCCCCCAGAGCTTCCCGCGCGGCACGCTCGGCGGATTCGTCGCCACCCGGTCCGCCGGGCAGGCGTCGACAGGGTACGGACGGATCGATGCACTGGTGGTGGGGCTGCGGGTGGCGACGCCGGTCGGTTCCCTCAGGCTCGGCACGGGCACGCCGAACGCGGCCGGGCCGGACCTTCGCGCGCTCTTCACCGGGTCCGAAGGCACCCTGGGCGTCCTGACCGAGCTGACGTTGCGGGTACGGCCCGCGCCCACCGAGCGGCGGTACGAGATCTGGGCGTTCCCCGCGTTCGACCGCGGCCTCGAAGCGATCCGGACGATGGTGCAGGACGGTGAAGTCCCCGATGTCGTACGCCTGTCCGACGAGGACGAAACCGAGACCGCCCTGGCGTCGCAGGGTTCCGCGGGACGAGTGGCGGGGTTCGTGTCCCGGGTGCGGGGGGTCCGCCGCCCGGCGTTCTGCGTACTCGGCTGGGAAGGGGACCACGACTCGGTCCACCACCGGCGCCGGGTGATCCTTCCCGTACTCCGCAAGGCTGAGGCGTCCTCGCTCGGTGCCCGGGCCGGTGAGTCGTGGCGGCACCACAGGTTCGACGGTCCACGCCTGCGTGACGCGCTGATGGACGCGGGGGTCCTGGTCGAGACGGTGGAGACGGCGACGAGCTGGTCAGGATTGCCGCGCCTCTACCGCGCGGTGACCGATGCACTGCGGGAGAGCCTCACAGGTCTTGGTACGCCGCCGATCGTGATGGCGCACGTGTCGCATGTCTATCCCACCGGCGCGTCGTTGTACTTCACCGTGCTGGCGCGGCAGCTTCCCGACGCGGAGTCCGCACTCGCCCAGTGGGATGCGGCCAAGACCGCTGCCAGTGAAGCGATCTCGGCATCCGGCGGCACGATCAGCCACCACCACGCGATCGGTCGTACGCATGCGCCCTATCTCACCGCCGAGGTCGGGCGCGTCGGTGTCGTCGTCCTTGCGGGTCTCAAGGCGACGCTCGACCCGCACGGAATCCTCAACCCCGGCGTCCTGATCCCACCCTCCCCGTGATCATGATCGTGATCATGAAGCCGTTGGGTGTCTATCCCCCGTAAGGCTTCACGGTTCGGAACGCCTTCATGATCACGGGCCCGAACCCCCACGTGTCGCAGGAGTTCCGGGCAGCTCGACAGGTCCAGCGGCTTGACCCGTACCACGGCGGCCCGGCGACACGGCAACGGCAAACGACAGCGGCAACCTCTCCATGATCATGAAGCGAGTCGGGATCATGAAGCGCAACGGGGAAATAGCGCCCCAGAACCTTCACGATCACGATCATGATCACCGGACGGGTGGTGGACCGCCGACAGCCACCCGGCCCGCAGGCCGCGGGAGAGCACCGGAGACCTGCGCGCGGCGAGCCGGCATGTACGTTCCCGCGCGTACGCAGTGCGCTCGAGCTACGTCTCGGGCGGCAGTGGAGATCACGCTCACCAGTGGACGCCGTCACCGCCAGCTGGCGGCGATTCTGGGACCTCGAGTTCGCATCCCCGGTGAGCAAGGAGCTTCTGATGACCGTACGACCGTTCCGCTTCGGCATCGTGTCCGCACTCGCGCCGACCGCCCACGACTGGACGACCATGGCGCGCCGGGCCGAGGACCTGGGCTACGACACGTTGCTCACTCCCGACACGCTCCGGACGTTCTCGCCGTTCCCCGCGATCGCCGCCGCGGCAGCCGCGACGGACACCCTGCGGTTCGGCACGTTCGTCCTCAACACACCGCTCCACGCGCCCACCGCAACCGCCCTGAACACGATGACCATCGACATGCTGACGAACGGCCGGTTCGAGCTCGGCCTCGGCGCCGGCCGCCCCGGCGCCGAAACCGAAGCCGAACGTCTGGGAATCCGGTGGGGTACGCCTGGCGAGCGGGTCACCCATCTCGCCGACACCATCCGTACCGTCAAGGAGACCTTGCGCAGGGCCACGGCCAGCACGAGCACAGGTCCCGGCCAGCTCCGACCGGTCCAGCAGCCCCGACCGCCGATTCTCGTGGCTGGTCAGGGGCGGCGGCTGCTCCGGCTCGCGGCCGAGGAGGCCGACATCATCGGTGTCGGCGTCGGCCCGGAGGGAACGGAGTACGACCTGGCGGCGAAGGTCGGCGAGCTCCGCGACATCGCCGGCGACCGGTTCCCGCGCCTGGAGCTCAGCATGAACATCGCCGCGGTGGGCAACGACCTGCCCGACTGGATGCGCCCGATGCTGGGCGGCACCGATCCGCGCGAGCTGGCGGAGAAGGGCTCGATCGCACTCCTTCGCGGTTCGACAGACGACATGGTCGACACGTTGCTCCGGCGCCGTGAAGCACTCGGCATCTCCTACATCTCGGTGAACGCGACGTTCATGGACCAGCTGGCACCGGTCGTAGGAAAACTCGCCGGGCGCTGAGGTGTCATGCAGTAACGACTCAATTCGGCGCAGGCCGGTCTTAGGTATGGGCTGGTCCGGACCGGACAGGCCGCCTTGTGCATGATCTCGACAGTGCTCGGCAGAATCCCGCAAGAACTTTCAGACAATTCGTAAGAATTGGTCGGACAGGGCTTTCCCATTTCGTCGTACCGCCCTGCACGGACCCCGCGATGGAGCCATGCCCACCTAGCGTTACTGCATGTCCACAACCACCACACCGAGCGGCCATGTGATCAGCCCACGCGGCGAAAGCCCCGGGACGGTCCCTACCCGACATGCCCGACTGCGCACCTGGGTCCAACAGGTCGCGACTGTGTGCCAACCCGACCGGGTGTACTGGTGTGACGGCTCGGACGAGGAATGGACCCTGCTCACCGACCAGTTGGTCGACGCAGGAACTCTCGTACGCCTCAATCCCGACAAGAAGCCGAACTCGTTCTGGGCGCGTACGGACCCAAGCGACGTGGCCCGAGTCGAGAAGCGCACCTTCATCTGCACCGACAACGAAGCCGACGCCGGTCCGACCAACAACTGGATGGACCCGGCGGAGATGAAACGCACGATGACCGACCTCTTCCGCGGCTCCATGCGCGGCCGGACGATGTACGTCATCCCGTTCTGTATGGGCTCGCTCGACGCCGAGAACCCGTTGTTCGGCATCGAGATCACCGACTCCGCCTATGTCGTCGCCTCGATGCGGATCATGACCCGCATGGGGCAAGCCGTCCTTGACAGGCTCGACGAAGACTCCGAGCAGAGCTTCGTCCCCTGCCTGCATTCGGTCGGAGCACCCCTCGAGCCGGGCGAGGAAGACGTTCCGTGGCCGTGCAACGAGACCAAGTACATCTCGCACTTCCCTGAAACCCGGGAGATCTGGTCGTACGGATCCGGCTACGGCGGCAACTCACTGCTCGGTAAGAAGTGCTACTCGCTACGGATCGCGAGCGCCATCGCGCGCGACGAGGGCTGGCTCGCCGAGCACATGCTCATCCTCAAGCTGACTTCGCCGGAGGGGCGCGTCCACTACGTCGCCGCCGCGTTCCCCAGCGCCTGCGGCAAGACGAACCTCGCCATGCTCGAACCCACCGTCCCGGGTTGGAAGGTCGAGACCCTCGGGGACGACATCGCCTGGATGCGGTTCGGTGACGACGGCCGGTTGTACGCCCAGAATCCCGAGTTCGGCTTCTTCGGCGTCGCGCCTGGTACGGGCTGGAAGACCAATCCCCATGCCATGCGGACGATCGAACGCGGCAACTCGCTCTTCACCAACGTGGCCCTCACCGGCGACGGCGACGTCTGGTGGGAAGGATACTCCGAGGAGCCACCCGCCCACCTGACCGACTGGAAGGGCCGGCCCTGGCCGCCACAGGGCTCCGAGGGTGACGAGGGCCAGCGGTCAACGCGGAATCGGGAGCAAGGGTCGGAGGGCGCGCGGAAGCCGGAGCCGTCCAGCCATCCCAACAGCCGTTTCTGCACACCGATCAAGCAGTGCCCGATCCTCGCGGATGAGTACGACGATCCGCGCGGCGTACCCCTGTCCGCCATCATCTTCGGCGGCCGGCGCGCGACGACCATCCCACTCGTCACGCAGTCCCGCGACTGGACGCACGGAGTCTTCATGGGCGCCACGCTGTCGTCGGAAACGACGGCTGCCGCGGAGGGTCAGGTCGGCGTTGTACGCCGCGATCCTATGGCGATGCTGCCGTTCATGGGTTACAACGGCGGCGACTACTTCCAGCACTGGATCGACGTCGGCAAGCAGCACGATGCGGACAAGCTGCCGAAGATCTTCTACGTGAACTGGTTCCGCCGCGATGCCGACGGATCGTTCCTGTGGCCGGGCTTCGGCGAGAACAGCCGCGTCCTGAAATGGGTCATCGAACGTATCGAGGGCCGAGCGGAGGCCGCCGAGACACCGGTCGGCTGGGTGCCGGCGCCAGATGCGCTCGATGTCGACGGGCTCGACCTCGACGCCGACGCGATCGAGGCGCTGCTCCGCGTGGACGGCGAGGAGTGGCGGGCGGAGCTGCCGCAGATCACCGAGTGGTTCGAGAAGTTCGGCGACCGGCTCCCCGCGACGCTGTGGGGCGAGCTCGACGGGTTGACGGAGCGGCTCGGCGCCGAGTGAGCGTAGTGGTCCGCGAGGAACGAGCGACCCGCGGAGCGAACGAGAAGCCGACCGCGACCATGAACACGGAGCGGCTCGGCGCCGAGTGAGCGTAGTGGTCCGCGAGGAACGAGCGACCCGCGGAGCGAACGAGAAGCCGACCGCGACCATGAACACAAAGCGGCTCGGCGCCGAGAGAGCGACGCCCGACCCGATTGGCTGAGGGCGCCCCTCACGCGAACAGGAAGTGGCGGAGCCGGCAGCACAGTCGGCGCGCGATAGTACACACTTGTCCGAGGTCCCTCGCCTTTCGGCGCGGGGAACCTCGGCCACGTTTCCGCACTTTCCGGGGTGAGCTCATGGGTGCCGCCATCATGCCGTTGGTGCTGGTCGTCTTCGTCCTCGTGCTCGGCCTGGGAGCCGCGGCCATCATCACTGCCGAACGCCTACGCCGCGAGAACGCCGCGCTGCGCGGGCTCGTCGACAGGTTGAAGGACATCGCCTGGGACCAGCGCGAGTTGGACCCCAACCTCAGCACCATCATCATCGACGAGATCCGTACCTATGAGAAGAAGGAGCTGCGTGGATGAGGAAGTCCGCGGTCCTGGCCCTGACCGTCGCGGCAACACTTGGCGCCGTCATCGCACTCAATGGATGCACCAGCATCAACACTCAGCCGGACGAAGCCGGACTCACCTATGACGCCGGTCCATTGTCCAACACAGAGTTCGAAAGTTGCGTCGGTCCCAGTACCCGTAACTGGGATGGACCACGCGACCTGCACTTCACCTACCCGTTTGGTCAACGTACGTACGACTTCAGTGGAACTGAGGGGTCGGACGGGCCGCCGATCAGCGTTGTCACGAACGACAATGTGACGATGACGGTGACTGGTGTCGCGACCTTCGCGCTCAACACCGACTGCAGGACGCTGCGACAGTTCCACGAACGGATCGGCATCAAGTTCCAGTCCTGGATGGAAGGTGGGCAGACCGCCGACGGTTGGCGCAACATGCTCAACGTCTATCTCAAGCAGCCGCTCGACAAGGCAATGGACGCGGTGTCGAAGAAGTACGGCTACAAGGAGCTCTACTCTGATCCCGCGGTCAAGGAGAACGGGGAGGACGAGGTAGGCATGCTGGCCTCGGAGTTCATCAAGGATCAGGCCGGAGCCGACTTCTTCTGCCAGCCGTCGTACGCCGGCGCCGGCCCATGTGGCAACGCGGTCCTTACCCTGCAGGCACCGGTGCCTCCGGAGAACATCCGCTCGGCATTGACTGCCGAACAGGAGGCCGTCGCGCAGAACAACGCACAGAAGCAACGGAACGAGACCGTACGCACCGAACTGGAGTCGATCCGCGAACTCGTGAAGGTCCTCGGCCCGGATGCGTACGTGCTCTACAAGGCGGTCGAGGATGGCAAGGTCAGCGTCGTTCCGGTTCCGGCGGGGAGCGGAATCAACGTCACGCCTCGCAACTGATCCTCGACGCACGACCTCATGTGGATGAAGGGCACCCTCACACAGACCACCGCTGGGTGAGGGCGCCCCTCACGCGAACCTCTCGGATGAAGTGTCCCCTCATGCACGGTCCCATCAGATGAGGGTGCCCCTCATCCAAAGGGGCGGGGCTCCCCACGCACGCACCCCGCGGAGCCGATCAGCGTCATTCAACGGCGAGCGACGGAGGTGAAGGGCTCGGGGCGGTGGACGCCGCGTGGCCGGTAGCCGAGCGCCTCACTCTCCCCGAGGTAGTCGGCGAGCAGCCAGACGATGGCGAGCCACATCTCCGTACCCTGCAGGCCGGCCGTGTGCCGAGCACCCGCGCCTGGCTCGAGCGCGAACGCGAACCCCTCGCCGTCGCGCCACCGGTTCAACGCTCGGTCGAGATGAACCCGCGCCCAGCGCTCGGCTTCGTTCCGCCGCGACGGGGTCTGCTTGGCCGCGAGCCACAGCGGATGGATCACGTCGAGGACGTTGCACGCGTTGCCGCGATTCTCACCGAAGTACTCGGGGTCCCGGCTGTGCGCGAGGACCGTGTCGACGGCCTGCTCGGGATACGGCAACGGCAGGCCGAACTGTGCGTAGGTGCCGCGCGTCAACCGGTAGAAACCGTTGACGGGCTGCAGCCAGCGCTGGCCGCTGTCCGGGTTGCTCCACATCGCGTGGAACGGGTCGGCGTTCGCGAGGAGCCAGCCGAACAGCGACTCGACCGGACTGCGCAGGTCGAAGTCGACGAGGTTGCGACAGACCCCGGTGCCGAACGCATCCACCCACGCGCCCGCTCCCCAGCCACGGGTGTCCCATGGCAGGTTGTCGAGGCGTACGAGCAGGTCGGCCGGATCCATGTCGGCGACTGCCCGTACGGGATGGGCGAATCGGGTGCCCAACAGCTGCAATGCGTAACCCACACAGAGGATGTGGTACGCAGCTGCTCCACCGTCAAGGGAAGGTTGCGCGGCCTCGGAGTACTCCGGAACAAGCCCGGACTCGGCGTCCTGCAACGAACGCAGATGCGCAGCGATCCGGTCACCCGGCACCTGCGGAGGCGGAGATCCCTGCTCCAGAAGCAGATCGGCGATCTCGACGGCATCGCACCATGCCCTGACGGTGGGTGAGGCGTCCGGCCGGTCGAGGAACAGCCCGCCGAGCTCGGCGGCCATCTCGCCGATACTCGCGCCCTCCTTGGCGTTGCCGCCGGCCTCCGGATTCTCGTGCCAGCAGCGTGCGAGGACGTCCTGCGCCTGCGATCGCGCCTTGTCGGCAAAGGACTCCAACCGTGCGGCGAGCCCGCCAGCACCGGCCGTCGGCGCACGTCTGACCTCCCGGCGGTCGCGGATCATCCTCGCCGGGTTGCCGCCCACCATCGCCCAGTCAGGAACGTCCTTCGTCACCACGGCACCAGCACCGATGACCGCGTGGTCGCCGACCGTCACGCCATCGACCACCACGACGTGGGACCCGATCCAGACATCGTTGCCGATGACGATGCCCTTGGTCGTCGTCGGCTGCTTGCACACCGGCCGGTCAGGTGCCGTCCCATGGTTGAACCCGAGCAGCGACGTGTGGGCGCCGACGCGGACCTGGTCGCCCATGCGTACCTTCCCGCGCACCACCGCGTACGGGTTGAGCGTGCTCTGCGTACCCATCTCGAGATCGTCGACCAGCACGTACGTATGGGCTCCGAGATAGGAGCCGTCACCCAGCCGGAGGCGCTGCGGGAAGATCGCGGCGAGCGGCGAGACGAACACGTCGGTGCCGAAGGCGATGTCACCCCGACCGGCCAGCTCCTCCTGCCAGGCGAGTTGCGCCTTGCGTTCGTCGTCGTTCGCCGTACGCCAGAACGCCCATGGCGCGAAGTCGTAGTAGGCGTCGGGCATCGTCGAACCGTCGTCGCTCATCCGGATCCTCTCCCAGGCGGGTCAGATCCAGTGTGGGCGACGGTCTCACGCGCGACAACGCGCGCTTCACGAAGCGGACGGCACGTTCCGGCGCCCCGGGAACGCGTCGGCGAGGAACCCAGTGACCGCGGCGACGAACTCCGTCGGATCTTCCTTGTGTACGCCGTGGCCCACCGGGATCGAGACCATGCGTGCACCGGGGATGCGGTCGGCCACTGCCGCGATCGCGTCCTGGTCGAACGGGCTCGCCGGCCCACCGCCGATGACGAGCGTGGGTGACTTGATCGCTTCGAGCTGTTCCCACCACGCCGGCTCGGGGCTGTTGACCTGGCCGACAACGGCCGGCCGGACCGCCCAGTCGTAGGACAGTGGTCCGGGTGGGCGTTCCGGGACGGTGCGGCGGTGTGGAACCGGCGGTGGCGTCTCCTCCAGGACGAGCGCGGCGACCCGGCCGGGGTACTCCTGGGCGAGGAGGTACGCCGCGACGCCGCCCATCGAGTGCCCGACCAGGACGGCCCGCTCGAGGTCCAGTCGGTCCAGGAAGCCGAGCAGGTCGTCCTTCATCAGCTCGAACGCGTACTCGCCCGGCCACGTGGTCTCGCCGTGCCCGCGGAGGTCCGGGACGTACACCCGCCAGTGTGCGGAGAAGGCAGGTAAGACGGAGTTCCACGATGATCCGTCAGAGGTGAGCCCGTGCAGCAGGACCATCGGTGGCGTGTCAGGGTCGCCGTCGACGCGGTAGGCGATCCGCAGCGGTGAAACGTCGACCATGCGTTTTCGGGTCACGGGCGGACCGTATCAATCGAAATCGTCAGCATCGTCGCGTATGTCTGTTCGCCGAGAACTGTTAAGCTCCGCCTGTTGCAGTCTGGCGACTTGCTGAAGGTCCTGCCGATGGATGCACGGAACGACGGACTCGTTGATGCCGATATCCAAGTCCTGCGCGCCGATATCCGGTTCATGCACTATGCCTCGATCGGGCCGGTTCACGAAGCTATTTCCCACTATTCCGACCAGGCGCTGGCTCGGCAACTTCAACGGATCGCCGAAATACGCACCATGAGCGACATCATGGGTATCAGGCTTGAGCAGGTGTACCGGGCGACGTCAGTCCCTTCTGGCGACATGATCGTGCGTTCGCGGAAGATCATCGAGCGGAGCCGGGACATGATCCGGCTTTCCTGCGCCGCTGGTGAGGACTCGGCCAAACGCATCGAACGATCCCGCGCACTCCTTTCCATGCGGCAGCGCGCATCCGCTGCCTGTGACAAAGGAGACCTACGGCGCACATGCGGTCCTATCGCGTCCTTGAGGTGTAGGGCTCCGAGGGAGCTGCTTCAGAACTCGACCGAGTAGCTGACCTTGCTGCACAGGTGATCGCCGCGCCGAGCGCGATCGCGGCAACTGCGACGGTGGCGGTTCCCGACCAGCCAATCCAGGCCACCGCTGCGGCGCCAAAGGCGGTGCCCAGACTCCCGCCGACGAAGTAGACGATCATGTACGCGCTGTTGAAACGCGCCGGCGCTCGTGGGTCGATCGCCAGGACGGTGCTCTGATTGGCAACCTGGGCGGCAAACAGTCCGGCATCGAACAACGCCAGCCAGAGGACCATCAGTCCGGGGCTATCAGGGATAAAGCCCAGTGCCGCTGCGGCAATGCCGGCCAGCGTCAGGCCGACCAGAATCACTGTGCGTGCCCCGTGCCGATCGGTGAGTATCCCGGCAACCTGGGTTGCGATCATCCCGGTTAGCCCGGCGAGGGCATACAGGCCGATCCGTTCGGCCGAATATTGGTATGGCGGTCCCGACAACGTAACCGCCAAGCCTGCCCAAATTGCGCAGAACGCAAAGAACCATGCCGTCCCCCTGGCAGCGGCCAGTCGCAGGGATGCGAACCGCACCAACAAGCCCGGCATGGACCGAAGGGTTGCCAGGTAGCCGCTCTGCGTACCACCCGTGACCTTGGGCAGCACCAGCAATGCAGTTCCTGCGATCGAGAGACACGCGACGGCAAAGGTCAGTAGCATGCCGCGCCAGCCGACCGTATCGGCCAGCCAGCCACCAGCGATGCGGCCGGCCAAGATTCCCGCTGAGATCCCGGCCGTCACGATGCCGAGCACAGTCGCGCGGCGACCAGCGCTGGACAAGCGCCCGGCGACCGAGCTCAGGCCGGCGCCGACCGACGAGCACAGCCCGCTCATGAGGACGCACAAGCCCAACAGCCAACTGGTGGAGACAGCCGCCGTCGCGCCGATCGATACGCCCAATGCGACGAACTGCGCTGCCAGCACGAACCGAGGAGGGAACCTATCGACCAACGGGACCAGCAGGCCGAGCCCGACCAGGTAGCCAGCCGGTCCGCACGCCAATGCCACGCCGACTGCCGCCGTCGATGACCCCAGCGAGATCGCCACATCAGCAATCGCGGGCTGCAGTGGGTAGATCGCCGCCGTCCCCACAGCGGCAGCTATCGCCATGAACAGGACGACAGGGCCACGGAGGTCGCGGGCGGGGTCGGAATCGTCCCTGAATTCGGTTCTCACGCCAGTGACCCTAGGAATCATCGCCCACGACTGCTGGCGGAAATTGGACGGCACCGTCGGATCGGACGGCATTGTCAAAAGAACCGCTACGGTGTGCCGGTGTCGTTTCGCCTGTCATTCAGGTGGCGAGCCGCCACACGATCGCCGGCCGGACAGGAGCTGCCACGCACGTCACGGGGATGGTCGCCTAGGTGTTCCCGGTCAGGAGGTTGGTGACGCCGTGGTGGAGTTGTGAGGCTGGGGGTTGGTCTCCGACGGCGGTGTGTGGACGATGGTAGTTGTAGTGGATGTTCCAGATCTGGATGGCTTCGGCGCGTTGGGTTTCGCTGGTCCAGACTCTGGCGTAGAGGAGTTCTTCGGCCAGGATCCGTTGGTAGCGCTCGACTTTGCCGTTGTGGCGTGGGGTGTAGGGGCGGATCCGTTGGTGGCGGGAGGCGAACGCGGCGATGGTGCGGGCGAAGGCGGCGGCGCGGTAGTTGGGTCCGTTGTCGGTGACCACGCGGGTGATCCGAGTGATGCCGTGGGCGGCGAAGAACGCTCGCGCCCGGTGGAAGAAGCCGATGCTGGTGGCGGCGGTCTCATCGGGCAGGTGTTCGGTGTAGGCCAGTCGGGAGTAGCCGTCGATGACGGAGTGTAGGTAGACGTAGCCGGCTTTGGCGGCGCCGTTGCGGCGGTTCTTGGCGCGTTGGGCGGCCCGGTCGGCGGTGCTGCCGCGGCCGTGGGCGCGCCAGCCACCGCCGTCGGGGATCCGACCGACTTTCTTGACGTCCAGGTGGATCATGTGGCCGGGATAGCGGGCGGTGATCGTGGCTGGTCTGCGGTTCACCTCCCCGTCGGGGTCGAGGTCGCGGCGGCGGTTGATGCCCAGCCGGACGAACCAGCGGCCCACCGTGGCGGCCGAGACCCGGTGCCCGTGGGCGGCCAGTTCGGTGGCGATCGTGCGGGCGGACCACTTGCGCTTGCGGCGCCAGGACTCGATCAGCTCCACCACCTCCGGCGCCAGCTGTGCGGGCGAGGCGTGTGGCACGCTCGACCGGTCGAGCAGGCCGGCCTGGCCACATCGCCGGTACCGGTTCACCCACTTGGACAGGCACTGCCGAGACACACCAGCCTCGGCAGCCACATGAGCGATCGGACGGGACTCACAGCGCTGAACAAGACGCAGACGGCCAGCAGGAGTCAACGGAGCATTACGGTGGGACACGCGGGTCTCCTTCGGAACAGGACGTGTGGTCAGCGCTTCACATCCTGCCGACGGAGACCCGCCTCACGTCCTCACGCCCCCCGCGTCACCAACCTCATGATCCGCAACACCTAGGCAGGTTCAGAGCGGGACGATCCTGGCTGGCCTTGGGCGGAACGGGCGCGGGCGCTCTGCTCGTGGATACTTGAGGTTCGGCTGGTTGTCGTTCCACCTGTGAAAGGGTCATGGACTTGCCCCAAGGTACCGATGGTTGCGGCGCTGTGGCTGGGCGCTGTGGTGCTGGTGATGACCCGCCCTCACCAGGCGCTGTGAGCCCCTCGTGTGCCCATGTTGAGGCGGTGCGGCCACTGTGATGGTTGTGCTGACCGTGCTGCTCGGCGTCTTGGTGGTCGGCGCGTTGACCGTGTTGACCGGGTACTTCGTAGCGCAAGAGTTCAGCTACATGACGGTGGACCGGTCCCGGCTGAAAGCGGCGGTCGCCGCCGGTGACCCCGGCGCGAAACGCGCGCTCGGCATCACCGGCCGCACTTCGTTCATGTTGTCCGGCGCGCAGCTGGGCATCACGGTGACCGGGCTGCTGGTCGGATATGTCGCCGAACCGTTGATCGGCGCCGGCCTCGGGAAGGCCCTGGGCGGGGTGGGGATTCCGCAGGCGGCCGGCGTGGCGGTCGGCACTGTCCTGGCGCTGGTGTTCTCCACGGTGGTGCAGATGGTGTTCGGGGAGTTGTTCCCCAAGAACCTGGCGATCGCCCGGCCGGAGCTCCTTGCCCGCGCGTTGGCCCGGTCCACCGCCTTGTATCTGGCCGGGTTCGGCTGGCTGATCTGGTTGTTCGATCAGGCCGCGAACCTCCTGCTGAGGTTGGTGAGGATCGAACCGGTGCACGACGTGGAACATGCCGCCACACCACGTGACCTCGAACACATCATCGCCGAATCCCGTACCGCCGGCGATCTGCCCGCAGACCTGTCCGCGTTACTGGATCGGGTGCTCCGTTTCCACGACAGCACCGCCGAGCACGCGATGATCCCGCGGCCGTACGTCACCGCGATCGCCGGCACCGAACCGGTTCGCCGGGTGCTGGAGGTGATGGCCGCCGGCCACTCCCGTCTTCCGGTGGTGGGCGAGTCGATCGACGAGGTGATCGGCGTCCTCAGCCTGCACGATGTTCTGGCCGCAGACGAGTCCCAGGATCTGGGCACCGTGCCGGTACGTGATCTGGCCCGCCCGGCGGTGTTGGTGCCGTCTACGAGCCCATTGCCCAATGTCCTGGCCCGGCTGAACGAGGCGGGTGAACAACTCGCCTGCGTGATGGACGAGTACGGCGGCCTCGCCGGTGTGATCACCATCGAGGACGTTGCCGAGGAACTGGTCGGTGAGATCGTCGACGAGCACGACCCGGTCGGTGAGGACCAGGTGCACGCCGACGGCAACGGCGACCTGACGGTGCCAGGAACGCTGCACATCGACGAAGCCGAACGGGTCCTCGGCCACGACCTGCCGGCCGGTGACTACCAGACGATCAGCGGGCTGATCATCACCCAACTGCACCGACTCCCCGAACCCGGCGACGCCATCACCCTTCAGCTGGCTGCCAGCCCCGATGACGACCACCCGGCCCCGCGGCTGACCTTGATCGTCCTCACCGTAGACCGCCACGTGCCCCAGACCGTGCAACTCCACTTGACCGACACCACCAGGAACCCCCGCCTTGGCCAACACGGCGGCGCCGCCGCGGAGGTCTCCACGTGACCGGGATGAGCACCTGGACCGCCCTGCTGATCTCCGCAGGCATCATCGCCTTCAGCGCGTTCTTCGTCGCCGCCGAGTTCGCCCTGGTCGCCGCCCGCCGGAACCGGCTCGCCGAAGCCGCTGCCACCAGCGCCTCGGCCCGCGCGGCGCTGAAGAGCGCCCAGGAACTGTCGCTGCTGCTGGCCGGATCCCAACTCGGCATCACCCTGTGCACCCTGGCCCTGGGCGCGATCGCCAAACCCGCTGTCCACCACGTGATGACCCCGACCCTGGAAGCCTGGGGGCTGCCGGAAGCCACGGCCGATGTGGCAGCTTTCATCCTGTCGTTGATCGTGGTGACGTTCATACACCTGGTCGTCGGTGAAATGGCACCGAAGTCCTGGGCGATCTCCCACCCGGAAAGGTCCGCCACCCTGCTGGCGCTGCCGATGCGGGCCTTCATGTGGTTCACCCGCCCGCTGCTGGTCACCCTCAACCAGTTGGCGAACTGGTGCCTGCACAGGGTCGGCGTCGAACCGGTCGACGAACTAGCCACTGCCCGCACCGCCGACGACCTGCGGCAGCTGGTCCAGCACTCCGCCAAAGCCGGTGCTCTTGACACCAGACGCCACGACCAGCTCATGATCGCCCTGGACCTGTACAGCCGCCCGATCCGTGACCTCGTGCGACCGGCCGCGCAGATGGCCGACGTCGACGCGGCCGCCACCATCGAACAGATCAAGACAGCCGCACGCAGCAGCGGGCACTCCAGACTCGTCGTCCGCCAGGACGGTCTGCCGGTCGGGATGGTCCACGTCCGCGACACGCTCACCGCACCCACCGACGTGACCGCCGCGGAGCTGATGCGACCAGTGGCCACTCTGACCGCCGACACGACGACCTACACCGCGATGAGTGCGATGCGCGACAACCGCAACCACCTCGCCGTGATTCACGACGACCAACAACTTCTGGGGATCCTCACCCTGCAAGATCTCCTCAACCAACTCCTCACCACCCCACCGACGACGAGCGCGGCGACGATTGCCGGCGTACGGACTTCTGCACACGGATAGTTGACCCCGGTTTTATGGGAACTGGCGTGCGTAGACCACCGTGCGCCCGGGGAGAAGGGTCATCACAACAATCGAAGATGGTCACCGCCGCGGAGGAGACGGCCATGAAGCTGAAGCGTTGGGAGATCCTGGTGCAGTACAGGGATCACCCCGACAACGCGGAGCCCGACTACGAGCAGCCGTACACGAACCAGTACCTCACTCGCCGTGGCGCTGAACACCGGGCGGCGCAATGGCGACTCGACAAGAAGTTCGGATTGACCTGCGTAGTGCGAAGACGCCCGTGACTGTCGGGCGGTGGGTGCTCTGGGAGGGTGGGGCGAGGCGATGCGGCGACCCGGTGGAGAACGTTGCCCCGAGCAGGAACGCTCGTGCTCGAGGAGGTGTCGAGCGAGGAGGCCGAGGCGCATCAAGTGCTCGGCTGGGCGGCCGCATCGCCAGCCCCGTGAGATGCCTGATCCCGAGTCCGGGTGGGTGACCACCTCCTTCCGTACAGTCCTTCCCGCTGCATGACGTCCATGCCGTGTTGCTGTCCGCTTGCCTGCATGTTTGAGGGCCCGTTGGCGGAGGGCCGCGTTGGCGAGCCCACCTGGTTCCACGTGCCCTTGCGCTAGCCGGGTTGAGCACCCGCGCCTCAGGCTGATGTCCGTCCGGCTGCGGCTCGCGCGGACGGGCAGGGGCCCGCTTCGGACGGGGCGGCCATTGTGGTGGGCTTTCCCAGCATGCGGCGACGATGGCGTCGAACTCGGTGCGTACCAGGTCTTCGTCCGCATACACGAGGTCGACAAACGCGCGGGCCTCGTCAACCGGGACGTCGTGTATTCCAGCCATCAGTCGCTCACCAGCCCCTGACAGACCGCAGAGTGTGCTCAGGCCTTGATCTGTTTCTGCCCCGAATCGGTGTTCGCGATGGCGATCTTGCGGGGCTTGGCCCGCTCGGCGACCGGGATCGTCAACGTCAGGACGCCGGCGTTGTAACTGGCCTCGATCCGGTCCGCGTCCAACGTGTCGCCGAGGAACAACTGGCGGGAGAACACGCCGAGCGGGCGTTCGGCGACCTGCATCTCCACGCTCTCGGGCACCTCCGGCGGCCGCCGCTCGGCCTTCACCGTGAGCACGTTCCGCTCGACATCGAGTTCGATCGCATCCGGCGCGACGCCGGGCAGGTCGAACGCGACGACGAACTGGTCACCTGTCCGGTAGGCGTCCATCGGCATCGGGTTCGGCCGGGACCACGTGCCCGGGCTCGAACCGCCGAAGAACTGTTGGGTGATGCGGTCAAGTTCGCGGAATGGGTCAGTGCGCATCAACATCGTCCGTACACCTCCTGATCGTCGACTGGGACGTGGCCGTCAATGCACAGTCCTCTTGTACCATGTCATCCAATCGATGACAAGAACTCAGTCATCTAACCGATGACGTCGGAGGTGGGGAGTGGCCAGCCGATCACGCCAGGCACGAGCCCGTACAAGCCCGGCTGATCCAGACAACCGTCCGACGCCAACAACGCCATTGGCGGCGACGCCGGAAGAGGTGGTCGCACATTTGGCGGACACGATGAGCCGCATCTCAGCAAAGCCGGCAAAGCGCGCGCGCCGATCGCCGCGAGCGCATGGCGCACCACACCAGTCGCGATCCGATACCGACCGGAACGTGGCTGCGTTCGGAGTGGATGGACCGCACCTGCTGGCGGCACTTGCGTCCCTGCGACAACTGCGCGAGGAACTGGCCGGATGGGAACCGACCCTGATGCGCGCCGCCCGCGACCGCGGCCTCACCTGGGCGGAGATCGCCCCAGCCCTCGGACTAGCCAGTCGCCAAGCCGCGGAGCGCCGCTACCTCAGACTCAACCCGCGGGCGGGGGAGACACCAGCATCCACCCGCGAGCAGCGCGTCCAGGCGACCAGACACCAACGCGCCGGTGACAGAGCCGTCGCCGACTGGGCACGCAACAACGCCGCCGACCTGCGTCAACTCGCGGGACAGATCACTGCACTCACAACCCTGAAACCCGCCACCAAAAACAAGATCAAACCCATCCGGGCCGCGCTCGGCAGC
The DNA here is from genome assembly GCF_040120725.1 of Actinopolymorpha sp. B9G3. Lineage (NCBI taxonomy): Bacteria > Bacillati > Actinomycetota > Actinomycetes > Propionibacteriales > Actinopolymorphaceae > Actinopolymorpha > Actinopolymorpha sp. B9G3. The sequence goes on along the minus strand of NZ_JBEEAB010000022.1, from coordinate 3,038 downwards.
AACGACGCAGCCGACCTGATCGGTCCCCTTTCCCGGGCTGGACCCGCGCTTCGCCCCACCCACCCGCAACTCGCCGACCAGATCGCCGACCTCGACCACACCTCCGCCCGCATCCGTAGCACCGATGGCGGCCGAGGCACCACAGCACAGCCGACCGATGAGTAGCTCGGACAGAAAGCCAGGACGGCTCGGGGACTGCAGCGCCGGATCGGCGCAGATGAGACGGAAACTGAGACTGAGGGCCGCCGGCCGGACCCTGGTCGGGTATCGGCACGGCGCCCACTCGGTGCGTTTCGGCTGGTAGGGGCGGAGGCGGCGGGATTTGAACCCGCGAGAGGGTTGAGCCGTCAACCCGCTTAGCAGGTGTGCGGGGCGGCGTTCATGTGCGATCGCCCACGCCCTCTTGGGCGTGTAGCGGCGTCCGGAGACCCTCCGCGCACAGTCCTGAACGGCGGCGAATGAGACAGAAATTGAGACTGGAGGAGAGCCTGCGCGCATCCGGGTGAGAATCGCCGGAGCGGCAGATCTGGTGCTGGCTCCAAGTTTCGTTTTCAGCACCGCCCGGCGCCGCGCACGTTGCCGACATGAGTCCGCCGCGGCAGGCCGTCGAGATCGTCGACGAGAACGAACGCCAGCCGTCGCCCGGTGGACTCCACCACCCCCTCAGCCACGAGGCTCGCCGAGTCGATCGCGTCGGACACTGAGGTCGTACGACCTCGTGACCATGCACGTCGGCCGCCTTTGCATATGCTCCCCGCGCCATCGGCCTCCCGGCGCGTCACCGATGTTTCCGATGGAGGAACGTTGGGCCGCCTGGGTAATGGGCGACCGTTCCCAGGCGGCCCAAGGACCAGACCAACCAGGAAGAGGCCGGGACATGGTCTGGTAGGAAGCCTCTCAACATCCTCGCCGGCTACCGAGTTGTGGGCGATGCGTTTCCAAACTGGCTGGAGATCTGGATCCGAACCGCCACGGGTGCCAGCCGTCGGTCGCGTCGCTCCGGATCCGAACTCGCTTATCCACCATTTGTCCGCCTATGTGGTGGCCCAAACCTTTGCTGGGCGGACCTTGGCGGCTGCGGTCGCCCATGGGCAGTGCGGGGCAGGGACACACGGTCCTTTCGAGGGACTCCCAGCAGTTGCCAGCATCTCGCCGCTTCTCGAGGATCGAGCAAACTCGTCACCGAGCTTGGAGGGGAGGGGCGGCTCCTGCACGAGCGGACGGTCCGTGGCAGCAGCTCCTTCGCTGTTGTCCTGGTCGCTGGGGGTTTGCTGAGTGAGGTCTGCCCAGATTCGTTTTCCGCCGGTCTCGTCGGCCTCGACTCCCCACCGGGTGCTTAGTTGACCGATGATGACCAGTCCTCGTCCGTGTTCGGCGTGGCTGGTCAGTTCTCGTCTGGCTGGGGGGTCGAGCGAGCTGTCGGAGACGGCGATGTGAAGGTTGCCATCTTGGTCCGCGCGGATGAGTAGGTGCACGGAATCTCCACTGTCGCTGGCGTGGAGGACGGCGTTGGTGACCAGTTCGCTGATGACAACTCGGGCGTCCTCGGCCAGTGCGCCGAGGTGGGATTGGTCCCAGACCAGCAGGAGTTCTTCGAGTAGCCGCCGGGCAGCCCTCGGTGCGGTGTCGGTGGGTGGAAGGTTTGCTTGTGCCCACCAGGTGGCGTCCGACACGCGGATCGACCTCCCTGACATGGGGTCACGTTGTCCCCGTTGGTTACTGGCCGGTTGTGTTACTACCCGGCCAGTTCCCGGTTGGGGTCTCTCCCCTAACGCAAGTGTCCGGTCGGGGACGACCATTGCTGCTCGGACGCGTCACCGGCGGCGGGTTCGGGAGAGCTGTTCGCGAAGGTGGTCGTTCTCGCTGCGGAGCTGTTGGAGCTGATCTTCGAGGTGGAGGACGACGGCGATACCGGGCTGGTTGAGACCGCGGCTGGCGAGCCGGGAGATGTGACGTAGCCGGGCGAGGTCGTTGTTGCTGTAGCGGCGGGTTCCGCCCGCGGAGCGAGGTGGCTTGAGCAGGCCGGCGCGTTCCCATCGGCGGAGTTGTTGGCTGTCGATGCCGGTCAGATCGGTGACAACCGAGATCGGATACAGCCCTTGATCTCCGCGAGGAGAGACGTCCTCACCTGTGGGAACGTGGTTCGTGCTGCCTGCTGGTGGCTCGTCGGCGGACATGAGACGTTCTCCTGCCTGACGGGTTTGCTGCGGCCTTAGCGATCAATCTCTGATGCTTGACACAAAAGATATCTGGTACTAGACAGATAGATCTAGTTGAGCCGTTGAGGCTCAACTAGCGCGTCGATCGCCAGTCTCGGAGTCATCGAGAACCTGGACGAGGAGGTGGTGGCGATGTTGATGCGAACGGACCCGTCCGAGGTGGACAGATGGACCCGGCAGCCGCTCAGGGCGGCTCGACCGGCGGCGATGCCGCTAGACACCTACCGCAAGCATGAAGCGGATGGGGCGGAGTTGACCGCGGCAGGCCGGCTGCGGGGGTGTCTGCACCCGCTGGTCGCCTCGCGGCGACAGCCGCCACATTGAGAACTCTCCAGGCCGATTACCAGCTGGTGCTGTCGAGTTCCTGACTCCACTACCATCCCCTCCGGCCGCTGCGCACCCCCCCTGGGCGGCGGCCTTCGGCGGGGCCGGGGCGCCCTGAGGCAGTGTCGCCCCGCCCCGGCCCCGCCGGCCCTCTCCCTGCATGGGAACCAGTCAGCCAACAGCACCCTCAGGAATGTCGCGACAGGACACGTTGACCTGCGCACACGACCCCTGAGGCCCCCCGGCCACCAAGCAGCCACAGTCGAATGCTGCGGCCCCGTAATGAGGGAGTACACGATGAGCGTTCCTGCGACGTTGCGCCGCCGCATCCAAGGTGTCACTGCTGCGGCACAGACCATCGGCCACCGCCTAGGCCGTGTCTCCTAAACCCTGGCGGTAGTTGAGGATGGCGGCAGCGAGGGTGAGTCCGCCGAGGTAGGTGATGGCGTACTTGTCGTAGCGGGTGGCGATGCCGCGCCATTGCTTGAGTCGGTT